>JBBQAC010000271.1:0-5626 GCA_038315915.1 Phormidesmidales cyanobacterium
CGTCGCCTCAGAGCGCGTTTGTCCGCCGCCAATAAAAAGGCCGTTATGATCGTAGCGGGGGCTCCAAAACGCATACACGCTGTAAGCTAACCCCTGCTGCGAGCGAATTTTGTTAAAAAGCCGCCCGCCAAAGCCGTTCAATACCTCATTGAGTACCGCCATCGGCGCGTGGTAAGGGCTGCTCAGCTCCCCCCCAATGTGGCCAATATGCACATAGCTCTGAGTGAGCTGCGGCTGATCCACCACAAATAATCCCGCTGACTGCTGCTCACCGTCGGGGGGTTCAGGCAGCGCGGCCACAGCCTTCGCCTGCCACTGACCTAAGCTGTTCGCAATCTGGGCCTTCATCTGATCCGGATCAAAATCGCCGACAATGCCCAAGATTGTATGCCTCGGCGTCAGCGTATTCTCATAAAAGCTGACCACGTCTTCGCGGCTGATATTTTTCAGGTTGGCATACTCTATCGTGCGCGCATACGGGCTTTGGTCACCATAGATCAGCTTGTTAAATTCTCTGGAGACGATATCATCCGCATCATCGTTGCGGCGAGCGATTCCGCCAGCGCTACGGCTTTTGATCAAGGCGACCTGCTCCGCGTCAAAAGCAGGCTGCATAATCACCTCGGCAAATAGCCTGAACACCTCCGGCAAGTCTTCCGTCAGGCTCGAAAACCCGGCGCTGCCAGACGTGTCGCTCAAGCCTGTTTCAACGGACGCCGCCCGCTGCTCCAGTATCTGATTCAGCTCAGCCGGGGGGTGACTCACCGTCCCACCCAGTCGCATCGCCTCTCCGACAATATCGCCAAGCCCGGTCTGTTCAGGAGACACCAGATAGTCACCCGTGCGAAAAGTCGCTGAGCCACTCACCAGCGGCAGATCATGATCTTCCATCAGATACACCACTAAGCCGTTGTCTAGCTCGTAGCGTTCGTACTCAGGAATTTGAATGTCGCCTAAGGGTGGAAACTCCAACTCCTCATAGGGCTTTGCTTCTATCGCTTGAGCAGGCTTGGGATAGGCAAAGGTCAACAGTATTGAAAAAGTGACCGCCACTAGAAACAACAGGGGCAAAAGGCGTCTGCGACTGCGCCGTAAAATCGAATCCATGAATTTAATGACTCGCTGAATGACTTTGAGATAAGGGAGCAACGGTCTAAGGGACGGTCTAAAAGGATGTCAGCTTACTGGCCAGGTGCAGGCATGTCACCCGGTGGCTGAGTCGGCCCAACGGGCGACATACCCGGATCTGCTTCATCTGGCGTGGGCGATATTTCCTCAGATGCCTCAGGTTCTTTCGCTGAAATCAGCTTGCCCACCGTCCGGTTTTCAGGCTTGAAGGTAGCGATCGCCACCCGCTGCACATCAGCCGCGCTCACCGCTTCAATGGCCTGCAATTCTTCAAACACATTGCGCCAGTCACCGGTTTTTGCCTCGTACTCGGTTAGCAAACTAGCCATACCACTGTTGGAATCTAGCTGCCTGAGTAAGCCTGCCCTGGCCTGAGTTTTCACCCGATCTAGCGTTTCCGTATCGACTGGCGTTTGCTGCAAGCGGGCTAGCTCGGCGTCCAGACCGACCGCCAGTTCCTCGACCGTATGGCCAGGAGCAGTCAGTCCATATAGCAACAGCACTGTCGACTGCTGGTCACCTGGGAAACCGTTCGCACTGCCAATGTCTAGGGCAATCTGTGGCTCCACCAGTGATTTATAGAGACGGGCAGTTCGTCCGCCAGTTAAGATGCTATCGATCATGGCGTACACCACATGATCGGGATCGTTAATACCGGGGCGATGATAGCCCTCCAGATACCAGGGTTGAGAAACTAACTCCAGCGTAAATTCTTTGGGCTCAGTTTGAGCGGCTTCATTGACAACGAGTTTTGGCGGCTGAGTGCGCAACTGATAGCGACCAAAGTAAGCCTCAGCGAGCTGCTTCACCTGCTCAGGATCGACATCGCCTACGACTGCTGCGACCAGATTGCTGGGGCCATAGTAAGTATTAAAGAAAGCCTGGACGTCGGCACGGGTAGCTTTGCGCAAATCCTCCATGTAGCCGATTACAGGGCGACGGTAGGGATTTTCAGTAAAGGCAACTTCCGAAAACCGCTCGACCATCTGACCAATGGGGGAATTATCTACCCGCATCCGACGCTCTTCTAAGATCACCTCTTTCTCTTTGTAAAACTCCCGAAAGACCGGGTCTAAGAAACGCTCAGACTCTAATGAGAACCAAAGTTCCAATTTATTAGAGGGCAGGTCGTAAAAGTAGCGAGTCGCATCGGCAGAGGTTGTCGCATTTAGCCCCGTTCCGCCAGCCTGCTCAACGATTTGGCCAAATTTATTTTGCTCTACATACGCTGCCGCTTCAGCCTGTAATTCTTCAAAGCGAACCGTCAGCTCAGCCACTTTATCTTCACTGCCAGATTCCTGGGCAGCTAGGAGCTGGTCAAAGACTTTATCGAGTCGATCCAGCGCTTTCTTTTCAGCGGGATAATCCCGCGTTCCAATGCGAGTTGTTCCTTTGAAGGCCAAATGCTCTAAGTAGTGAGCAACACCGGTCTGTCCGTCAATTTCGTTGGAGGCTCCGACATTGGCGTACAGCATCACCGACACGACAGGTGCCTCATGCTGCTCAAGGACAATAAATTTCATGCCATTGTCAAGCGTAAACTCGCTCACCTCCTCGGCAACCCTGTCCAAGTAAGGTTGAATAGCACTGCCAGGTGACTGGCTGGAATCGCCTCGGGCAAAAGCTGGCGGCGCAAAGGCGCTAAACACCAGCCAAATGGTTAAAAAGATAGCGGTGGGAAAAAGGTAACCGGATGGCCTGAGCTTAGGAAGACAGGCGGTCAAATCGTCCGAGGGGAGGGAGCGCGATGAGATCCGAGAAGAAAAGAGGCGGCGAAGACCCATAGCACCTGAGCTAGTTTCTGCAAAACACTGTTATACAGCATAGTTTTTTTTGCAGAATTCGGGGGATTCTATAGGCGATCTACAGAAGTGGCACCGACCAAAGCAGAGGCCGTCACCGTGGCGGTACTCACGGTTTATGATTGCAGCTCGCTTTCGGGGCCAAATAAATTAAGTTGTGAAATTGTCTTTGGGAAAGTTTGACATTGCCAGATGCCACTCCGAGCGCTGACTGCGCTTGTAGGAGCCAAAGCCGTTTAGCAAAGAGAAGACAATGCCCAGAGCCAGGGCGATCGCCACTATCCCTTCGAGGCGATCGCCGTTGCCAAAAACGGCCAAAAATTGACTGAACTGAAGGTAAACAGGATCTGCAACGAAAGCGATAGGTGATATATGCAGCCCCATCAGACAGGCCAGCAAAAGACCCAGCACTGCAAGCGATAGCACAAAGCCCGTCAGCAAACTTACTACTAGCGACCGGAGAAAATGTAATAAGGTAGCCATGGCGATACAAAACGCAGTGTCCCTTCCAAACCTTCTCAAAAGCAAGGCGACCTACTCTTTGGTGCCTCTGGACTACCTTAAGGGATAAATAGTGCAGGCTATGGCGTATTTGAGAAATCTTAAATTTTCATAAAACATCGTTGCTAACGCTTGTGAACGATTCCTATGAGTTCTTCCCTCCTCCCACACAGTCTTACCCTCTGGCTACAGCGGCTGCTGGCCGCAATTCTTCTGGGCGGACAGGTGCTTATTCACATCATTTCTCGGCCTATTCACCGCCGCAATACGGTGGAGCAAATGGCCGCTGTCGGGCCTCAGTCTCTGATCATTGCGCTGGTCACTGCGCTGTTTGTGGGGATGGTTTTTACAATTCAAGTGGCCCGAGAGTTTATTAACTTTGGGGCGACCAATGCGATCGGCGGTGTTCTTGCGCTCACCCTTTCGCGCGAGCTTGCCCCAGTACTGACCGCAGTCGTCCTTGCCGGGCGAGTGGGCTCAGCCTTTGCCGCTGAGATTGGAACCATGCGCGTCACTGAGCAAATCGATGCGCTTCAAATGCTCAAAAGCGACCCGGTCGACTATTTGGTTATTCCTCGGGTCATCGCCTGTGCCCTGATGCTGCCCTTGCTGAGCGTGCTGTCTTTCATTACCGGCATGGTAGGCGGGCTGCTAGTCGCGACTAATCTGTACGATATTTCTTTCACCGTTTTTATCAATTCGGCCCGAAACTTTCTCACTACCTGGGATCTTGCCAGCGCTTTGATCAAAGCAGTGATCTTTGGCATTTTAATTGCGGTTATTGGCTCTAGCTGGGGTCTGACCACTACCGGCGGGGCGAAAGGTGTGGGGCAGTCTACCACGACAGCCGTTGTCACCTCTCTACTCGCTATCTTCATCGTCAATTTTTTCCTCTCCTGGGTGATGTTTCAAGGTACTGGTAGCGCTTTCATCGGTAACTAGGTAACACTTAGACTCCTCGCTTTTCGTCCGTTCAGCCGCCCCCAACCCTGACGATCATTCAAATTTCTGTAGCAACTAACCCCCTCGCCATGACTGATTCCACCCAATCTGCCACCTCAACAGTACTCACACCTAGCTACAAGCTCTCTATTGCAATTGTTTCTATCGCTCTAGGCATCATACTTCTGCCAGTCAAAACGGGCGGTGCTGGTATCGTCTTGGCGCTGCTGGGTCTTTTTTTGCTCTACCAGAGTGCAACTATTCGGCTCTCGTTTACAGCCACCGCGCTAGAAGTACAGCGGGGTGATCACATCCTCAAAACTTTTCCCTACGCTGACTGGCAAACCTGGCGAATCTTCTGGCCAGCAGTTCCTATTCTGTTTTATTTCAAAGAAGTCAACAGCATTCATTTTTTGCCTGTTCTCTTCAGCCCCGAAGAACTGCGCAACTGCTTAGAAACTCACTGCCCTGACAGTGCTATGCAGCGTTCATAGCATTCCAGTTCAACCCTTGCCTCTAACTGCCAAAAGTCTTCGGTTCGGTACCTGCCAGCAGGCGCGAAATGTTGCTGCGATGGCGGAATACCACGTAGCAGCCGCCAGCGATCGCCAGCAAGACATAGGCCAGTGGCTGCCCGGTTGCCACCATAAACACAGTCACCGATAGCGCCGCCGCAATTGAGCCGACCGACACCGTCCGCGAGATCGCAACGCCACTCGCGAAGACCGCCGCCGCACCCAAGCCCACTGGCCAGGCTAGCGCCAATAGTACGCCCAATCCTGTCGAGGCTGATTTTCCCCCTGTAAAGCCCAGCCATACCGATTTGCTGTGTCCGATCACCGCTAGCAGTGCGGCTAGCATATAGACCCAAGCGGCACGCTCTGCTGTCAGGACACCGCCCAGGGCAAATGACACCAGCCAAATCATCCAAACGACAGCCAGCCAACCTTTTAGCAAATCAATCAGTAGCACTGTTATTCCAGCACCTTTCCCAACCACACGAAATACATTCGTCGCACCAGTACTGCCCGACCCACACTCACGAATGTCAATTCCCGTGAGCGCCTTTGTCAGTAAAAAACCGGTCGGCACGGCCCCGAGTAAGTAAGCCACCAGCAGACCCAGCAGCAATATTGCAATAGCAGACCCAGTCATAGCGGTAGGTGAGAAGTTATCGTCATCAGTAGTAATCGTAGTCAGTAGATGGATTTGCCGGATCGGGGGCAAACCCCAACCACAGCGGGAACTGTAGC
>JBBQAC010000116.1:0-13313 GCA_038315915.1 Phormidesmidales cyanobacterium
CCGGGAGGCCAGAGGTCAGGGCGTAGCGAACCTGGTAACCGGGCTGTTTGGCGGCATGGCAGGTTGTGCCATGATCGGCCAGTCGGTGATCAATATTAAGTCGGGTGGGTGGCAGCGGCTGTCTACACTGAGCGCGGGGATCTTTTTGCTGTCATTTATTTTGCTGCTGAGAGCCTGGGTGAGCGCCATCCCAATGGCGGCGCTGGTGGCCGTGATGTTCATGGTTTCGATTAGCACCTTCAACTGGGCGTCGTTAATTAACTTTCGCAAAATGCCGAAGAGTGAAACCACAGTGATGATCGCGACGGTGGTGACTACGGTGATTACACATAATCTGGCGCTGGGCGTGATGGTAGGGATTGCTTTGAGTGCGATCGCCTTCTCCCGCAAAATCGGCAAGCTAATCGACATCCGCAGCCAGCTCAGCGACGACGGCACCGAGCGCACCTACTATGTATTTGGTCAGCTATTTTTCGTCTCTGCCAACAACTTCACCGAAGCCTTCGATATTCACGAGCGTATTGACAGCGTCGTCATTGACCTCACTCACTCTCATCTCTGGGATCAGTCGGCGGTGATAGCCATCGATAAAGTGGTGCTTAAGTTCCGCGCTCATGGCTCAGCGGTAAAGCTAGTGGGTATGAATGAAGCTAGCGCTACGCTCATGGAAAGGCTGGCCGTACACGATAAACCAGATGCTATGGAGCTAGTAGGCGAGCATTAGAAACATTGGGGTTTTCTATGATGATGTCACCGCTCTCTGGTTAAACCTGCATTGGGTGGTCGTGCTGCCAGCATTTCAGCCCTATTGCAGATTAATGAGGCGGCAGATCAGGGCACTCTATCAAGGAGAAAGGAGATATTATTCCCAAATCAGCGCAGGGTTTAACAATCCTTAACCTAACGTTAAAGTTTTAACAACCAATCAGCCCCAGCTTCTTAAACTCAGCCCGATAACCTGCCTATTGGCCATGAATTCGAGCTATTTAGGAGTTTTTGACAATGGTAGTGAGCCACAAGCGGTTTTTGAGCTTTAAATTTTTGGGGGCGACCACAGCAGTCGCGGCCACCGTCGGCCTGACAGCAGCCGTGGCGTTTGCCCAGAGCAACTTGATCTCTATCGACGGTTCGAGCACTGTTTTCCCCATCACCGAAGCGATCGCTGAAGAATTTATGACGGTTAATGACGGCGTTGACATCAGCGTTGGCGTATCTGGTACGGGCGGTGGCTTTGAAAAGTTCTGTGCGGGCGAAACGGTGATTTCCAATGCCTCGCGCCCGATTAAAGACTCTGAGGCGGCACTCTGCGCAGAAAATGGTATTGAGTACCAGGAGATTGGAGTTGCCACTGACGCGATTACTATCGTCATCAATCCTGAGAATGACTGGGCTGAAAATTTGACTGTAGAACAGCTAGCGGCTATTTGGGAGCCCGCAGCAGAAGGTACCATCACTCGCTGGAATCAGGTCGATCCTTCCTTCCCGGATGCACCTCTCAACCTCTATGGCCCTGGTACTGACTCCGGCACCTTTGACTATTTCACAGAGGAAATCACCGGTGAAGGCGGCGCTAGCCGAGGCGACTATACCGCCAGTGAAGATGACAACGTGCTGGTGTTGGGCGTTTCTCGCGATGAAAACGCACTGGGTTACTTTGGGATGTCCTACTACCTGGAAAACAAGGACATCTTGAAAGCGGTCGGCGTTGCCAGTGAAGACACTAACGGAGAGTACGTGGTTCCCTCTTTTGAGACCATCGAGGATTACAAGCCCTTGGCTCGTCCCATTTTCATCTACGTCAACACCGAAGTTTTGAATAGCCGCCCTGAAGTGAAGGCTTTCGTTGAGTTCTACCTCGACAATGCGTTGGAGATTGTGCCGACCGTCGGCTACGTTCCGCTTGCGCCTGAGAGCTACGAAGAGTCCTTGAGTGGGCTCTAGACTGCTCGTTCTTGAGTAGTTCTAGTCTTCAAGCCTATTATCTTGGGAAGTGCAGGCCAGTTGCTGAACGACCGGTCTGCACTTCCAAGGCTCTCTGAGCGTTTGTACCCGCTTTCAAATTCTCCTTTTCACAATGCTTTCTCCCCCCGAAACAGAGGTCACTACCGAAAATAGCCCACCTGCCAAAGCTGTTTCACCGCGCCGCCCGACACTCAAAAAGCTGCTGTACCACCCGCTCACCTGGATAGCTGTCGGCTTCCATGTCTTGCTACTGGTTGTGCCCCTCAGCCAGCGACCGCCTAATGATGTCTCGGTAGAAGAGAAGACAGATCCCGAGGAAGAAGTCGCCATTGACATTTTGAATTTGTCGGATATTGCGGCCTCCTCTCCCCCGCCCGAAAACATTCCACCGCCAGAAGCTTCACCAGTTCCACCGCTACCCGCAGCGCCAGCGCCTGCACCCAGGCAGGTCGCCGTAGCAACAGCAGGCACACCAACTACCCCTGCCGCCCCTGCGGCTAGTGCGCCTGCTGGTGGTGCCCCTGCTGCCAGTGCGCCTGCGGGTAGCACATCGCCACCCGGCACACCCCCACCCGCTTTTGATCCGGCTCCGGCCCAGGGCGTATTCATTTCGGGGCTGGGTAACTTGGGGATCAGGGACAACACAGCCGTCGGGATGCCCGATAAAAAATCATTTCGCCGACCTGAAAATTTTGAAAACTTCGTCAGTGCGACTGAACCGGTTGCCGCCGCCAAAGACGCTCGCTGGTTAGATGATGAACCCGCTGATCTTCTCCCTGTAATACAATCCACTTACGCGCAGAGTAACATTACCTTTACTCAGCTCAGCAACTACGGTGGTGAACCGCTGTACCAGCTCACTACTGACGGCCAGACAATTTTGTATATGAGCATAGTTGCTTTAGAAGGTTCTTCGCTGTTGGTGATGTGGGAGAACAATCCTCTAGGCTGATCGCTGTCTATCGTCTACCTGCCGCATGAAGCTTATTCAATTTGTCTATCCAATGTTTTTGGTAGCGCTAGGGCTGCATACGGCACTGCTGTTTGTGCCAATAGGCGGAACATCAGAAGAAGTCATAGAAGATGTCGACCTTGCTGACCTTCCTGAAACCAAGGCTCCCGCTAAGTCCTCCCTTGACCCACTGCCAGTACCCGATCCCAATGTCCCTGCTCCTGAACCACCCAAAGGCGATCGCTTAGGGGCGAATAGTTTTTTACAACCGGCAGCAAATTCTGCCAATGTCGGGGTGACTCGTCCTGTAGTAACCACTATCGCCAGGAGATCGCCTAGTACCCAGCCAACCGCTCCTCCTGAGTCCCCCCCTGCCGGTAGTACGCCGCCTGCCAGTGATACAGATCTTCCCGATCTGCCAGCGGACAGCGATCAAAACTCCGAAGAGAGTATGCCAACGCCCGCCGCCGCTGACAATAACACCGGCAATAGCCCTCAGATGCCTGCGAGCGATCTGATTGCCTCAGCAGAGGCCAAACTACCTGCGTCTTTGCGGGCGATGGTGACCGAGGTCGCCGAAGCGCTGACCTATCGCGAAGCAGGCACCAGTAAAGCGATCGCTGACCAGAACCGAGAAGCTTGGAAGGCAAAAATTCGCACTCAGGCCAATGTGGATACTATCGAAAATATCGCACCCACCCAAGTTGCCAATCTTACCCAAGTTAGCTATCCGATCCAGTCTGCCGAGGCGGCTGATGTGCTCTCATACAGCGCCTGCCTGGAGAAAGATCCGCATAGCGCGGAAGTCGGCGTACTGTTCGATTCGCAGGGAAACGTAGCAGGCGATCCCGAGCTTATTCGCAGCACTGGCTACGGCGCACTGAACGAAGAAATTCTGGCGACTTTTGCCGATGTCGATAATTTTTCCAACCTGGGCGAAGCGCTGGATTCAGAGCATCGCCGCTCGAAAGCCTATACCTTTGAAGTGGCGGTAGACTACAAAACCGATGCCTGCGTGAGCCTGGAAAAGCTACAGCCAGCGTCCGAAAATTCTGGCGGTTGATAGGTTAGGGAGCGCCCTATACTTTGGTGCGATCGCTCAAAATCTCGTAGCCGGTCTCAGTCACCAGCACAGTGTGCTCCCACTGGGCCGAAAGGGCGCGATCCAGGGTAACGACTGTCCAGCGATCGCTCAGCGTCCGCGTGTGCTTCGTGCCCGCATTCAAAATTGGCTCAATCGCCAGCGTCATTCCTGGCTGGAGCGTCACATTCGGCGCGCGGTTGGTACGAAAGTTAAATACAGCCGGTTCTTCGTGCAGATTACGGCCCACGCCATGACCGGTAAAATCTTCCACCACCGTAAACTTATTCGCCTTGATCGAATCCTCAATTGCCCCGGCAATATCCAGCAGCGTATTGCCCGGTTTTACCTGCGCGATCCCAGCGTAAAGCGCTTCTTCCGCCGCCTCGATTAGCCGTTGGGCCGCTGGCTTGACCTTACCGACGGCGATCGTAATGCAGGAGTCGCCGTGAAACCCTTCGTAATAGGCACCCGTGTCAATTTTCACCACGTCTCCGGTCTTAATCGTCCGGCGCTTGCGGGGAATGCCATGCACCACCTCATTGTTTATGCTGGCGCAAATAGAGGCTGGAAACCCGTGATAGCCCTTAAAGCTCGGCGTCGCCCCCAGCTCGCGAATGCGCTTTTCAGCGTGATCGTCCAGGTCAGCGGTGCTCATCCCCGCCGCCGTCATCTCGCTAATCTCTTTCAGCACCGTCGCCACAATCTTGGAGGCCGTCCGCATAGTCTCAATTTCTGCTGCTGACTTTAGCTCAATGCGTTTGCCCGCCTTGACATTCAGCGCGGGTGGAAAAGAGATTTTGGGCAGCAGATTAGTCAAAAAATTCATGGCAGTAAAAAACAGGTGTGGCTTCTATCGTAGCGGGTTGCCGGAGCGAGTTAAGGAAATTATCGGCTCACCGGTTCCCAATCTCTCCTTTTTGCTATAACCTTAGAGACTGTGCGCTTTTAAAGGGCTGTCCATGAACGCTGAAGCAATTATCCGCTCAATTGAAGCGGAACATATTAAAGACGATCTTCCTAAGATCTACGTTGGGGATACGGTTCGCGTTGGCGTGCGAATTGTAGAGGGCGGCAAAGAGCGCGTCCAGCCCTACGAAGGTACCGTGATTGCCATGCGCAACGGCGGTATCAACGAGACTATTACGGTACGCCGGGTGTTTCAAGGCGTCGGCGTTGAGCGCGTATTTTTAATTCATGCCCCTCGGGTAGCGACGATCACCGTGATTCGCCGAGGCAAGGCGCGGCGGGCGAAGCTGTACTATCTGCGCGATCGCGTGGGTAAAGCCACTCGTCTCAAGCAGCGGTTTGACCGCGCGCTGTAAGATTTGTCGCACCGCCTTTGCTGGAGATTTTGGTATTGGGATAACTCAGTATTAAGATAGGATAGGGTTGAACAAACCAGAAAACAAAGGCAAGGCGGACAAGGCTTCAAGCTATGCGTCCTTAGTTCAGTTGGTAGAACGTCGGTCTCCAAAACCGAATGTCGGGGGTTCGAGTCCCTCAGGGCGTGCTTTTTAGATCGCAAACTCTGCCCGGAAGTGGCCAAAGCACTCAGTTGAGTCGCCAAAGCCTCATCCTTCGGGTGGGTTTGCTGTCTAAATCAGGTATGGTACTTAAGCGGGGCGATCGCCACCAGTTCAGCGCAGATCGCTAGAATGGTCAGACATTCAGCAGTCGTGAAAACAGACTTTAGATATTTTTACTTGAGTGGGTAGGGGCAAAACCAGTGGCTAAAAAGGACGCTAAGCAAGTACCCAAAGAAGATAAGGTCAATCAGCCAGCGGCCCGTCCCAATTCCAGCGGTGACGCCGACGGCTTTGATGCCAGTGCGTTTGCGCAAGGCACCCGCGAGGAGCTTGCCAAGGTAATTTGGCCCACCCGGCAGCAGTTGATCAGTGAGTCTGCGGCTGTCATTTTGATGGTGAGTCTATCGGCCACGCTGATCTATTTAGTAGATAAGCTATTTGGCTGGGCGTCTAGACAGGTTTTTTGAATTTATGGTTTACGCATCCGACGATTCTACTTACGACGAGTCCCTAGCGGACATCGAAGCGGCTCAGGCTGAAGAAGATCAGCCAAAGGCCAAACAGCGGGCGCACTGGTATGCCGTGCAGGTTGCCTCTGGCTGCGAAAAAAAGGTCAAGCTCACCCTGGAGCAGCGGGTCAAAACCTTTGACCTGGCCAACGCCATTTTAGAAGTAGAGATCCCTCAGACCCCAGCGGTCAAAATGCGCAAGGATGGCTCTCGCCACAGCATTGAGGAAAAGGTCTTCCCGGGGTATGTCCTCATCCGGATGACGCTCGATGACGACGCCTGGCAGGTTGTAAAGAACACGCCCCACGTGATTAACTTTGTGGGGGCCGAGCAGCGCCGAGCCCAGGGTCGCGGTCGCGGACATGTCAAGCCCATGCCGCTCAGCCCGGGCGAAGTCAAACGAATCTTTAAGCAGACTCAGGAGCAGGCACCCGTCGTCAAAATCGACATGGCTGCTGGTGATAAAATCACTGTGCTCTCCGGGCCGTTTAAAGACTTTGAGGGCGAAGTGATTGAAGTCAGCCCCGAGCGCAGCAAGCTCAAGGCACTGCTTTCGATCTTTGGCCGCGATACGCCGGTTGAACTTGAGTTTAACCAGGTGGAAAAAGAGAAGTGACTTCGACTGCGCTCAGCCACCGGATTCGATAACCGAGGGCTGAGCGTAGCCGAAGCCCAACTGTCCCATTAGTAGAGTTAGTTAGTAGAGTCAATAAATGGCAAAGAAGGTAGTTGCGCTGATTAAGCTGGCAATTCCGGCTGGCAAGGCGAACCCTGCTCCACCGATTGGCCCAGCCCTGGGTCAGCACGGTGTCAACATTATGGCGTTTTGTAAGGATTACAACGCCAGAACCGCTGAAAAAGCAGGTTTAATCGTACCGGTTGAAATTTCTGTTTTCGAAGATAGAAGCTTCACTTTTATCCTCAAAACACCGCCCGCTTCAGTCTTGATCAAAAAGGCTGCAAAGATTGAAAAAGGATCCAGCAATCCAAGAACTGAAAAAGTGGGCTCTATTACCCGCGCTCAGCTCAAAGAAATTGCTGAAACCAAAATGCCTGACCTCAACGCCAACGACATTGACATGGCGATGAATATCATTGAAGGCACTGCCCGCAACATGGGCGTGGAAGTCGCTGGCTAAAGCACCAGGCCCAAGCCTCGACAAATCACTTTCAAAACACAAAACACACTATCGGGGAAGAGGCTACGGCTTCGCTACTGACCCCAGAAAAGAATGGCAAAAATATCTAAGCGAATGAAGGCGCTGTACGAAAAAGTAGACGCTGAACGCAGTTATCAGCCTCTAGAAGCAATAGCCTTGCTAAAGGAAACAGCGACGGCGAAGTTTACCGAATCGGCTGAAGCCCACATCCGACTGGGGATCGATCCTAAGTACACCGACCAGCAGATCAGAACAACGGTGGCGCTACCGAAGGGCACTGGTCAGGACGTGCGAGTGGCGGTCATTGCCCGGGGTGAAAAGGTCAACGAAGCGAGCGAGGCCGGTGCCAACCTGTCAGGCTCTGAAGAGCTGATTGAAGAAATCAGCCAGGGCATGATGGACTTCGATGTGCTGGTAGCGACGCCGGACATGATGCCCAAAGTTGCGAAGCTTGGCCGCGTGCTTGGTCCGCGCGGGTTGATGCCTTCGCCCAAAGGGGGAACGGTGACCTTTGACCTGGCTGATGCCATTCAAGCCTTTAAAGCGGGTAAGCTCGAATTTCGTGCTGACAGAACGGGCATCGTTCATGTTATGTTTGGAAAGGTCAATTTCTCACCAGAAGATTTGCTAGAGAACCTCAAGGCACTGCAAGAAACGATTGATCGCAATCGTCCTTCGGGCGCAAAAGGTCGCTTCTGGCGCACGGTTTCTATTTCATCGACAATGGGGCCTTCTATCTCGTTAGATGTGCAGGCACTGCGTGATTTGAAGCTGAGTGAAGTGATTGGTCAGCTGTGAGCGCAGAAGCCAAAGTCGTTTTAGATGTAGCCCATGGTTTGGAAAAAATGATTTTGAACGTTTAAGCTCAAAATCAAACGACAAAAATCGAATATTGCTGCCAGAGACAGCGGGTGCAGACTAGCTCAGGGTTAACCTGGAGCGCTGCTTAATTTCCTGCCGAGGTATGCGGTTAATGTTTGCTTGCGACGCGCAGGTATTCTTTAATACGTTTGCCTCGATCTGGTATGTGGATCGGGGCTTTTTGATGCGCGGCAAAACAGACTTGCCCAGTCGGGCAAAAATCTTAAAAAAAGAGGAGGTGAAATGAAATGGGAAGAACGCTAGCAGATAAAAAAGAGCTGGTCGCAGAGCTTAAAACGCTTTTAGATGAGTCGGAATCGGCTTTTGTAGTCGATTTTAAAGGGCTCACGGTCGCTCAAATTGGCGACTTGCGCAACCGCCTGCGAGATTCGGGGACGGTTTGCAAAATCTCCAAAAATACGCTGCTGAAGCGGGCCATTGACGGCCAGGAACAGTGGCAGGAACTGGAATCTTTGCTGACGGGAACGGCAGCGGTGATGCTGACCAAAGAAGACATTGGTTCGGCGGTTAAGGCTTACAAGCAGTTTCAAAAAGAGACTAAAAAAACTGAGCTGCGCGGCGGTGTGCTGGAAGGCAAGCTGCTGGGTCAACAGGAGGCTGAAGCGCTTGCTGACCTGCCAACTAAAGATGAGCTGTACGCAAAAATTGCGATCGCCATCAACGCCGTGGCAACCAAAGTGGCTTTGGGTATCAAAGAAGTTCCGGCTTCGATTGGACGCGGTATCAAGGCATATGCCGAAAAAGAAGAAGAGTAACACAGCGCTTAGCTATTTACGTAATTCAATTATTGACTACAAGGAGAAATACACATGACTACTGCAACTGACGAAATTCTGGAAAAGTTGAAAACGCTCTCTCTGCTAGAGGCTTCTGAACTGGTCTCTCAGATTGAAGAAGCTTTTGGCGTAAGTGCGGCTGCCCCTGTCGGTGGCATGATGATGGCGGGCGGCGGCGGCGCGGCGGCTGAAGAAGTCGAAGAGAAGACTGAATTCGACGTGGTGCTAGATGAAGTTCCTGGCGACAAGAAGATCGCGATCTTGAAAGTCGTGCGGACGATGACTGGTCTGGGCTTGAAAGAAGCTAAAGGCATGGTGGAATCTGCGCCCATTACCGTTAAAGAAGCCGTGCCCAAAGAAGCCGCTGAAGAAGCGAAAAAGTCGCTTGAAGATGCGGGCGCTAAGGTCACTATTAAGTAGCCATTTCACAAGACACCTTGAATCTGTGTCTTCAGAATGGAATGAAGGAGCTGGCAAAAGTCGGCTCCTTTTTTATTGGGATCGTCGATCTAAGTCGCTCGGCCAGATTTCCCTTACGAAGTCGACCAGTTTATTTTAGTCCTTGAGATTTTAAACACTGCTCAATCTATTTCAGGTTAGAGGCTGGCTACTTAAGCTAATAGATTTCGCTTAGCAGCGGTCTGAGATTAATCACTACAGCTGCATCTTCCGATTGCAGCGGAACCCAAAATTTAGGCAAAGCGTGCTGGACTGGTGAACAAGCGGAATAGACCCGGTAAAGTCAGCCGGAATAATTTGGAAATTTCTGCTTGACTTAGAGTGCACTCTAGCTATTAACGTGCAGGTATGGAACAGGAACTCACCATTCAGCAGGCTGCGCAGAGCACCGGGCTTAGCGACCACACTCTGCGCTATTACGAACGCTGTGGCTTGATAGCGCCCGTTGGCCGCTCGCCGTCCGGGCACCGGCGGTATTCAGCTAATGACCTGCGATGGATTGAGTTCTTGAACAAACTGCGGCTGACGGGGATGCCAATCCGCCAAATGCAGCAGTATGCGGCGCTGGTCAGGTCTCATCCTGAGGCTGCTTTCGGCCAGCGGCGGCAAATTCTAGAGGTCCATCGAGAGTCCGTCCTGGCGCAGATTCAGCAGCTTCAGGACAACCTGGCCGTTATCGACTGGAAGATTCAGCACTATTCAGAATTGGAGGAAAGCCACAATGGTTCACACGCCACCCAGCAAACCTGAGCTAGAGGGACAATCAGACCGGTTCCAGCGAGGATGGCAGCAGCTCAAGACAATCGATGGCACGGCGGGAGAACAGGTCATTGGCAGTCTTAAAGACATTGCTCCCGACCTGGCCCGATATGTTATCGAGTTTCCTTTTGGCGATATTTACAGTCGCCCAGGGCTCGACTTGAAGTCGCGAGAGATTGCGACAGTTGCAGCTTTGACAGCGCTAGGTAACGCTAAACCCCAGCTCAAAGTCCATATTCAGGCAGCGCTTAACGTGGGCTGTACCCGCGAAGAAATTATCGAAGTGGTGATCCAGATGGCAGTATATGCCGGATTTCCGGCTGCTCTCAATGGCATAACCGCTGTGAAAGAAGTGTTTGAACAAGAAATGGGAGATTAAGTTATGAAAACCCGCAGATTAGGACAATTAGAAGTCTCGGCCATGGGCCTCGGCTGCATGGGTATGTCGGAATTTTACGGTAGCCAGGATGAGATGGCGGCGATCGCCACTCTTCACCGCGCCATGGAATTGGGGGTGAATTTTCTCGACACCGCCGATATGTACGGCCCCTTTACCAATGAAGAACTGGTGGGCCGAGCGATCAAAGACCGCCGTGATCAGGTAGTGCTAGCGACCAAGTTTGGCATCGTGCGCACTGCCGATGGCGGCTGGGGCGGCGTTAACGGCAAGCCAGAGTACGTCAAGCGGTGCTGTGATGCCTCCTTGCAGCGGTTAGGAGTTGAGGTGATTGACCTTTACTACCAGCACCGGATAGATCCGACCGTACCGATTGAAGAGACCATTGGCGCGATGGAAGAGCTGGTGCAGGCTGGAAAGGTTCGCTATTTGGGCATGTCAGAAGCGGCTCCCGACACCATCCGCCGCGCTCAGGCAGTGCATCCGATTACTGCCTTGCAAACGGAATATTCTCTCTGGAGCCGGGAATCTGAGGATGAAATTCTGCCCACTGTGCGAGAGCTGGGCATCGGCTTTGTGCCCTATAGCCCGCTCGGGCGAGGCTTTTTGACCGGCACGTTCCAAAGCCCGGATGACTTTGCCGCTGATGACTATCGCAGTCATTCTCCTCGCTTTCAGGGCGAAAACTTTGCTAAAAATTTGGATGTGGTGGAGAGCGTGAAAGCGATCGCCCAGGAAAAAGGCGTGACGCCAGCGCAGCTCGCTCTGGCCTGGTTGCTCGCTCAAGGTGATGACATTGTGCCAATCCCAGGCACTAAGCGGCGCAGCTACCTGGAAGAAAATGCAGCAGCGGTAGAAATTGTATTGTCTCAAGCTGAGTTGGATCGTATTAATGCCGTTGCCCCTCAGGGAATTGCCGCAGGTGATCGCTATGCCGACATGAGTACGGTCAACCGATAGAGATCCCAGCGATGGAGCACCTATAGCCGTGGTGAGTCATTCAGTTTAAGGGGGCGGCGGAACACCCCCCTTTTCTCTTTGAAGTGCTTGACGAGCAGCGCGAGACACTGTTTGCAGCTCATCTGAGCTAGGCCAGGACTGCGTTTTTTGGTCTGAGCGCAACCAGAGCAAATATTCGATATTGCCCGCCGGGCCAACCGTATCTGACCAGGTGAGCCCGCAGTAGTCCCAGCCGAGAGCAGCGGCAGCCTGATTTACTTGAGCGATCGCCCCTGCCTGATCTCCCGCATCTCGCACAACCCCTTTCTTACCAATTTTCTCTCGCCCTACTTCAAACTGAGGCTTGACCAAAAGAACAACTTCACGGGGCGGAGCCAGCAGCGCCCAAAAAGCAGGCAACACTTTAGCTAAGGAAATAAACGAAACATCCATCACGCCCAGAGTCGCGATCGCTTCCTCCTGATAAAGCTCTATCGGCGTCAGATACCGAATATTTGTACGCTCCTTGAGCACCACACGCGAATCCTGCCGAATTTTCCAGGCGACCTGCCCATAGCCGACATCTACGCCATAGACTTGTCTGGCACCGGCTTGTAGCAGACAATCGGTAAAGCCGCCGGTCGAAATGCCGCCATCCAAACAAACTTTTCCTTCGGGATGAAAGTCAAATGTCTTTAACGCCTTGGCTAGCTTTTCGCCGCCTCTGGAGACAAAAGGTGGCTTTTCCTTAAGCTCAACTACCGCATCCGACGCAACCAGCGTTCCTGGTTTGTCCATTATCTGTTGCGCAATCTTCACTTCGCCTGCGCGAATCAGCCTTTGGGCCTGCTGCCGCGAGGGACAAAGACCTTGATCTACCAGAAGGGTATCGAGTCGCTGTTTGGCCAAGGAGAAAAACGGTTAAGGGCGCTGGCTTTGATTGTATCAGGGCGATCGCGCTCCGCCCAGTGTCCCTAACGATAAAGTCGGTTGCTAGCGAGCAGGGATAGCCTGTCGGGCGCTGACGAGTTGACAGGCTGTCTTTTGATCAACGCGGCTCTACGGGCTAAGCTCTTGAAGCTCTATCGAAAATTGTTATATGACAGTCCGTCCGGCTAAGCAAAAATTCTTTTCCTTCGGTGTGGGCGCTCATGGCGTGATTGCCGTTGGTGTGACAGCTCATGGCGTCATTTCTATTGGCATTATTTCCCATGGAATTGTCTCAATTGGCGTTATCTCCATGGGCGTCTTCTCCGCTGGTCTCGTTTCAATGGGCATCTTGACTGCTGGAGCTGTTTCGATGAGCCTGATGTCTGGCGGGCACTCGAATATGGAAATGATGAACCACGGCGAGCAACCTGAAATGGAGACGCACAACCACGACAAAATGTAACGTAGAGATTGACCTACTCCATAGAGTACTGACCAAGGTTATCACTCAAGCAGAGCTACAGGCAGACCTTGAATTAGAGGGAACTAATGCCCTTTGCATCGGCTCAGCATTGGGCACTTATCTTTCGCTCAAGGAAGTTGTCACCCGGCTGTTCTAGCTCGTGACTGTGGCTCTGAATAGGGCCAATGAACATACAGTTCATTGGCCTCCTCCCTTACATACTGCGAACCGTTGCCTTACCATCTTTCACTTCACCGACGAGCACTTCACTCACCAGCCCAACAAACAGCCCATTTTCCAACACGCCAGGAATGTTGTTGATGGTTTTCTCCATCTCAGCCGGATTGTCAATGCCATCAAAGGTGACATCGAGTACCATATTGCCCTGATCGGTAATCACCGGGCCGTCTTTTTGAATGCCCATGCGCAGATCTACTTTGCCGTCGAGCTTTTCTAACGCGCGAGTTACCGGGGCAACGGCCATCGGCAACACTTCTACCGGTAGAGCGAAAATA
>JBBQAC010000140.1:0-11880 GCA_038315915.1 Phormidesmidales cyanobacterium
TCTCACCCAAACAGGCAGCGTCCTGATCAATGAAATTGCCCCGCGCACCCACAACTCAGGTCACTACACACTGGATGCCTGCGCGACCTCGCAGTTTGAGCAGCAGCTTCGAGCCGTCTGCGGATTGCCTTTGGGTTCGACTGCGCTCACTCACCCAAGGGCTGTGATGGTCAATTTGCTGGGTACTGAGGCTGGCGCAGAGAGTGAGTCCGCCAAACGCGCTGCCCTAGCACAGATTCCCAATGCTCATTTGTACTGGTATGGCAAAGAGCAGTCTCGCCCAGGTCGCAAAATGGGCCATGTGACGGTTCTCACAGACAGTCCAAATGATGACGCTGCGGCCCGTGCCATCATTGAGCAGGTAGAGCAGTGCTGGTACTGATGGTCAGGTCACTTTTGAATATTTAATTAATAGGGCAAATAACCGTCACCCTTCTGTATGGTTAGCCCCTTGTCGAATTCTGGGGAAGGTTCGCTATGATGATGGCAGTTCTGCTGCGGCGTTGGTGACTGCCAACAACGTTTTCTGATCTATGTTTTTCATTGAAAGGGTGTCTAGTTGCTGAGGTGGCAGTATACCGAGCTTGTACTCGGAAACTATAAACCTCTAGCCGAGATGCCCACCTGGTCACCCCAGGTCAAAAACTGAGGTAAGACGGCGCTGCGGTTGAACTATTTAAGATCCTTGCCTTTCGGGTGAGGATTTTTTGCGTTCGGGGACTTCTGTCGAATTTTGTCTGTCTTTTTTTGGTAGCCACTCACACAGCGCCGCCGCCAGCCCGCTAACATGCTGGATAGCGAGAGATCTGTTCCTCCAGCGTTCTCGATTTTTGCTTTGGGTTTTTGGTTTGGATCATTCTTGCTCTCACGCGGTTGAGCCTGCGGTTGTGCGGTTGCCCAACGGGCTAACCATCATTCATCAGGAGATGGCCACCCCGGCGGTGGTCGTCGATGTGTGGGTGCGGGCTGGCGCGAGCGCTGAACCGGCCAAATGGTCGGGCATGGCTCACTTTTTAGAGCATATGGTGTTCAAAGGCACTCCTCAGCTACAGCCGGGTGAATTTGACTGGGCCATCGAAAGTCGGGGGGGAATGACCAACGCGGCGACCAGTCACGACTACGCTCACTTTTATATCACCGTTGCCGCAGAGGCGCTGCCGCAAACGCTGCCTTACTTAGCTGAACTGCTGCTGCGGGCGTCTATTCCAGCCGATGAATTTGGCCGGGAGCGCCAGGTGGTGCTCGAAGAAATCCTTCAGGCGCACGACGATCCTGACTGGGTGGGCTACCAGGCGCTGTGTGAGCTGATGTACGGTGAGCATTCCTATGGTCGGGCAGTGCTGGGCACACCAGAGATTTTGTCAGCCTGCTCGCCTGAAGAAATGCGCCAGTTTCATCGGGCTCACTACCAACCTGAGAATATGACGGTGGCGATCGCTGGTGGCATCTCTCAAGACCTGGCCCTCGAACTGGTACAGCAGTCTTTTCAGACGTTCCCTGAACCGCCGTGGTGCCCTCAAGCTGAGGCGCTGCCGCTGCCGGTTCCCGTTCACCAGCGCCAAACCCTGCATCTGCCAAATCTGGAGCAAAGCCGCCTGACTATGGCCTGGAGAGGCCCCGGCGTCGCTCAGCTCGAAACCGCCAGCGGCCTGGATATGCTGTCGGTGCTGCTGGGCAGCGGGCGAACAGCCCGACTGGTGCGGGAGCTACGCGAAGAACGGCAGCTCGTAGAAGGCATTGACAGCAGCTTTTCGCTTCAGCGTGAGTGCAGTGTGCTGAGCCTGTCGATGTGGTTGGAAGCTGGCCGGATCGAAAAAGTGGAGGAGATTGTGCGCGATCGCCTCCAAGAACTGTCCGAGCAGCCGATTCAAGCATCAGAACTCACCCGCGCGCAGCGCCTGCTACACAACGATCACGCCTTTCTCACCGAAACCCCCGGCCAAATCGCCGGACTCTATGGCTACTATGCCACCATTGCCACACCCGAACTGGCCATGGCCTATCCTCAACACTTACAGGCCCATACCACTGCCTCGCTCCAGCAAACTGCCCGGCAATACCTCAGCCCAGAGCGCTATACCGCCATCGTGCTTCAGCCCGCCTGACTCTGAGCGATGCCGCCGCTCACTTGGCCGAGTGCATTAACTGGATTATCTCGGCTGCACAGCGCCATCGTTTGCTATACCTGTGAAGGAATCCCAGGTACAGCCAGGGGTTAAAGCAGGTCATAGATAAGCTAAGCTAGGTATAAATACCTTGTTGTAAAGTAACATTGCCTTTTGTGACTCTCCTGTAAAAAGGCAATCCTATCCCTGCGCTTTTCAATGAACCCGGTCAGCAACTCGGGCATATTAGCTTTCTCCCTTCAATCTCCCCATCTATAATACCTGTGACTTTTTCAACCCTCACCAAACAGCCCGCCACAGTTCGCACAACGCTATCAAACGGGCTGACGGTTATCGCCGTCGAAAATCCGGTTGCGGATATTGTCTCTGCTCGGATTTTTGTGCGGGCCGGTCAGCTTCGAGAAACGGCTGAAACGGCTGGACTGTTCGACCTGCTCACGGCTGTTCTCACCAAGGGCACGGCCAGCAAAACCGCGCTAGAAATTGCTGAAACGGTCGAATCTATCGGCGCTAGCTTTGGCGCAGATGTTGCGGCTGACTATAGCCTTGTCAGCCTGAAAACGGTCTCTGCCGACTTTGAAACAGTGCTGGCACTGGCAGCTGAAGTACTCAGAACGCCGAGCTTCCCCGAGCCCGAAATTGAGCTGGAGCGCCGGTTAATTTTGCAGGGGCTCAAGTCGATGAAAGAGCAGCCCTTTGGCATGGCGTACAACCATTTGCGAGAGGCGCTGTATCCGGGGCATCCTTACGGACTCTCCCATGCGCAAACAGAACGTTGCATAGGCAACTTTAGCCGGGCCGATCTGGAGAATGCCTACCGACAATACTTTCGTCCTGACAATATGGTTGTAAGCATTGCGGGGCGCATTTCTCCCACTTTGGCGGTGAAGCTAGTAGAGCAATTTTTCGGCGACTGGCCAGCGCCTGATCAGCCATTGCCAATGGTGAACTTTCCGCCAGTGGCTGCTTCCGCTCAGCAAATAGTGACGGTTCAAGAAACCAATCAGGCATTTATTGTGCTGGGTCACCTGGCGGGCGAAGTTGCCGATAGTGACTACGCGGCGCTGAAGCTGATTAGCACCTACTTGGGGAATGGGCTGTCGAGTCGGCTATTCGTAGAGCTGCGCGAAAAGCAAGGGCTAGCCTACGACGTATCGGCCTTTTATCCGACTCGGTTGGGGCGATCGCAGTTTGTCGCCTACATTGGCACCGCTCCCCAAAACCTGCCAGTCGCCCTCGCCGGACTCCAGCAGGAAATTGCCAGACTAAAAACCACCCCGCTGACCGCCGAAGAACTCCAGGTTTCTAAAAACAAAATACTGGGTCAGTACGCGCTGGGCAAGCAAACCAACGGTCAAATCGCGCAGACCTACGGCTGGTACGAGATTTTGGGTCTGGGGATGGCTTTTGACGAGGCGTTTCCCGAGGCGATTTCTGCCGTCACCATCGCCGATATCCAGGCGGCTGCGCAGCGTTGCTTTGTCGAGCAGTCGGTCTCCATTCTTGGGCCTGCTGCTGTCGTGGAGCCCTTGTGTCTGTGAGCGATGTGCCTGTGAGCGATGTGCAGTCATTAACCTGGCAGTGGCAGGGCTTCACCATTGGCTATCAGCAGGCCAGTCCTGAGCCCGCCAGTCCTGAATCCACTGGTCTCGATCACCCTGCTGTCATCCTAATTCACGGCTTTGGCGCATCGAGCATTCACTGGCGCAAAAATATTCCAGCTCTGGCTACAACCTGTCACGTCTACGCAATCGACCTGCTAGGCTATGGCAAATCGGCCAAGCCTGCCCCCGGCCAGCCGCTGAGCTACACCTTTGAAACCTGGGCTCAGCAGGTGCTCGACTTTTGTCAGCAGGTCGTCAGGCACCCCGCCTTTGTCATGGCCAACTCCATCGGCTGTGTCGTCGCTATGCAGGCGGCGGTCATGCAGCCCGCGCAGATTCGCGGACTCGCACTGCTGGACTGCTCCTTACGACTGCTGCACGACCGCAAGCGCCAAACCCTGCCTTGGTACCGCAGCGCCTCAACTCCATTGATTCAAAAGGTGCTAGGCTACCGACCGCTGATTCGCTTTTTCTTCAGACAGCTCGCTCAGCCCAAGACGGTCAAGCGGATTTTGCGGCAAGCCTACGGCCATCCGGAAGCGGTGACAGATGAGCTGGTTTCGCTGCTGCTAGAGCCCGCTTTTGATCCGGGGGCAGTCGATGTGTTTTTGGCCTTTATTCGCTACTCACAGGGGCCGATACCCGAAGATTTGCTGCCTCAGCTCACCTGCCCTACCCTGATTTTGTGGGGGCAGGCAGACCCGTGGGAACCGGTTGAGCTTGCTCGTGCCTATGGCGACTATCCTGCCGTCGAAGCGTTTATCGAGCTAGCAGGCATCGGTCATTGCCCGCAGGACGAAGCGCCTGAAATCGTCAATCCGATTCTGGTCGATTGGGTCACTCAGAAAGTAAACGACCACCAGGCAAAAAAATACCCCACATCACGGTCTGACATGGGGTAGGGCAACAGTTAAACGCTTGTGCTGTGATTACAATCGCGCTCACCTCTGGCTTCGGCGAATGCTGCTGTGCCGCTTCGTGGAGTGCCACAGCGCTAGCTTCTGCGATGGGCTTCTGCATAAGGCGGCTCTATGGCCGATGCTGATAGCAGTGAGGGGGATCAGGTCTGCGCGGTGGGGACTGTGTCGGTAGGGGGTCACTCCGCCAAAGTGTCTGCTGTCGTTTGTCGTCGCTTAGCCGCGTCAAGAGTCGTTACTGGCCCGGTCAAAGGGTAATCTGGCCCGTTTTGATCAGAGTCGGTAGCCAGCTCATTGCCAGTCCAGCGAAAGAAATCGCAGTCATCGTTAGAAAGCACATCACCTTCCCCGACCGCCAGGTGTATAGCTTGATGCGAAGCAATATAGCGGCTGCCAGCATCACTAAAAAGTGGATAAAAATCTGGATCCAGACCAATACAATGACCGCTAAAGAGGCTCCGCCGACGGCCATCAGCGCGTAGCCAACATCGGACTTGAATCCTAGCAGCATAAAGCGTTGGGTAGATTTCCAGGTGATACTGAGAACGCTGCATTCAAAAACGATGTAGGCGATCGCACTGATCCAAACCAGCTCCGAATGAACCCGCCTGATCCCATCGTGTTCGTGCAGAAAAAAGCCAAAGGCCACATTAGCCAGTAGCAGCAGTAATACCGAGAGCCAGGGAAATGTTCGCACGCCTTACAAATTGGTAGAGATAGCTTGAACCGGGCAGCTTGGCAGGCATTGCTCGCACATGATGCAGCGCGATCGCACAAAAACCAACTTGTGACTTTGCGGATCGAGCTGCAAAGACTCTGTCGGGCACACCCCCGTGCACAGACCGCAGTGAACGCAGCTATCGGTATCGATCACAATTTCTCGGTTGACTAGCGACACTTCAATCTGGTTGGCGCGCAGCCAGTCAATCGCCTCATTGAGCTGGTCGATGTCACCGGATAGTTCTACCAGCAGTTTACCCACCTGATCAGGCGCTACATGAGCGCGAAAAATATTCGCTGCCACATTAAAGTCTTTCGCCAGCCGGTAGGTAATCGGCATGTGAATGGTGCGTTTGGGAAACGTCAGCGTCACTCGTTTTTTCACAGCGTCTCAGGCAGTTGTTGCTCTTATTCTATCGCCATCGGCAGCATCTCTAATTTACGCTCCCAAAAGTCAACAGCCAGCAAGATAAGATAGTGGAAGCTATTGTTTACTCCAGATCAGCATCATGTCGGTTGACCCTTCCCCGATGGCCAAGCAGGTCAGAAATTTTGTAGTGGTGGCGATCGCTGCCATTCTCAGCGTCACAATTATTCTGGGCCTTCAGACCCGTTCCCCCGCCGCCTCCCTCTCCGAAATGGCCGAAGAAGCCGTCCCGCTCAAGGTCGCGCTCGCCAATAGCAAACCTACCCTGATCGAGTTTTATGCTAACTGGTGCACGAGCTGTCAGGCCATGGCCGGTGATATTCAGCAGCTCAAGTCACAGTACGCCAGCAAAGTAAACTTCGTCATGCTGAACGTCGACAACAGCAAATGGCTCCCCGAAATGCTTAACTACCGGGTCGATGGCATTCCGCACTTCGAGTTTTTAGCCGCAGATAGCCTGGAAAAAGGAGCCGCCATCGGTGAAATGCCCCGCCTCATCCTCGCTGAAAACCTGGAGGCGCTGGTAAAAAAACAGCCACTGCCTCACGCCCAGGTAAGCGGCAAAATTTCTGATGTAAATGCAACTAACCCCGTCAATTCTTCAGGCGGCTCAGCCGATCCCCGCAGTCATGGCACGCAGGTCGCCGAATAAGTAAGCGTTAGCCCAAGGCGACGGTAGCGGTCATCGGCTCAGCCGGAGTCACGGCCTTTAAAGAGGCTTCTATTAACCCCAGGAACATGGGATGGGGCGTATTTGGCCGAGACTGAAATTCGGGGTGAAACTGGCAGGCAATAAAAAATGGATGGCTCGGCAGCTCCACAATCTCCACCAGTCGGCCATCGGGAGAGGTACCGCTAACCATAAAGCCCGTTTCTAAAAACAGGTTGCGGTAGGCGTTGTTGAACTCATAGCGATGCCGGTGCCGCTCATAAATCACTTCTTTGCCGTAGAGCTTACTCGCCAGCGTATTCGGCTCCAGGCGGCAGGGATACAGCCCTAAGCGCATTGTGCCGCCCCGATCCACCACGTCTTCCTGCTCGGGCATCAGGCTAATCACCGGGTGTTCAGCTTCCATGTCAAATTCTGAGCTGTTAGCCATTGGCAGATCAGCAATGTGCTGCGCCCACTCCAGCACTAAGCACTGCATTCCCAAACACAGGCCCAAAAAGGGAATATTGCGCTCGCGCACATACTGAACGGTGCTGATTTTGCCATGGATGCCTCTAGAGCCGAATCCGCCCGGCACCACGATGCCAGCTACGCCATCCAGATGCTTTTCAGGCCCGTCTCGCTCAATCTCTTCAGAATCTACCCAGCGAATTTTGACATCGGTATTAAAGTGGATGCCTGCGTGGCTCAGCGCTTCGGTGACTGAGAGATAGGCGTCGTTGAGCTGAACGTATTTGCCGACAATGGCAATTTCTACGGTCTTATCGGGGCTATATAGCCGGTTCACGAGCGTTGACCAGTGGGTGAGGTCGGGCGATCGCTGATCTAAGTCCAACAGCTTCAAGCTTTGCTCTGCGAGCCCTTCCTTCTCCATATACAGCGGCACTTCATAAATGCTCGGCGCATCCTGAGCCGGAATCACACAGTCAATCGGCACGTTACAAAAGCTCGAAATCTTTTCGCGCATCCCATCTGACAAGGGCTTCTCGCTACGACACACGAGGATATCCGGCTGAATACCGATAGATCGCAGTTCCTTAACTGAGTGCTGAGTAGGCTTTGTCTTCAGCTCATGCGCCGCCGGAATCCAGGGAATCAGTGTCACATGCAGATAGATCACATCGTGACGGCCCACATCCTGCCGAAACTGCCGAATTGCCTCCATAAAAGGCAGCGACTCAATATCGCCCACCGTGCCGCCAATCTCTACAATCACCACGTCCGGATTGCGATTGCGCGCCACCCGATGAATCCGCGATTTGATCTCATTGGTGACATGCGGAATCACCTGCACCGTCCCCCCTTCGTAGTCACCGCGCCGCTCTTTATTGATCACCGCCTGATAGATAGCGCCTGTCGTCACGCTGTTCAGCCGTGACATCGAGGTATCGGTGAAGCGCTCGTAGTGGCCCAAGTCCAGGTCGGTCTCAGCGCCGTCTTCAGTGACGAACACTTCGCCATGCTGAAATGGGCTCATCGTCCCCGGATCGACATTGATATAAGGGTCGAGCTTCAGGATAGAAACCGAATAGTCACGAGACTTCAGTAGCCGTCCGAGGCTAGCGGCCACGATGCCTTTACCAATACTCGAAACAACGCCGCCGGTCACAAATACAAACTTAGTCATAATCCCCTTCCTATTGCCTGCCGCTGGCTCTATTCACCCGCTCATTGACCCATCAATTGTGCCATAGGGACTCAATGTCGGACGGGGAATCATTTTTGCCAAATGGAAAAACCCTGTCGGCTGCTTTTCCATTTGGCATAGGAGTCTTCTACTCGATCTGAAAACCGATGGTAGTTCAACTTCATCAGAAATTTTGGAATGTGTTGAATCTGTACGCAACCCATGAAGAGCCGGCTAACTAATCCGATTTTGTAGATCACCGTCGTAGCAATGAGGGAGCGAATGCTCAAGTTATTCCTTCCTTTTCTGCAACATGATACAGAACCAAGAAGAATGTATTGCTCTACTAGAAAGAATTCGTTGGAGTGGTCAGCCTGTATGTCCGTATTGCCGCTCAGCGAACGCTGCAAAAATCAAGCGGGAGCAGAGGTACCACTGCAACGAATGCTTTACGTCGTTTAGTGTCACTGTTGGAACCCTTTTTCATAGGACTCATGTAAAGCTGCCCAAATGGTTCCGAGCAATTGAACTAGTTACGCAGAAGCCGACTAGTATAAGCGCCCGCAAGCTTGCGACTGAAATTGGAGTCAACAAAAATACAGCAGCACATATGCTCATCCGGATTCGAAAAGCTGTTTATGTTCAGGATGAAGCATTACAGCTGATAATTCAGACAAACTTTACAATAAAAACCAAAGACACCTAGCTTTACTATTGATATGATGCTACGAGACAAATTCGTACTGACTTAAATACATGGCAAGACTCAAAGATCCGGATGCCGCTAAACAAAAGGCGATATCGGAAATGACGGGACTGATATTTAAGGCACTAGTGGCTGCCTTTATAGCTATATATGGTTTGCCACCCTTGCTCGAATCAGCCTTAGGTAATGATACGAATGATGCACTAAAAATCGCACTCCCCCCTCTGTCCAGCTTGTTTATAAGTCTATTCTTTATGTGGCACTCCTCCGACTCGATTAAAAACAAGGTAGGAACTGCAATAGATGAAGCGGTTCAGCAAAAGCTGGAGCAGTACAGAGATCATCAACCCGAGGTAAGCCAGATACTGGAATTGTCACGGAAAGAATATGCCTGTACTATACCTCAAAAAAATCGAAACTCTTCCTCCGACCAGGCTATTGGTAGGGATTCGTCATTTTGCAGAAGACAAGCGGCGCGAGATGTCATTATGCAGAGTTTTAACAGTCGTCTGCTTTATGCAATCGCTTTAAAGTCTGTTAAAGAAGTAACAGGAAAGAGGACTCAACAACTTAAACAAATTGACAAAGACCTATATGGCGACATTTACGTGTATCTCAAAGGATGGTTGATGACGAGCATAAAATATAGTTACCTGATGCCGCTCGACCGTATTGAGCCAAGATATCCGAGCCATCATGCATACATTGACGCTTTTCGACTCATCAAAGATAAATATATTCGAGGCTCAAAAGTCAGTGAAATAATACATGACTCTGTGAAAGCTAACAGTGACGATGAGAGGTACTATGAAGCGATTACTCAAGAGGCAAAAAAACTTTTGGATGAGCATTTGCAACTATTAATCGATGAGCTGGGCAGGCTACACTTCAGATAGTCTCTGAATGCTATAGCTCTCTTAAGAGTCTATTCTTCGTAGACCTAAATGTCTTCTGATAGTTTATCTATGTCTGGTGTTGTAGGCGGCTCGCGATCCTGAAGCAACGCTATGAGCGCGTTATACTCAGCTTCTGCAATCTTACGACACTCCTCTTCTAAACCGCGTTCTTTATTTGTACGAAGAATCTCTATAGACTGACACGCCTGGGCGATGTCTCGTTGAGACTTATCACTATTATTGCGCACCATATTTGTTTCAACCTGTTTCAGCTGGCCATGTACCCATCCAAGAATTTGTCCGAACGTTGAACTTTGCATAGCATTACCAATATGAATGTCTTCAGGGATTGTAGTGCGCTGGTTTTTGCAAAGTCCATACCGTAAACTAGGACAGCTAGACATAGGTACATATGTACTCTAACAAGGTACATATGTACCTATGATTTTGTCAAGTGGTTTTCATAGGAGATTAGTAGTGATATTTTTAACAGAAAATGTCCGCTTCACCAGACGGTGTACTTATCTGTCGTACCTGCGATGTAGTCCTACCAACACTCCTTGTGGACGAACTTGGCTGGCTTCGAAGCTTTGAGACGAAAATTCTTTATTGGCGGCCTTCAGAGTGACAGTCCCGTCTTCTAAATAAAGGTGCTTCAACGTCGTTCCTCCCCCTTCCACCCAAACTGCCGTTATAGTCCCTGGCTTTAAGCTTTCGATGTCTTTGGCTGGTCTTAGAATTACAAAGTCTCCTTCGCAGATGTGTGAATCGACCATGCTGTCTCCTTCAACTTGAAGGGCATAATCCTGAAGAACGTACTGAGCGCCTGACACATCAATGTATGCTGGTGAGTTGGAAGATGGTTCTTCCACGTATCCTGCTTGAATTACTCCGCGCAGTGGCATATTTCCGGCCACTAGCTGAATGCTCCGGGACTTACTTTTCTTCCAGTCGATGTATCCCTTTTCTCTCAACTGATCCAAAAGTCGTTGGACTCCATTAGAGTTCCAACCGAAGAGACTGATTAATTCTCTGACAGTTGGCGGATATCGATGTTCGAAAAAATGACTTCGAATAGAGTCAAACAGCTTTTGTTCATCTGGTAGAAGCGCTTCCATAGCATAAATCTTGGTTTGAGTGAGTTAGCCCATTATTATTTCATATGCAGAACTCCTAAAATGTTTGGCACTTAAATGGTTCCGTGTAATCCTCTCGCCGTCATTTTCGAGTGAGCTATAGTGACGATAATATTAAGGTGTCTGCGCTTTGAAATGGAGGGCGAAATGTATGATTAGTCAGCCAGCTACGCAAGTTCGATGGAGTATTCAAGACATAGAAGGGCTGCCCAAAAACGAATGGACGACCTACGAAATTATTGATGGAGAGCTATTTGTGACCCGATCACCTCACCGCAGGCATCAGCAAATAGCTCACGAAATATGTAGCGCCTTAAATATTTGGTCTAAACAGTCCAGGCTGGGAGAAGCGATTTTTTCTCCTGGCGTCATCCTATCTGATGCGGACAATGTGATTCCCGACGTTATCTGGTTGACTCAAGAAAGGCTTGCTGTCATTGAGGATGAAGCGGGCCATTTGAGAGGGATGCCGGAGCTAGTTGTGGAGGTTCTTTCTTCTGGAGATAGCAATATTCGCCGAGATCGGGAGGCTAAGCTGAAATTATATTCCGTACAAGGGGCTCAGGAATATTGGATTGCGGATCGCTTCTTGAAGCAATTGGAGGTCTATCGTCGGGAAGAGGGACGACTCTCACTCAAAATGACCTTGGCTGGCAATGATGTGCTGACGTCTCTACTATTACCTGGGTTTTCTTGCGAAATCAGCCAGTTTTTTCTTTAGGAACTTCCTCACTGCTAGGCAATTCACGCAAACACCTGGAATAATCGGAAGGAGCAAATTTTCGGTTGGTCAATCTGGCAGATTTGGGGAGTAGGTGATGGGTAGACATTTGGGCTGTAAAACTCTCGGTATTTTAGGCGGGTTGTTAGGCGCACTTGCCCTTCATCAGTCAAGCCTCGCATATCCAATCCCAACTGCACTAGCTCAAGCCCAAATGCAGAACTCTCCTGGCGATCTATTTGTCGCCTATCCGCCGCCAGAACATGAGACGGTCGCCGATCGCATTTTCTTCATCGGTACGGCTGATCCCGACATGCCCGTCACGATCAA
>JBBQAC010000354.1:0-3546 GCA_038315915.1 Phormidesmidales cyanobacterium
ACCAAACGGCTACCCATCCGACGGATATAGCCGAGGGCTTCCGGGTTCTGCAACATCGGTAACTGTCGCTGAATCTGGGTGGCATACTGGTTGCCGATCGCGTTTTCTCCCTGGAGCAGCAAAATCGCTGAATTAGCGGCGGTGAAGGGGCCAAAAATGCTGCCGGTAAAGGCATAGCCCAATACGCCAGTAAAGAGGTTGGCGATCGCACCCGTCCTAATATCCGCCCGAGTCCTTCGCTGAAAGCGCTCCAGGTTCTTCTGGGCCAGTTCTGCCTGGACAGGCGCGGCAGGATGGTCACCGTTGAGGGCGACGAACTGGCGAGAGGCGATCGCCGCTTCCAACCACTGCTCGCGGGCCATTAATAGATCAATTTGAGCCAGGAGTAAGTCGGGCTGGTCGGGGTACTGGGTGAGGGCGTGCTCCAAGACAGCGTTGGCTTCGTCGGGGCGGGAGAGCGATCGCAAGGTCTCGGCATACTGTACATGCCCTGGAATAAACGCCGGATACTCAGCCGTAATCAAAGCTAAGGCCACCAGCGCCTGAGATGATCGCTCGTTGGCAATGCCCGCTTGCGCCTCGCGCCAGTAAACGGTGGCAGCAGGTGACAGCAGCGCCTCATCACTGAAAGGTTCTGGTGGCAGACTGGCAAATTGGCGCGGCAGCAGCCAAGTTTGGTCTTTGGCCTGACGGTACAGCGCCTCTGCCTCAGCAAAATTGCCCGTCTCATACTCACTGTCTGCTTGGATCAATAGCTTGCGGCGAATGCGTTCAGCTTCGCCCTGTCGCGGTGGCGAGCTAGAATCAGCCGTTTCAGCCTCTGGCGTTTCAGCCTCATCCTCGGTCTCTGAGACCACTGGCACATCTGCGGTAGGCTCCTCGGCTTCGACGGCGATCTCCACCGATTCCGTGACGGGGGACGGCATTTGACCGATCACCGGTAGGCCATAGCCTATTACCAGAGATGTCGTCACTCCGCTAAAAGCAGTAAAAATGAATAGCTTGACTCGTTTCATCGCGATTGACAGCTTCCCAAAAGACGACTGCGCACAAATGTTAGGAACGGAATATACTAAAAACTGTAAGAAATCTTAAATTAACTCTATGAATTCCGAGACTCTAGAGGCTGTTAAACCCTGGCTTAATTTTATCCATCCGCTGTTGATGTGGGGGATTTTAGCACTGACACTTTACGCCGCATACCTGGGCTATCAACACAGACGCACTCGGTTAGCCTCAGGGGAAGAGAAAAAAGAGCTGGTAAAGGGCAAATTTTTGGCGCGTCATCACCAAGCGGGCTCAGCCTTGCTAGCAGTGTTGGTGCTTGGCAGTCTGGGCGGTATGGCAGCGACCTATATTAACAATGGCAAGCTGTTTGCTGGCCCTCATCTCCTCATCGGCTTAGGCATGATGGGATTAATTGCGACCTCAGCATCGATGGTGCCCTTCATGCAAAAAGGCAATGACATCGCTCGTTATACTCATATCTCTCTAAATACAGTGTTAGTCGGGCTGTTCAGCTACCAGGCGTTCTCTGGCGTGCAGATTGTACAAAAGATTTTAAATAGTATGTTTGGCGATGCGTAGAGAGAGGACGAACAGAGCGTTCCATGACGCACCTCCAGTAGAGGTGACCCTGGCTATTTTGCATCAGGAGAGTAGGTTCTTGATGCAGCTACGCGATGATTTTCCTCATATTGTTTACCCTGGCTGCTGGGGATTTTTTGGTGGGCACATAGAGCCTGGAGAGGATGCAAATACGGGAATTCGACGAGAGTTGTTAGAAGAATTGGGTTATGTACCACCCGATCTGACCCTTTCCCAGAAGAGATTCGATGGCAAAGTTCGGCGCTATTACTATTACGGCGAGCTGACAGTGCCCGTGAGTGAGCTACAGCTCAATGAAGGACAAGACTTGGGCCTGTGTTCAGTAGCCGAGATTAAAGCCGGAGAAAAGTATTCAGAGAAGCTGGGAGAGATGCGATCGCTCGGCAAACCCCATCAGCAAGCGCTGCTCTCCTTCATCGACAGCGGTATAATGAATGAGCTAGCTAGCTGAATGGTTTCACGATGTTTTCGTACAAGCGATTCTAAGAATCAAAAGCGTTCAGAGAGACCATCATCGCTTCGACACCTCTTCGATTTAATCTCAGCTCACTCGGCTGTCGCCTCAAACTCGACCGCCTCATATAGGTCTGCCAGCGCAATCTCAACTGCCACCGCCGACAGCTTCAAGATAGCCTCCAAACCACTATATTCCGTAAATAGCCACTGATTCTCCGATTGCTTTACATAGTGCTCCACCCGTGGCTGGTACTGACTAATTAACAAATACTCCTGAAAAGTCTCAATCGTGCGATAGTGCGCAAACTTATCTCCCCGGTCGTAACCCTCAGTCGAATTGGAGAGCGTTTCTGCAATTAAAATCGGATTTACCACTGTATCCTTACGACCGGGCTGTAGTCCTACTGGGTCAGCAATAACCATTACGTCTGGATACGTATAAAGGTTCACTGCCGGAATCCAAAGCCGCTGATCAGTCACGAATACATTGTAAGGTTGCTTACGTAAGCCCAGCCATAGCAAAGCATTTAGCGCACTCGAAAGCCGGTTGTGGTCAGGCGTTCCCCCGGTCATATCGACAATTTCTCCATCTCGAAATTCGCTACGAGTGTCAGATTCTACTTCTAGAGCCAAATATTGCTCAGCTGTATAACTTTTTTTGAGATCAGGCAATAGAGATACAGTCATGACACGGCATACTTCCCAGGCGGCAGAACTCGTCTCATTTCATTATATAGAGGTTTTCCTAAATTGTTCAAAAGGGGGGCGTTAGCCCGTATCGGCACCCCCTTTTCTAATTCTCTTTGTCTCGGCTGTTGGTGCTTTTAGGCGATTCTACTTCAACAAAAAAAGAGTGTTCTACCCACGCTCCACCGTATAAACAGCCTGTAGCCGATAGTCACCACCCGGCGATACTTCGATCACCTCATCCTCAGCATTGGCCGTTTCTACACAAATAAACCTCTGATAGTCCAGCTCTTTCAGATCCGCCATTTTAATAGATATTTCTTTCCACGGGTTCCACACAATAGCGGTATGGCTACCTGTCGTAGAGATACGAATACGACGCCCTAGTGCCCCATCTTCAACAATTAGCTCAGGCTTCACACCTGTATAAATTCGATCTGTTTCTGCTGAGATTGTGATTGCTCCAGACTGAGTCTTTTCGGCCCCGCCGTCTGTCTTGTCCAGGTAGGTCGTCTCTTCTAACCCGAGTACCCGAACTTGGCTAACATCGCCAATTGTGAAATAGGTATGGAATGCCTGAGTAATTGAAAAAGCTTCATCGCCAGTGTTCTGAGTAATCAAGGTGATGCTGAGCTGAGCCCCAACCAAAATCTCCATTACCAGCTCAAAGCGATGCGGCCAAATCTCCTGAGTCTCCTCGCTGGCCGTCACCCCCAGCCTGACTCGGGTTTCACCAGCAGGTGTCTCCTCAGCGCTTAGCAGTGTCCACATCCGGTTACGAACAAACCCATGACT
>JBBQAC010000247.1:0-6516 GCA_038315915.1 Phormidesmidales cyanobacterium
TCATAAAAAGCAACAAAAATATTGATGCCCAGCACCGCCAGCAAAAACCACAGAGACAGCGCTCCCATCGTTACCGGCTCGCCGCCGAAGATCAGCCGCTCGCCAGCGCCCTTCAAAATTTCAAAGCAGGCAATGCCCAAAAAGGCCGCAATGCCCAAAGCGCCAACGGCCTCATATTTTTGATGGCCGTAGGGATGATCGCGATCCGGTTCTGGTGACGCGAGCTGATTGGTTACCAGTCCCAGCACGTTGTTCGCACTGTCGGTAATGCTGTGCAAAGCGTCGGCTAGCAAGCTTAAAGAGCCCGTCCAACTGCCGACTACGAGCTTTAGTATCACCACCGCCACGTTCAGCACCAGCGTGATCAACAGCACCCGTCTGACCTCGGAGCGGTAGCTGTAAAAACTTTGATAGTTCGGGTGCTCGTGCCCGCCACCGTGCTCAGTGCCATGGCCAGCGCCGTGATGATGACCGTCATGACTGTGATGATCAACGTGACCGGCTAAGTTAAGCGGTTGATGCTTTTGCCGATTAGCATCTTCGATAGACGATTCCCTTGGAAGGCTTTGCCGTCGCGCATCGTTATTAGCCATAGCCTTGGCCTCCTCTCGCCCTCTATTTACTTGCTAGCCTACCGCGTTCCCGAATAGTCAGGCTTCCTCCCTACGGTTCTCATTCAGGCGAGTAATTGGCTTCTCTACCGGCCCAGGCCCAAACTAGCTCGCCATACTCTGCGAATTGGCCTCAGAAATAGCCTGATTCACCTGTGTAAAGATTTCCCGACAGTGGTTTTGCGTCCGCAGGGGCAGCTCTTCATTTTTCACCACCAAGTCTATTTTTGCCCCACTGCTCTTAGCGGGTGGCGGACTGATTAGCAGCTCTACGGTTGCTAGCTGAGAAAATGACACCTGGCCCGGCTTCTCTTTAGCGACAATACAAACCGAATCTTGGTAAATTAAAGTGAGATCACACGATTCCAGCGCGGTGACCAATACCCGGTTAATGTCTTCTTGGGAAGATCCGGTTGTAAAGAAGTTGGTGTAGCGGGCCATAGAGACTCTTGGGATGACAAACTGAATAACGAACGGCGAAGATGGCGACCCCTCCGCTTGCTGTCACAATCTTAACTATCCTAGTCAGGATCATTAGACAGGATACCGCTGTTTTACTGAATAGGGAATAGGGCAGCTTGATCGCCAGTGTAAATTGGCTGTAGTGGGCTGAGGAAACTACGGAGGAAACAATGCGATGCGAGGCAAGCTGATTGTCTTTGAGGGGGGAGAAGGCAGCGGCAAAACCACCCAAATTCAGAGTCTCCACAACTGGCTCAGCCAGAGCAAAGCGCTAAAGCTATTGCAGGCAGAAGGCGAAGTAGCAGGCATTCGCCTCACGCGCGAACCAGGCGGCACTGCCTTAGGAACTCAAATCCGTCATCTACTGCTGTCGCCCAGCGATGCGCCAATGGTTAGCAGCGCAGAGCTGCTCCTGTATGCCGCCGACCGCGCTCAGCATGTGACCGAAACCCTGCTTCCCTGGTTGGCGCAGGGCTATTGGGTACTGTGCGATCGCTACACCGACTCCACCATGGCTTACCAGGGCTATGGCCGCCAGCTAGACCTGGCACTCATTCACCAGCTCAACGAGATCGCAACCGGCACCGCCGCTGGCCCGCTCAAGAGCGACCTGACACTGTGGCTCAACGTTTCACCGGCTGTCGGACTCGCCAGAATGCGCCAGCGGGCTCAGGCCGACCGGATAGAGCAGGCCAGCCTACCGTTTCACCAGCGCGTAGCCGATGGCTTTGCGGCCCTGGCGACCCCCGATCAATGGGGTCAGGCAAATCCCTACAGCAGCGGGCCTACGGCAGAAATTGAGGGCGCTAGCCCACCCGAAACCGTCGCCGCCCAGATTCAGCAAGTTCTTCAGCAGCAGTTAGTTCAGTGGTATCCTCGCCTTTTGCCAGCTTAGTGGGTCAAACTCAGGCCGTCACGCTATTAGCGCGTGCCCTGGCCCTTAATCGAATTGCCCCAGGCTATTTGTTTGTTGGCCCTGCGGGTGCCGGCAAGTCGCTGGCAGCAGCCGGGTTCGCACAGCTTTTGCTGCGGCCTGAAGCGGCTCAGTTGACAGCGGCTGAAGAGAAGATTCTGGCGCGGAGAATTCGCGATCGCAACCATCCCGATCTGCTCTGGGTAGAGCCGACCTATTTACACCAGGGTCAGCTCCTCACGCCAAAACAGGCCGCCGAAGCCAATCTCAAACGCAAAAGCCCGCCCCGCATTCGCCTGCCGCAAATTCGCGACATCGCCCGGTTTCTCAGCCGCGCGGCCCTGGAGTCGGCCCGAGCGGTCGTGGTGATTGAGCAAAGCGATCGCATGGCCGAAGCCGCCGCCAATGCCCTGCTCAAAACGCTCGAAGAACCCGGCAAGGCCACCATTATTCTGCTAGCGCCCAATCAGCAGGCGCTGCTGCCAACACTTATCTCTCGCTGTCAGGCCATTCCCTTCCGGCGGCTCAATGATGCTCAGATGACACAGGTACTCACTCAAGCAGGACATTCGGAGGTCTTGCAATCGGCTGAAGTGATGGCGATCGCTCAAGGCTCTCCGGGGCGTGCCATCGACAGTTGGCAGCAGCTCCAAACGCTCTCGTCAGATCTGCTTGCCCGGTTAGCCCGCCCGCCTGCGACCCGCCGAGACGCTCTGGAAACCGCTCGGGAGATCAGCCAAGCTTTAGATACTGAAGCTCAGCTCTGGCTGCTTGACTACTTACAGCATCGCTACTGGCAAAGCGGGCTGGCCCGCGCCGAAGATCTTGCCAGCCTCGAACAGGCTCGCCGCTATTTGCTGGGCTACGTTCAGCCGCGTTTGGTGTGGGAAGTCACGCTCTGTAACATGATAGATATGGCCGCTATTCCAACTCATTCCCTTTCCTAGAGCGTTGATACCTTTACAGCCCTTTACCATTCCTAATCACTTCACCCCAGCTACAGAGCCCACCCATCCGCCCGCCGATCAATGGCCCACCTGGTGGTTTATCTGCTGTGGCTCTAGCCTGGTAACAACGCCGCTGCCAGCGCCGGGCTCAGCTGCCTTTAGCTTTCCGCAAGCGCCCACATTGCAAGCATTGGGGATTACCCCCACTCGGACTCAGTTTTTAGGCTATTTGAACAACCATCCCTGCGTTGCTGCCGAAATCGCTGAGGATACACAACTTCCCGAAAATTTTGCGCTGCGTCATTTGCGATCGCTGTACGGCGAATTGCCTGAAAACTTGTTTGCGATCGCTGCCCGCGCCGTCCAAATTGTCGAATGGGATCGCACCCATCAGTACTGCGGCCACTGCGCCACGCCGACGATTCAACTACCGACCGAACGCGCCAAACGCTGTCCCAAGTGCAAACTGCGGCAATATCCTCGGCTTTCTCCGGCGGTGATTATGCTGGTTCATAAGGGCAGCGAGATTCTGCTCGCCCGTGCCCCGCGCTTTCCGGGCGGCATGTACAGCGTGCTGGCAGGCTTTGTAGAACCGGGCGAATCTTTAGAAGAAACCGTCGAGCGCGAAGTGCGAGAAGAAGTCGGCATCGAAATCAAAAATGTTCGCTATTTTGGCTCTCAGCCCTGGCCCTTTCCTAATTCTTTGATGGTGGGCTTCATCGCCGAATATGCCAGTGGCACACTCGTATTGGAGCCAACTGAAATTGAAGCCGCTGACTGGTTTGCTAAAGATAATCTACCGCCTGTTCCTGACAAGCTCAGCATTGCCCGTAAGCTAATCGACTGGTTCGCAGCTCAATAACGCCTATTTTTCGCCTATTTGGACGAAATCGGACTCTTTTCCGATTTTTATCTCCGGTAGCTTTCGATCCTTCAGGCGTTTAAATGGTTAAATGAGCCTTCTTTTAGAAAATAGTTACTAACACTTATTAAAAGACTTTACCGGTTAAGTAAAGATGCCTTGAGGGAATTGTAAAACAAGTATTAAATTCGAGCCTAACCCCCTATGTTTGATGCGTCAGATTCTGAGCAGCCCTTCAATGCCCTTCAGCAAGCCGCTTATCAGCTCTCGTCCTGTACCGATCAGATTTTTTTGCAAATTGAGCAGCAGCAGGCGCTCGCCAGCATTATTGACCGGATTAGATCGTCGCTACATCTGAATGTCATTTTAAACACGACTGCGACAGAAATCCGTCAGTTGCTCAATGCAGATCGGGTTGGAGTATTTCGCTTTACGCCAGACAGCGGCTGGGATGAGGGCGAATTTGTGGCAGAAGATGTGGCGGCGGGGTTTCCATCAGCAATGTCAGAGCGGGTCTATGACCACTGCTTCGGTTCGCAGTTTGCGCTTCACTACTCAAAAGGGCGGGTACAGGCAGTCAGCGATATTCATAATGCAGAGCTAAGCGACTGCCATATTCAGGTGCTCTCACAGTTCCAAATTCGCGCCAATCTGATTGTGCCCGTGCTCAAAGGCAGCGAACTGTGGGGACTATTGTGCGTTCACCAGTGCGCTCACCCCAGGCGCTGGCAGCTAGCAGAAATTGAGTTTGTGCGCAAAATTGCCGGTCACTTTGCGATCGCTCTCCAGCAGGCAGAGCATCTGGCGCAGCTAGAAGACAAAGTCGCGCGGCTAGCTCGGGCCAAAGCGCAGGAAAAAGCCCTGTTCAAGATCACTAATCGGGTGCGCCGATCATTTGGCTGGGAAACCATTTGCACGACCGCAACAGCAGAAGTCCGTCAGCTTCTGACCGCCGATCGGGTGGCCATTTATCGCTTTAACTCAGACTGGAGCGGCGACTTCCGGTTTGAATCGGTTGAGGCCCAATGGCAGCCGCTCGTTGGCGTAGATCCGATTATTGCCGATACGCACCTGATGGAGACTCAGGGCGGTCGCTACGTCAATAACAAAACATTTGCCGTTGCCGACATTTACAAAGCAGGCTATGCCGATTGTCACATTGCCCTACTGGAGAAGTTTCAGGCCAGAGCCTACATGATTGCGCCTGTTTTTCAGGGCGATCGCCTCTGGGGACTGCTGTCCGCTTTTCAAAACACCGGCCCCCGGTAGTGGCAGGAAGACGAAGTCGGCCTGCTCGCTCAAATCGGCGAACAACTCGGCGTCGCTCTACAGCAAGCTGACGCCGTGGCAACCATAGAAGCTCAATCTATTGAACTGCGGCAGACGCTCGAAGAGCTACAGCAGTCTCAAGCTCAGCTTGTTCAAAACGAAAAAATGGCGAGCCTGGGGCAAATGGTGGCGGGCATCGCACATGAAATCAATAACCCCGTTAATTTTATTTACGGCAACTTGAATCCTATCAGCGAATACGTCAGCGATCTGTTGTCCCTTGTCAAATGCTATCAAAACTGCGATTTGACCGTTGCTGAAGACATTGAGATATGCAAAGGACAGGCTGAGGATATTGATCTCGACTTCATTTTGGAAGATTTACCGAAGACGCTGGCGTCAATGAAAGTAGGCACTGAGCGCATCCGTCAGATTGTGCTATCGCTGCGCAATTTCTCTCGCCTGGACGAAGCTGACTTTAAAGCAGTGGATATTCACGAAGGTATTGAAAGTACCCTGCTTATTTTAGGCAGTCGAATTAAGCCCGGCAATCGGCCTGGGATAGAAATTATTAAAAACTACGAATGCCTGCCACTGGTGGAATGCTATCCTGCTCAGCTCAACCAGGTATTTATGAACCTTCTGGCAAACGCGCTAGATGCCATCGAAGAAGCGATCAGTGCAGAGGCGGTCAACGATGAAAGCGCAGCCCCTCAAACATACAAAATCTGGATCAGCACCCTGCTCGATGAACAAACCTACGTTGAGATTCGCATCCGCGATAACGGCATCGGTCTCAGCGAGGCCACCGTATCTAAAATATTCGACCATTTCTTCACCACCAAGCCAGTGGGGAAAGGGACAGGGTTAGGGCTATCAATTTCCCGAAAAATTGTGATGGATAGGCATTTTGGCACTCTCGATTTCAATCCGGCGCTCGATCAGGGCGCAGAATTTATTATTCAGATGCCCGCCAAGCTAAAAAGTGATTATGTAATCGATCCCGATACTGCTGTAGCCGCTGGCCTATAGCTTGTTGGCCACAGGTGAGCATTGCTATCATTGCCAGGTGGAGTTGCTTGGCGATCGCAACCAAGTTAGAGACAATGGCAATCATGTAGACAGCGCCCGCAGACCAAGCTAAACCCCGTCTAAGTTGAGAACCGGAGTTTTTGATTTCAGGGTCGAGCCGAGTGGAGACCCACAAACGCTGAGAGAGGGCGATCGGCTCATCATTGAGCCGGGCCTGAAAGTGTTCCACTTGAGTAATTAGCTCAGCGGTCTGGTCGTAACAGGTGTGATAGGTGAGGCCGGCGTTGCATAAGCAAGAGATGATTTTCTATAATTGACGTATTAGTGAAGCGATTCTCCACGGGAGAGGCTGCGCCAACGCTGAAGGAGCAGCCACCGCAAATGAAATGTCCAGAATGTCAGTCAGAGCATATTCGCAAA
>JBBQAC010000159.1:0-10478 GCA_038315915.1 Phormidesmidales cyanobacterium
TAAATGCCCATCGAAGCAATAAACGGCTTGTCTTCAGCCTGGTCGGGAGAGAGCCCCATCGCCGTGGTATCTACCTTCATCGCTTCGAGCGCTTCGCCTTTAGGCTTTTCTGAAAACTCTACAATGCGATTGTTTTCATCAACCTTCATCAGGCCAAAGCTAGAGGCCGTTTTGTAGCCAATGGGAACGACCGACAGGGTCACATCCGCGCCACTCTCGCGATGCTTGCGAATATAGTCGGCGTAATCCATCCGGTACAGATGATCGCCCGAAAGAATGATAAATTCGTCAACATCGGCCTCCTCAAACATCCACATGTACTTGCGCACCGCATCGGCGGTGCCTTCAAACCAGCTAGGACTGTCAGGCGTCTGCTGAGCGGCGAGTACCTCTACAAAGCCATCGCTGAAAGTGGAGAAGTTGTAAGCTTTGGAAATATGGCGGTTCAAAGAAGCCGAGTTGAACTGCGTCAGTACATATATTTTTAAAATGTCAGAATTTAGACAGTTGCTGACCGGAATATCGATCAGGCGGTACATCCCGGCTAAGGAGACAGCTGGCTTCGCCCGATACTTAGTCAGCGGATAGAGACGAGTACCAGCCCCGCCTCCCAAAATTATTGAAAGAACTCTTTTCACAACATCAACCCTAGCTCAAAGAGATAGGCCATCCTTACTTCACATTTAAGTGTGTGCCTGCAAGGGCTAGTTGGCAAGAGGGAATCGGTAGATATATCGATTAGTCCTGATGAAAACGCTCTTTCTGTCGGCTACAACACAGTCAGTAAAGACAGTTATCGCTGGGAGCGAGCGATAATTGGGCCGGTTTCTAAGATATGGGCGGCGACGCCATGCACTATTTGCTGGAGAGCATATACATCGCCGCTGTAATTGAGCGCCACTGTCAGAGCGTAGCGCTCCTCACCAATTTTCATTGCCAGCGTCGTGGCCAGCACCCGGTTGTTCTGACCTGTCTTTTCACCCAGCCACACCACCGCTGGCCCCATATTTTTGAGTGCTTCGTAGCCTAGCTCCCGATCAGTTTGGCCGACTAGAGCCTTGACAAGTTGCTCGTCTGCTGGGGTTTCCTGCCGGTAAATTTTTATCATCATGGCGGTAATATCGTGGCTGGTCGAGTAATTGCCCAGGGTTCCCGCATTTACCGGTGTGATTTGATCGCCAGCGAGCTTGTGACCCGCGTAGGTGTTGACGTACCCCATTTGCTTTAAGGTCTGCTCGATGTAGTCGCGCCCTAAATAGTCAATGAGCTGGTTGGTGGCAATATTGTTGCTCTGATCGATCATTCGACCCATCACCTCCCGTAGGGGATACTCCCGACCGACTTCGATTTTGGCACCGTCGGCATCTTCCGTAAAGTTGCCAGGATCGATGTAAATCTCTTGGCTGAGGTCGATATTTTCGGTGGAGACCTTGTGCATGAGCACCATTGCGATCGGCACCTTGATCATGCTGGCCGCGCTGGCCATTTGCTGATCACCCTGGTGATGTCGGCACTGCTGACTGCTGAGCTGACCGTTGGTTAAAGGCTGCTGAGGAGCGCCGTCGTCAATTTGACACAGCGTAATATGTACCGACTGCGGATCGATATCCAAGTTGTAAATAATATCTGTGAGAAATGCGCTGTCTGCTTCGGCGAGCTTGCTTTCAGCTGTTGCTAGTAGCTGCTTATATTGAATTTGCTTGTTGACGGCCCGTTCGTAAAGTGCTGATTTCTCAGGAATGGTTGCGAGCTTTTGTAGCGACGCCTGCCACAAGAATCGCTCGCGCCGGGTGAAGGTCAGCTTTTGCTCATCGGTATCTGCATCGCGGGCTTCTCCGTAAGCCTTTACGGCCTGGTTCGCGAGTTCTATAGCGCGCTGGTAGGCTTGCGCTGCGGCATTTTTGTCTACTGTTTTTGCGGCAGGCACCGTCGATTCGCTGGCAGAAGAGGGTTCCTCATCGCCTTGATCAGACGGCAAGCGTTGACTGTCCGAGCCGGTTTCTACCGGCAATTCGACCGTCTGCGCTTGGAGAGGTTGGGTCTTGAGCGTTTGCGCTTGGGGCGGTTGAAATTGCTGGCTCAAGAAGGTGAGGGAATGGAGCTTCAGTCCTCCTTGCAGGGTGAGAACGGCACTGAAGCTCAGAGCGATCGCAGCGGTGTACCAAAAGCCATTCATTGAGTCAGCAGGCCCTAAAAAATACGGAGATTAAAAAGCTACCAAGGTCTCATCGTAAAGTATCCACGATTTGCGGCAGATGTACAGCCATTCGCAGCACAAAGGGCGCGATCACTATCAATTTTATCGGTTTTAGAGAATAACATTCTGGCCGATTAAAATGAGTGCCAAAATTAACGGTTCGCTACAGTGACATGCCTGCTACGCTAGCTAATTGGAGCCGCTATAGACTGGCTGGCGGCTTAGCGGATTTACCCGTGATGCTGTGCTTCAGCCAAGTGACCAACGTTACAGAGGAAAAGAGGAATACCGAATGTCAGCCATCCGTGAGTTGCACCGTCAGATCGTCAGCAAAGAGCGCAGCGCCGTTGAAGTGGCCCGCGCCCAGCTCGATCAGGCCCAAGCCGTAGAGCCCCAACTCAAAAGCTTCGTCTCGCTGACGGCAGAAAAAGCGCTGGCTCAAGCCCAAGCAGTCGATGAGAAAATCGCCGCCGGGGAAGATATTGGCCTGCTGGCAGGCGTCCCCATCGCCCTCAAAGACAATCTTTGCACCCGAGGCATTCGCACCACCTGTAGCTCCAAAATGCTAGAGAACTTCGTGCCGCCCTACGAGTCCACGGTGACTGGAAAACTAGACGCTGAAGGCGCGGTCTTCATCGGCAAAACCAACCTGGACGAGTTTGCCATGGGCGGCTCGACCGAAAATTCAGCCTTTCAGACGACTGCGAATCCCTGGGATATCACCCGTGTTCCCGGCGGATCTTCCGGTGGATCTGCGGCGGCAGTGGCGGGCGGACAAGCGCCGATTGCCCTGGGATCGGATACCGGCGGCTCGATCCGTCAGCCCGCTTCTTTTTGCGGCATTGTCGGCATGAAGCCGACCTACGGGCTGGTGTCACGCTACGGGCTGGTGGCGTTTGCGTCGTCGCTCGATCAAATTGGCCCGTTTGGTCGCACGGTGGAGGATACGGCGATTTTGTTAGGGGCGATCGCCGGTCACGACCCCAAAGACGCAACCAGCCTAAAAGTCAAAATCCCCGACTACACCCAGTCACTCAAAGGTGACCTCAAGGGCCGCAAAATCGGCATCATTCAAGAAACCTTTGGCGAAGGACTGGAGCCTGAAGTTGGCGACGCGGTGACCGCTGCGATTGAGCACCTCAAGTCCTTGGGCGCAGAGGTCAAAACCATCTCCTGCCCCCGCTTTAACTACGGGGTCTCTGCTTACTACATCATTGCGCCCTGCGAAGCCTCAGCCAACCTGGCCCGCTACGACGGCGTCCGCTATGGCCTGCGCGCCGAAGAACCCAACCTGCTCTCGATGTACAACAAAACTCGCGCCGAAGGCTTTGGCAATGAGGTGAAGCGCCGGATCATGATCGGCACCTACGCGCTATCAGCAGGCTACTACGATGCCTTTTATCTCAAAGCCCAAAAAGTCAGAACCCTGATGAAGCAGGATTTTGAAAAAGCCTTTGCCGAGGTCGATGTGCTGGTGAGCCCGACCGTGCCGACCACGGCGTTTAAAGCCGGTGAAAACGACGATCCCCTCAGCATGTACCTGCTCGACCTGATGACGATTCCAGTCAACATGGCAGGACTACCTGGGATGAGTGTGCCCTGCGGATTTGACAGTAACGGTATGCCAATTGGCTTGCAACTTGTTAGCAATGTGCTACGAGAAGATCTGCTGTTTGAAGTCGGCCATGCGTATGAACAATCGACTGAATGGCATACTCACAAGCCCAAAATTTAATCCTTTATATAGCCCCCGACTGTTTGATAGAATCAAGCGTTCGACCCCACATTCACACCTTTTGCACGTTCAGCCTTTGCAAGGGGGATTTCGCAGTTTAAGGAGAATTTCTCATGGCCAAAATGTATTACGACAGCGATGCCAACCTCGACTTGCTCAACGGCAAAACGGTGGCCATTATTGGCTACGGTTCGCAGGGCCATGCCCACGCGCTCAACCTCAAAGACAGCGGGGTGAATGTGGTCGTCGGCCTGTATGAAGGCAGTCGCTCAATTGCCAAAGCCGAAGCCGAGGGACTCGCCGTCAAGTCAGTGGCCGACGCGACGAAAGTAGCTGACTTCATCATGATTCTGCTGCCCGATGAAATTCAGCGCACCATCTACAAAGAAAGCATTGAACCTAACTTAGAAGCAGGCAACGTCCTGGCCTTTGCTCACGGCTTTAATATCAACTTCGGCCAGATTGTGCCGCCCGCAGAAGTCGATGTGGTCATGGCCGCGCCCAAAGGCCCCGGTCACCTCGTGCGCCGCACCTACGAGCAGGGTCAGGGCGTACCGGCGCTATTCGCGGTTTATCAGGATGCTTCCGGGCAAGCCCGCGATATCGCCATGGCCTACGCTAAGGGCATTGGCGGCACCCGCGCGGGCATTTTGGAAACGACCTTTCGCGAAGAGACTGAGACCGACTTATTCGGTGAGCAGGCAGTGCTGTGCGGTGGCCTGAGCGAACTGATCAAGGCCGGGTTTGAAACCCTGATTGAAGCGGGCTATCAGCCTGAATTAGCTTACTTTGAGTGTCTGCACGAAGTGAAGCTAATTGTGGATTTGGTGGTCGAAGGCGGCTTGGCCAAAATGCGCGACAGCATTTCTAATACGGCTGAGTACGGCGACTACACTCGGGGGCCGCGCGTGATTACCGCCGATACCAAGGCGGCGATGAAGCAAATTCTCAAGGAAATCCAGACTGGTCAGTTTGCGCGAGAATTTGTGCTGGAGAGTCAGTCGGGCAATGCCGGGTTTAACGCCACTCGCCGAATTGAGGCGGAGCATCCGATTGAGGAAGTCGGCAAAGATTTGCGGGCCATGTTTAGCTGGCTGAAGAAAGTCTGAGTTGACTGGCTACGACCTTCAGGCGAACCTGCTAAGTCAGGGGTGACTTAGCAGGTAGTTCTTGGGAGCAGCCTACTGACGGAACAGTGGTATCGCACACTACCGTCAGCAGCCGTATCTTATGACTTTATAGAAGTTCACCCTTAGCGTTTAACTCTAGATATACCCTTGAGTGGGCAACTGACGTGCAAGCTTCTTATCTGACTTAGGAACAGCGCCATTCCGACTCTTCTGACCATCTATACTCCTTTGTGACCTATGCAATCTAAAGACATCGACACTGCGCAGACGAATACGACTATTCATGTGGAAGATGACCGCACAGGACTGACGCCGGAGACGCTGAAGCGAGCTTTTTTAGACAACTTGTTTTATGTGCAGGGAAAATCGCCTGAGATTGCATCACTGCAAGACTACTACATGGCGCTGGCCTACACGATGCGCGATCGCATGTTGCACCATTGGCTGAGTACGGCAAGCACCTACCGCGCCCAGCAATCGCGCACGGCGGTATACCTCTCAGCCGAATTTTTGATGGGGCCGTACCTGGGTAACAACCTGATCAACATGGGGCTGTACGAGATCGTTGACAAGGCAATGGCTGATCTGGGTCTAAGCCTGCCTGAGATTATGGCTCAAGAGCAAGAGCCGGGGCTTGGAAACGGCGGTTTAGGTCGCTTAGCTGCCTGCTATCTCGACTCGATGGCTACGCTGCAAATTCCCTCTTTGGGCTACGGCATTCGCTACGAATTTGGCATTTTCAAACAGGAACTGCATGACGGCTGGCAGGTCGAGAAAACCGATAAATGGCTGGCCAACGGCAACCCGTGGGAAATAGCACGGCCCGAGTGGTCGGCTGAAGTTAAGCTCGGTGGCTACACCAAGGCTTATACCGACATTAAGGGCAATTACCGGGTGGAGTGGGTGTGCGATCGCATCGTCAAAGGCGTCCCCTACGACACTCCGATTTTGGGCTATCAGGTCAATACCGCTAACACGCTGCGGCTGTGGAAGGCAGAATCTCCCGACGCGTTTGACTTTGAAGCGTTCAACCAGGGCGATTACTACGGGGCGGTCAACTCCAAAATTGTCTCAGAGAATATCTCCAAGGTGCTCTATCCCAACGATGAGCATTTAGAAGGCAAGCAGCTTCGCTTAGAGCAGCAGTACTTCTTTGTCTCCTGTTCGCTGCAAGACATGATTCGAATCATGGGGGTAGAAGGTTCCCCGCTAGAGCGATTCCCTGATAAATACACGGCGCAGATGAATGATACGCATCCGGCGATCGCCGTCGCCGAACTTATGCGTCTGCTAGTAGACGAACATGAATTTGAATGGGACACAGCCTGGGAAGTGACCCAAAAGTCTCTGGCCTACACCAACCATACCCTCCTACCCGAGGCGTTAGAGCGTTGGCCAATCGATCTATTCGGCTCCCTGTTGCCGCGTCATCTGGAGATCATTTTTGAAATCAATCGGCTTTTCCTCGAAGATGTCCGGGTCAAGTTCGGTCAGGACAACGAGCGCTTAGAGCGGATGTCCATTATCGACGAAAGCGGTGGCCGCTATGTGCGCATGGCCAACCTCGCCTGCGTCGGCAGCCATGCGATCAACGGCGTAGCCGCGCTGCACACTGAGCTACTCAAAGAAACCGTCCTCAACGATTTCTTCGAGATGTTCCCAGAAAAGTTCATCAACAAAACCAATGGCGTCACCCCTCGCCGGTGGATGGTACTGAGCAACCCCAAGCTCAGCCGCCTGATCAATCAGCGTATCGGCACCGACTGGCCGACTCACCTATTTGAGCTGAAAAAGCTAGAAGCCTTTGTAGACGATCCGGGCTTCCGCACCGAATGGCGACAAATTAAGCAGGCCAACAAAGAAGTGCTAGCCGCGCGGATTGAGCAGGCAACCGGGGTAAAAGTCAGCCCCACCTCGATGTTCGACGTGCAAATCAAGCGGATGCACGAGTACAAGCGGCAGCAGATGAACGCGCTGCACATCATTTCGCTATACAACAAGCTCAAGCAAAACCCCGAGTTCAACATTGTTCCCCGCACCTTTATCTTCGCTGGTAAAGCCGCCCCGGGCTACTTCATGGCCAAGCTGATCATCAAGCTGATCACCTCAGTTGGCCGCGTCGTCAACCGCGACCCGGACATCCGCGATCAGATCAAGGTGATCTTTTATCCCAACTACAACGTCACCAATGCTCAGCCGATTTACCCGGCCTCCGACCTCTCCGAGCAAATTTCCACCGCTGGCTTTGAAGCCTCGGGTACTGGCAACATGAAGTTTGCGCTCAACGGGGCGCTGACCATTGGCACGTTGGATGGGGCCAACGTCGAAATCCGCGAGGAAGTCGGCGAGGACAACTTCTTCCTCTTTGGTCTCAAGGCACATGAAGTCTCTGAGCTCAAAGCCTCGGGTTACAATCCTCGTCAGTACTACGAGGAGAATGAAGACCTGCGTGCGGTGATCGATCTGATTGGCTCAGGCATTTTTTCCAGCGGCGATACGGAAATGTTCAGACCGCTGATTGACAATCTGCTCAATCAGGATCGCTTTATGGTGCTTGCCGACTATCAGTCTTACATTGACTGTCAGGGAGAGGTGAGCCAAGCCTACCAGAATCAGGATAGATGGGTGCGCATGTCTATCTTAAATGCGGCGCGGATGGGTAAGTTCTCCTCTGACCGCTCCATTAAAGAATACTGCGATGAAATTTGGAACATCGATCCAGTCTCCGTTGAGCTGCAAGAATACGCCAAAACTCTGACGATGCTGACCGACAACAGCGCCCGGCTGTCGTAGGTTCAGCAGTCTCGATTCCGATCTCTTATCGCTAGTTGATCTTTGTAGTTTAACTGGCGATAAGAGATTTTCTGCTTACGTCTTTACAGAGATCAATGCCGAAGATTGGGGGTTTGCTGGATTGTTGACAGACGAATGGAAAAGGCAACAGCGCCAGTAAGGTGTGCTTGTAACCACTTGACAGCGCAATCCTACTGCTGTCCGGCTTTGAGTACAACCTCGGCAGTCAGTCTCAGGCTAATGAAAGTTGAACTGTTGATAGTTTGGCGATCGCAAAAAACCCCCACCTCTTCATACTGACCGTTCTGCATAGCAAGCACAGTGACCTGTTCCAGGGCTGGATCAACAATCCAATATTCGCCGATATCAATATCTTCGTACTGTCTGCGTTTGGCAATGTAATCGCGGTCTCGCTGTATATTCCCGGGGCTAACGACTTCAACCACGAGTAGCGGTGGCGGCATCGTCAGACGAATCGTATTGCGTTGCTTTAAGAGAGCGACATGCTCCTCTCGAATAATCGTTAAATCTGGATAGCGATTTTTGGGCTCTCCCCGGACTTCTACCTCTAACCCATGATATCTGACACGTGACCGCCCTACGATAGGAAAAAATTCACAAAACAGAGAGGCGGCAATTTCGACGTTATCTCCTGATTCAGGTGGCACTTCAATTAGCTCCCCGTTAAACAGTTCATAAAGCTTGTCAGTGCCGTCATCGTACGCCAGGTATTCTTCAAAGCTTATAAACCGCAGCTTTGTTTCGATCATCGCTCAGAAGCTCCAATTGCTTGCTCCTACAATAACGCACGTACCCTTACTCTTGAGGCGGCTCGCCCGTCACCGCAGATTCTAAATATTTAGTCGCTGGCGGTATGTACTCGCCGTCTATTTTGACGCGGAAGTCGTAGTGAGCGCCAGTACCAAGGCCGCTGTTGCCAGAGTAGGCGATCGCCTCTCCCGCTTTAGCTTCTCCGGCCCGACAGCCGTTTTCAGACATGTGCAAAGACTGAAAAGTATAGCCAGGATAAGAATCAGCCGTTTGATCGACCACCCAACCGCCGCCATCCTCATCCCACCAACATTCGACCGTGACGGTGTCTCCGGCCTTGCCTACAGCGTAGATTGGGGTGCCCAATGGTGTGGCCAAATCCACCCCATTGTGAGGAACATTCGGTTCTCCTGTGACCGGATGGAAGGGGCGAATGCCGTACTCGTCGCTGACTTCGTAGCCTGCAACAACGTCGCCCGTAAGCGGTGTAACAATGTCCTCTATCGCCTCTTTGCCAGTGATAACGCCGGTAGTCACCGTGAGAATGCGATCCGCGACATAGAGCATTGAACCAACTAGCAGCGCTGCGCAAAGGCCAGTGATCGCCAGCTTGGGCAAAGATAGGCGCGAAACGACCTCTTCATCGGTAGCGTCATCAACAGCGCTGCTCGCGGCTGGCGGATGAATGTGAATATGCTGTGGAAGCGACTGCGGCCTGGGTATGGAATTGAGCGCATTTTGAGCGATCGCATCGCGACTGACAATTGACAGCTCACCGCGTCCGAGCTTTTCGAGCAGATCAGAGACACTGGTGCAGTCAGCCGCGATCGCCGCCATCTGTGCCCCGTGCCACCCCAAAGCTGTGACCGTCACCCGACAAGGACGCTTTTCACCTTCTGATCCAGAAGCAGATTTGACAGAGGAGCGTCGAGGAGAGGGGTTTTGAGAAGGAGGGGAAGTCACTGAGCGCGGTATTACCAAAGCAAAAGGCAGGCGCTGCTCTGGGGAGCTACCCGCAGTCAGCAAAGACGCAAATATAATAGCTCAAACTCCGAAAACATCGACGGGAATATCACTGCCCGAAGTTGCCTTATTCCCTTAGGCTGTAGGCTGAGCCGTTCAGCGATATGAGAGCGTGATGAAAAGAGCAAAACATGAGGATTGGGATCAGCCGTTAGTAGAGCCCGTGGCAGAGAGAACTGTGCCCATCCAGGAGGAGGAGGAGGAGCGGCGTCACTGGGACTATCACTACGATGAAGTCGGCATGGCTCCCGGTACGCTGGTAATAGATGAGGACGCTTCCCCCACTGAGCTGACTCTGATTGACTATAGTGAAACCTCGGCAATTCGGCGGAAATTGCGATCGCCCGAAGAAGCCGCCGCTCACCTCGACACCCACAGCATCTCCTGGATAGACTTGCAGGGCCTCGGCAATGAAGACGTGCTCAACCGTCTGGGCCGAGTCTTTCACCTGCATCCGCTGGTACTCGAAGATGTTGTCAACGTACCGCAGCGACCCAAAATTGAGTACTACGACGACCAGGTACTGATTATCACTCGCATGGTGATGATGGCTGAGGAAAGCGACGACGACGACCCGCACTTTACCAGCGAGCAGCTTAGCTTTGTCCTCGGTCGCAACTATCTGCTGACCGTGCAAGAAGAACTTGACCAGGACTGCCTCGACCCGGTGCGCAACCGCATTCGCCAAAATGTCGGTCGAATTCGCAGCGAAGGCGCGGACTATTTGGCCTACGCCCTTTTAGACGCAGTGATCGACGCTTACTTTCCGGTCCTCGAAGAATACGGGGAATATATCGAGTCATTGGAAGACGAGGTGATTTTCAACCCA
>JBBQAC010000338.1:0-3775 GCA_038315915.1 Phormidesmidales cyanobacterium
TGCAGCCAGGTTTCCGGCTTCTCTAAATACAGGCCGATAGGGAGCGATCGCAACAGATCCATAGAAAAACTACTTAACCTGCTTCACCTTTACCGCCCGGTTAGCACTGTTGCCCCGCTCAATATCGCGCATACTCTTGCCCCGCCACAGCAGACGAATCGGCGTGCCGTCATAGCCCAGGTTTTTGCGAAACTGCTTCTCGATGTAGCGCCGGTAGCTCTCGCCGAACAGCTTGGGATCATTTACAAATAGGGCAAACGAGGGCGGCTGAGACTTCACTTGAGTGCCGTAATAAATCCGGCCCTGACGGCCCTGACGAGTGGTTGGGGGCGTATGCCAGCTCACTGCATCTTCTATCACTTCGTTCACCACAGAAGTAGTCACCCGTCGCCGATGCTGCTCTACGGAAGCATCGACCGCGTCTAATATATTCGGCAGTCGCTGACCGGTCAGCGCACTCACATACAGCCGCTTGGCCCAGCCCAAAAAGTGAATTTTCGCTTCGATTGTTTTATCAAACTCGTAAATCGTATGCGAGTCCTTTTCTACCGCGTCCCACTTGTTCACCACAATCACGCAGGCGCGGCCCTCTTCCTCAATTCGTCCGGCTAGCTTTTGATCCTGCTCGGTTACGCCATCGAGCGCGTCGATTACGAGCAGTACCACGTCTGATCGCTTAATTGCCTTAAAGGCTCGATTGATCCCAAAAAATTCTGGGCCAAAGTCCACATTTTTCTTTTTGCGAATGCCCGCTGTATCGATCAGCCGGTAGCGCTTCTCGTTGGGCGGCTCTCCCCGCATCACCACCATATCAATCGCGTCTCGCGTCGTCCCTGAGATTGGGCTAACGATAGATCGCGTCTCCCCTACAAAGGCATTCAGCATACTCGACTTGCCGACATTGGGTCGACCAATGATCGCGACCCGGTACTCGTCTACTTCTTCAAGCTCATCGTTAGGCGGCAAATGCTCTACTAGCGCGTCGAGCAGTTCACCCGAGCCACTGCCGTGAATCGCCGAAACTGCGTAGGGTTCGCCGAGTCCCACCTCCCAAAACTGCGCCGCCTGAATCACGCCCTCATCGGGCGACTCACATTTATTGACGGCCAGCACGACTGGTACCTTTTGCGTCCGCAGCCACGAAGCAATTTCCTGGTCGCCTTCTGTCGGGCCAAATTGACCATCGACAACAAAAATAGCGGCAGAGGCTTCTGTCAGCGCCGCCATGGCCTGCTCTCGAATAAATGGCAAAAACTCGGTGTCATCATCGAAAACCAATCCACCGGTGTCTACAACCAAAAACTCACGGTCTTTCCAAAAGGCTGGCTGATAGGTGCGATCGCGCGTCACCCCTGGCTGGTCAAACACAATCGACTGCCTGCCGCCTGCCAGACGGTTCACCAGTGCAGACTTGCCCACGTTTGGACGACCAATAATTGCAACGATAGGAAGAACCATAGCGGAACGAGCCTGAAGCTAGGCAGCGCAAGGGAGAAAGAATCATTGTAGCAACTCCCTCTCCATCTGCCGCGCTCACTGGCCAGCGCAACCTTACAAAAGTGCCTGAATTTCCGCTTTGGCCTCTTTTCTCAAGCCTACTGAAATCCGAAACAGCTCCTGTCCGGTATGCAAATAGCTATCGTCATAGGTATAGGTGAACCGCGCCATTTCTTCAATCCCGTCTTCCAACTGATTCAGACAGTAGTACAGATTCGCTGCCCCACTCGCGACCCCAGCCGGATTCGGCAGGGATCGAAACTTAGCTTTAGCCTTTTCCAGCGCCTCCTCACAGGTCTCCAAATATGCCTGAAAAGCCGCCATCAGCTCATCGTCAAAGGGATCGGCTGATAACGCCCTGACTTCACCCTTCAGCGGCTTGATGATTTGACCAATCAGTCGATCTGTCGGGTTATATACCGTGCGCAGCCACTGCTCCACCGTGGTTTCGGGTGCGGCGCTGCGCTTGCGCCGGTATTGATTGTGAGAAGTGACCGTGCGGGTGGCGCGATCGCTCGCCGCTGCTGCCGCCATCATCTGCCGGTGCGCATCGTACTGACGGCGCTCTTGAGCATCGCCTAACACTTCGTAGGCCGCGTTCACTGCCGCGATTTTGTCGTGAGTTGATTCTGAATGGGCGCTATCGGGATGAAACTGCTTGGCCAGCTTGCGATAAGCCTGCTTCACCTGATGTTGAGAGGCTGAACTGGCGATGCCTAACGTCTCGTAGTGGTTGGCCTCGGTGCGATTGATGTTTCTCATAGCGCTATTTTAAACCGATCTTTGCCAGGAGAGACAGGCCCGCTCCAAACTATCTCACCGGCTCCGGATCTTGAAACAGCGGCGTACTCAGGTACCGCTCCCCGAAGCTCGGCTGAATCATCACAATTAGCTTGCCTTCATTCTCAGGTCGCTGCGCAATTTTGATCGACGCGCACAGGGCCGCGCCGCTGGAAATGCCCGAGAGAATCCCTTCTTCTTTGGCCAGTCTTCTGCCGTAGGCGATCGCTTCATCATCCTCCACCATCATCACCTCATCGATCAAATCCCGGTTCAGCACCTTGGGCACAAATCCTGCGCCAATTCCCTGAATTTTATGCGGGCCCGGTCGGCCCCCTGACAGCACAGAGCTACCGATTGGCTCTACAGCAACTACCCGAAAGCTCGGTTTGCGCTGCTTAATCACTTCTCCAACTCCGGTGATAGTGCCGCCTGTGCCAACCCCTGCCACCAAAAAATCTATTTGCCCTTCGGTGTCGCGCCAAATCTCTTCTGCGGTCGTTCGCCGATGTACCGCCGGATTCGCCGGATTGTCAAACTGCTGAAGCATATAGGCATCGGGCAAGCTATCTACCAGCGCTTTGGCCCGCTGAATGCAGCCGCTCATCCCCTCTATTCCCGGCGTTAGCTCCAGCTTTGCCCCATAAGCTCGCAACATGGCCCGCCGCTCCGAACTCATTGTCTCCGGCATTGTCAGCACAAGCTGGTAGCCTTTGGCCGCTGCCGCCATCGCCAGGGCAATCCCTGTATTGCCCGAAGTCGGCTCCACCAGGGTCGTTTTACCCGGTGTAATATCGCCTGCGGCCTCAGCCGCCTCAATCATACTGATGCCAATTCGATCCTTCACCGAAGCGGATGGGTTCATGCCCTCTAGCTTCACCACAATTTGAGCGACACAGCCCTCACTCTCAGGAATACGATGCAGCCGTACCATCGGAGTATGGCCAATCAGCTCAGTCACATTGTCAGCAATTCGCATAGGTCTTATGTCGGTTTACGTCAGCGTTAACAGCATGTTGTTAAAAGTAAATATTACGTGCCAGTCCTCGGCCCCAGCCTCTACTCATATGTAATACATCAAATCTACCTGCTGCCGAGCATCTCGCTTGTCAACAAGATCTTGCAGCGTGTGCTTTACCAATACGGTTTCTGCTGCCTGCCGCACTTCCTGCCACATCTCACCGACGACAGCGCCCGCCACCGTTTCCGGCATCTTTGTCCCTTTGGCTTCGGCTTCAAAGCCCTCAATGCAGCTCACCACATCCAGCAGCGTCACTTTCCAAGGCTCACGGGTGAGCAGGTAGCCGCCTTTCGCACCCCGCTGACTTTTTACAAATCCACCCCGGCGCAGCGTTGCCAGTAGCTGCTCCAAATAGCGATCAGGAATGTTTTGCTCAGCCGCAATCTGGCAAATCCGCAGCGGCTCACCTTTGCTGTAGTGCAAGCTCAGCTCTATCAGCGCCAGCAGCGCGTACTCACTTTTGCAAGATAATTCCAC
>JBBQAC010000092.1:0-14723 GCA_038315915.1 Phormidesmidales cyanobacterium
GCATCTGATAGAAAACTTTTTCGCCAAGCTGAAGCAATACCGGGCCATTGCAACGCGCTACGATAAGACGGCTCGCAATTTTCTAAGCGCTGTTCACCTCGCGGCTTCCGTCGTTTGGCTTAATTGATGACACGCCCTAGAGAAGACTTGCTTTGTTAAGCTTTCGCAACATACATTAATATAAGAATATTGCTCTCCCATAGAGTAGTGAAGTAACTGACACCCATGACTCTATAAAATCTACGTGTTTTGTCAGTATTCAGTAGGTATATATACTCACTACTGCTGACTGAGGTGGTAGTCTTGTACCTATAGCAACACTCTTTTTAATATGCCTCGTATACTCGTCATTGATGATGACCCAGCGATTGTAGAACTCGTCTCAATTAATTTAGAGATGGCTGGCTATGACATTAGTCAGGCAGGCGATGGAATCAAGGGTCAAGCACTGGCAGTTCAGATCGTACCCGACCTGATTATGCTCGATTTGATGCTGCCAAAGGTAGACGGCTTTACAGTTTGCCAAAGGCTCCGGCGAGATGATCGGACGGCTGATATTCCCGTTCTGATGCTGACCGCCCTCGGCGAAACTCACAACAAGGTAGACGGCTTCAACGCTGGGGCAGACGACTATCTAACCAAGCCGTTCGAGCTAGAGGAAATGCTGGCGAGAGTTCGAGCCTTACTGAGGCGCACAGATCGCATTCCGCAGGCGGCCAAGCACAGCGAGATATTGAGCTATGGCCCACTGACACTCGTCCCTGAGCGATTCGAAGCGATTTGGCTGGAGCAAACTATTAAGCTCACCCACCTGGAGTTTGAGCTGCTGCACTGCCTATTGCAGCGGCATGGGCAAACGGTTTCCCCCAGCGAAATTCTCAAAGAAGTTTGGGGCTATGATCCCAACGATGACATTGAGACTATCCGAGTTCACATTCGGCATCTGCGTACCAAGCTAGAGCCCGATCCCAGGCATCCCCAATACATCAAAACAGTCTATGGTGCAGGCTACTGTCTGGAACTGCCTAATGAAGCTGAGCTTATGCCTGCCAAAGTTGCGAGCTGAGGCCACCGATCCAGATTTGCGCTAGAAAGGTATTGTAGGCGCTCACCCGGCAGTTCTTTCACACAGCCATATTCAAATGTTTGGAACCTATCAGCACAGCAACCTCAGAATCGAAATCGCGGTCAGCGCCGACAAGATTAGCGAAAGCCTGACCGAACCAGAACGGCTGAAGAAGTGGCTTTGGCCCCAACGACTCAACCTGTCGGTTGAGGGCATTCCTGTCAATAACTGGTCGGCTAGCAGCACTTCTGTGGCCAAGCTATCCGAGGGGCAAGAATTTGAAAGCACGCTGGGAGGTCTCGCAAAGGTAGGCCATAAGGTCGAGAAGCTCTCTCCTGCGGGCGTACGTTTCTTGCTCAGCGGCAGCGTTGATGGTTTTCACGAGTGGCAGTGGGGAGATGGCTGGGTGCAGTCCCGACTGGAGGGCATTACTCTCTTACCGCTGAATCTGGGACAGACGGTCAACCTGTTCAGGCTGAAACAGTATTTGCAGCAGCAGTGATCGTCACAAGATTGAAGTCTATCTACTCACTGCACCAAGCTCAAAACCAGGCTTTGGCAATGCACTCGCGCAATACAGCCGCCCTGTTAGCTGGGCCGATGCACTATCTTTTCGGTCATCCGCCGTTTGGTGCGCGGGTCGATGCTGACTAGCCGAATGTAGTGATCGGGAAACTGCGATAGACAGGCTTGCAAGCTGTCAGCCGCCGTCTCGGGGTCATTGACGGTAGCATAGCTCTGCCATGAGTTCACCCGGAAGCGCCGCTGATCGACATGCTCTATGCCGAGACGATGGCCCTGAGCCAAAATGCTGCTCAGCGCTTGCTGCATAGGGGCTGGTAATGTCGTATCCAAACCGCGATGAGTGGCAGGTGATTCTCTTTGAGAAGATTGCAGGTTAGCTGACGGCTGCTGAGATTCAGCGATTTGGGCGTCTTGTTTTCCCAGTCCATAGGGCCTTAGAGGATTATGCTCAGGCGGCGTCAGGAGAGCGGGATTTGGACGCTGGATATGGACTGCATTGCCCGTAGGGGTGACAGCCTGATTGTATTCGCTCACCAAACCCATGGTGCGAACGCGTTCTTGTTCGTCAACAAGGGTCTTGCCGACGGCGATCAGGTGTTCGAGTTGGAAGTTAGGTCGGGCGAAGGTGGGTACTTTTAGAGAGTTGACCACGCTGCTGGCGATATTTTGGATGCCGACTGAATGAATGAACTGGGTGATTTGTTCGTCGTAAATTTGCGATCGCACCGCCCCAAAGAAATCAATCGCCTGATCCTTAAAATGGTTTACTAACTTCTCTACATCGCCTGAAGGTAGCCCGTCTTCAGCAAACATACCGCCGACAATGCCAAGGCGATCTTCGTAACTCGGCTCCCAGTAAAACTTCTGCATCCGCCCGTCGCGAATCAGCGGCGCATACAGCGTAGCAAAATCATTGCCAGTGGCAATAATGGGAATACGCGGCAGCTCTTTTTCGTCGTAACTACCCGGCAACTGCACATTGGTCGGATTGTCCGCAATATTCATCAAAGTGTTGTTCACGAGCTGGGTATTTACCGTGTACTGCGTCATCCGATCAAAGAGGCCTGCACCCGCATCCAGGTCATTGATCATCAGCACTGCCATGCAGCCACGCACCCGTACCAATTCAGCCGCTTCCCGATAGCGCAGCCGAATCAACCGGGCCGGATCACCCGCATCTGGGCTCTCTAGTTCACCACCCGAAACATGCACGACTTCGACGCCCATCTGCCGAAACACCAGCTCACACTGAAAAGTCTTACCTTCCCCCTTGCGTCCATGAATGCCCAAAATCAGCGGGATTTTCACCCGAGGCAACTCTAAATAATTTTTGGTGATGTGGACGGCCAGCTTATTGAGAAAAAGCGGCGCAATGTAATAGGTCATAGGTAAAGTAGCAGCACTATAAAAATGGCTTCGCCCTATCTTAAAGTTAATTCGGTATCAACAAATACCGTTTTGCATAGAAAAACATGAACTCACTCATCAAGAAGATAGGCGTCTGCCCGCTTACTCAAGTCGGAGCCAGCTAGGACAGCTTTCGTCCTAGCCTCTACAACAACCAGTCCTGCCAAATAGCCCAGCCCAAAACTAGCTGAGCAAACGCCTCATAGCCAGCCGCCGCCGGATGAGCCCCATCTACTGAAGCGACCTCATTCATCCAAACCTTATTTTGTCTGAGCGGGCGGTAAGTCTCTAAGTAGGGGATTGTCAGCTCATCGCAAAGCGCCGCGTAAGCCATAGAGGTGACCACGGTACGATCATTAATGGTTTCATCTGCAATAGGCGGCGGGCCAATTAACAGTGTCGGATACTGCGCTTTTGCCTGTATTAAAATTTGACGGGCACAGCGGATCGAACGCTTAGCATCCACCCGCAGACGCCCTGATTCTACGCGGTTGTCATTGACACCAAAGGAAAAAACCAGGCGAGGAGCGCAGCTTTCGGGAAAGCGTAAAGCAGCTTCATTTCGCCAACGAGCTGCTATCTGTTCGCTGGTGTCACCGCGAATGCCGAGATTGTAATAGGTCACATCATGATGAGAGGCCGTTGCCGCACAGACTCTACCGCTCCAACCCAAATAGGCCGGATCGCCTGTCCCGTTAACAAAAGAATCGCCAAAAAAGCCTATCCGAATATCTGCCATAGCAAGGGCGCACCAAAAGAGTTTATTTGCTAGCAGTCCTTGCTTCTTGAGTGCGTTCTTCAATCTCAGTGAGAGCCTGCATCACCAAATTTTTCGCCTGAAGCTTCCAGCCGCGCTTTTGAATAATAATGGCCGCTGCCCCGCATAGTCCAGTGGCCAAAAAGTCTATCGGCTGCGTAAACGAAATCCCAAACAGCAGTCCCAGCCCAGCAATGCCCCAAAAGGGCAAAGACACCGCCTGCCGCTGCTCCAGCAAAATGTTGTCAAAAAAATTGCGCGGCAAGTCAGCTTCCAAATCTTGCTTCACCTGTGATTGCTGAGCAGGCGACACCGACAGCGCAATCTTTTGCCGCAGCTTTTCAATTTTTCGCGTATCGGTACTGTATTCAGTCAGCTGATCTTCAGCCAGCATCACCAAGCGCTCAGTCTGAGACATGCCTGATTTCTCCTTTTCCGTAAGGGCAAAACTCATGAGAAAGGGGAGACAAACTGCCTCCCCCATCCAATCTAGTTCAATGACTCTAGATTTTAGTAACGATAGCCGCTGTTGTTGTTGCCACTGCCGGGCTTGTGCACGATAAAGCTTACAGCTTGGCACTGCTTGACATTGTCGAAGCCAACGACGCGGATGAAGCAGTTGCCGTACTCAGAGCGGCAGGCTTGAATTTCATCAAGCACCGCGCGAGTGCTGCTAGCGCCAAACAAAGGCAGCTTCCACATCGTCCAGTAGTAGGTCTTGGGGTCAGAGTCTTCGTTGAACTCAACAGCAGGGATGTAGCCCATTTGTAGACAGTAGTTGAGCTGCTTTTCGATCTGGCTGTCGGTTAGCGGGGGGAGGTACGAGAGAGTTTCATACCGGCGCTCTTTTGGCAGAGTTTTCATGAGATTTCGTTATTAAGAGTTGAAAGGGTAGTTGAAAATCTGAGAAGTCTTCAAACGGCTGAATCTGGCGGTTCGATATCCAATGGTTCAGACTGAGGCTGGTCAAATTCAGAATGAGGATCATCAGAGTTTGAGTGACTCATTCTGTCGATGCTGGCCGTTAGCTCTTCTGAGGTCATCTGAGTCATGCGCTCTAGCTGCTTTTTGCGGTGCTCAATATTGGCCTGCTGGATATTGCTGGTCACCATCTCGGGAAGAAACTCAGAAATTTCTTCGGCGATATGCTGTCTGACCGTCATAATCCGTAGGGCCAAGTCGGGCTGAACTTGCAGCAGGCTTTGCAAATAAGCTTCGCCATCTTGCAGCTTTTCACGGCTGGAGAACTCATTGAGCCAGTAAAACCGGGGCAGGTTGGTTTCTCTGAGCTGGTTTAACACGGTGCGAACAGATTGATAGGTAAGGTAGCTAGTCAGTACCTGAGCCGTATCTTTTGCGATTCGCTTGAGATCCATACCAAAGGAGCCCTGTTAAGAGAGCACCGATAAATCTGCCGTGCAACCATTGTCTAACTGGATTGTCCAGCTAGACGGCTGAAGAAACCGCCCTGCCTGATACCGTTTTGCCAGATATTAGCCGGATATTAGGCAGGGACTAGCGAGACATTAGATGGTGTCAACAGTGTCAAATTCGAACTTGATCTCTTTCCAGAGTTCACAAGCTGCGGCGAGTTCGGGAGACCACTTGCAGGCTTCACGGATGATGTCGCCACCTTCACGAGCCAGGTTACGGCCTTCGTTACGCGCTTGCACACAAGCTTCGAGGGCAACCCGGTTAGCCGTTGCACCCGGCGCGTTACCCCAAGGGTGACCCAGGGTGCCGCCGCCGAACTGAAGCACGGAGTCGTCGCCGAAGATTTCCACGAGCGCAGGCATGTGCCATACGTGGATACCACCGGAAGCGACTGCCATCACACCCGGCATAGAAGCCCAGTCCTGGGTGAAGTAGATGCCGCGAGACTTGTCTTGTTCGATGTAGTTTTCACGGAGGAGGTCAACAAAGCCCAAAGTGGCTCCGCGATCGCCTTCCAACTTACCCACAACCGTACCGGTGTGAATGTGGTCACCACCGGACATGCGCAGGCACTTAGCCAGCACGCGGAAGTGCATACCGTGGTTCTTCTGACGGTCGATCACAGCGTGCATAGCGCGGTGAATGTGCAGCAGCACGCCGTTGTCGCGGCACCAGTGCGAAAGAGTGGTGTTCGCGGTAAAGCCAGCAGTCAAGAAGTCGTGCATGATGATCGGCATGTCGAGTTCTTTGGCGTACTCGGCGCGCTTGATCATCTCTTCGCAGGTGTGCGCAGTCACGTTCAGGTAGTGACCTTTAATTTCGCCAGTTTCTGCTTGGGCTTTGCCGATTGCATCTGCCACGAAGAGGAAGCGATCGCGCCACCGCTGGAATGGCTGAGAGTTGATGTTCTCGTCGTCTTTGGTGAAGTCGAGACCGCCCCGCAGACACTCATACACTGCCCGGCCATAGTTCTTAGCCGACAGGCCCAGCTTGGGCTTGATGGTGCAGCCGAGGAGAGGACGACCGTACTTGTTGATGCGATCGCGCTCAACCTGAATCCCGTGAGGAGGCCCTTGGAACGTCTTCAGGTAAGCTACCGGAATCCGCAGGTCTTCCAAACGGAGAGCACGCAAGGCTTTAAAGCCAAACACGTTACCCACAATCGAAGTGAGCAGGTTGGTGACAGAACCTTCTTCAAACAGGTCTAGCGGATAAGCGACGTAGGCAATGTACTGATTGTCTTCGCCGGGCACAGGCTCGATGTCGTAGCAACGGCCTCTGTAGCGATCCATGTCGGTGAGCAAGTCAGTCCACACGGTGGTCCAGGTACCGGTAGAAGACTCTGCGGCCACGGCTGCTGCGCACTCTTCAGGCGGCACACCCGGCTGAGGCGTCATCCGGAAAGCAGCCAAAATATCCGTATCTCTGGGCGTGTAGTCTGGCGCGTAATACGTTAGCCGATAATCCTGTACACCAGCGCTGTAACCTGCGCCAGCTTTGGACTGAGTCTGTGAGTAGGACATATTTCCCTATTTCCTGTCTATTTCCTGTGAATCAAACTAGATATTGACCGAACTCCATATGTCTCATTGAAAGAGACCGGCACCCAACGCCCGAGAATACTCACGCCGACCCAAAGAACAGATCCGCGCAGCTCAGACGACTTCTGATTGACTGAAGTTCAAAGCATTATCAACAGTCTTCACCAGTGCCAAGGGGCTGCCCAGGAAACTGTGGAATGACCGTGCCAAAAGGTTTGGGTGCCTTCAGAATAAGCCTGTCAGATAAACCTATGCCTTACAGAATACTACCAGCCCCTCAACAAGGTTCCTTTTAGAAGTTCTGTATAGTCTGATAACTAAATGTTATGAAAGCTGGTGTAGAAAGGTTTCAGAAGGTTTAGGAATGTTGAGAGAGGCGGTATAGCCTGTAACATTTTGTAAACAAAAGTGCCCCCAAAAGATTTCTCCTTTGGGGGCACTTTTATTGATTTAAGTCAACTTACGCTGGGCAAAAGTGAAAAATTAAACAGTCGCTGCCGTTTTCACTTTGGCGTCGAGCTTGCCCGCAGCATACAGATCTGCAAACACTTCTACGCCGACCTGCTTGATCTTCGAGGCATTGCCAGCCGCGCCAAACGCTTCGTAGCGATCCGTGCAAACCTGCTTCATGTATGTGATAGAAGGCTTGAGGAAATGACGGGGGTCAAAGTTCTTCGGATCGGCAGTCGCCGCTTCGCGAATGGCAGCGGTAATCGCCAATCGGTTATCGGTGTCGATGTTCACTTTGCGAACGCCGCTCTTGATACCCTTTTGAATTTCTTCAACCGGGACGCCGTAAGTTTCAGGAATGGCACCGCCGTTAGCGTTGATGATATCCAGCCACTTTTGGGGCACTGAAGAAGATCCGTGCATTACCAGGTGAGTATTGGGCAGACGCTTGTGAATTTCTTGAATGCGGCTGATGGCCAAAATCTCGCCAGTGGGCTTACGGGTGAACTTGTATGCGCCGTGGCTAGTGCCGATCGCAACTGCGAGCGCATCGACCTGAGTGGCTTCAACGAACTGCACAGCCTCTTCCGGGTCAGTCAGGAGCTGATCTTTGTCGAGCTTGCCTTCAAAGCCGTGGCCGTCTTCCGCTTCGCCTTGGCCTGTTTCCAAGGAACCGAGACAGCCAAGTTCACCTTCTACACTCGCACCAATCGCGTGAGCGACCTTTACGACCTGACGGGTGACATCGACGTTGTAGTCAAAGCTAGCGGGCGTTTTGGCGTCGTCTTCCAAAGAGCCGTCCATCATCACGCTGGTAAAGCCGTTGCGAATTGCTGAGTAGCAGGTCGCGGGGCTGTTGCCGTGATCCTGGTGCATCACCACAGGAATGTGGGGATAGGTCTCAACGGCTGCCATCACCAAGTGACGCAAAAAGTTCTCTCCTGCGTATTTCCGTGCGCCGCGAGAAGCCTGCAAAATAACAGGACTGTCGGTTTCATCCGCAGCCTGCATGATTGCCAGAATCTGCTCCAAATTATTTACGTTGAACGCAGGAATCCCGTAGCCTTCCTCAGCCGCGTGATCGAGCATCAGCCGCATAGGTACAAGCGCCATTCCATATCCTCCTAATGATTTCTGCCAGATGGCAAACCTAAAAGCCGCTCTATGCCTAGAGCGTTAGGTTCCTATTTCTCAATAGTAGGCTAAAACTTCAACTCTATAAATTAAAACTTAAAAAATGGGTCGCCTGGGATTCGAACCCAGGACCAGTCGGTTAAAAGCCGAATGCTCTACCACTGAGCTAGCGACCCCCATTCTTTCTGCACGCTACATACACGTTGCAGCGCGGTGCGTGCAGGCTTTGCTCGCACGGTTATTAAATGTAGCACACTGGCTGAACCTACAAGTCAGAAAAGCCTCGCAGATAGCAAAAAATTTCTGCTATTTTTCTGCTTCGACCGTCTCTATATACTGCGCGTCGATCAAAAAGGTGCCTCGGGTAAAGCGCACGCCCAGGTAGCCGCCCGGTTTGCGCGATCGCACCACCCCCTCCTCCCCCAGTTCAACGAGATCTGGGGGGCGCAGCATGGGCATGGTGTCGGCGGTTTTCAGGTAGGGCGGGAGAGTGGTGATGCGGACGCGATCGCCGACTTGGAAAGGAGAGTCAGGCATGGGGGATGGGGATTAGGGAACTTGCCAGATACGCTGATGATATTTCTCGGGCTCAGCATAGGGATCGGGGGCTGCGCCGTGGGCGTGATCGTGGCCATGGCCGTGAGCATGTCCGTGATCGTGACCGTGCGTATGGCCCTCACCTGCGGCGACAATCCGAAACTTACACATTTCGCAGTTCATAGCGACCTGACCGAGCTGGGTTTCAATTTCGCGATCGCGCAGCACTTTAATCAACTGCGGATGAATCCCCATTTCTGGCAGCATTGCCACCTCTATCTCAGGGTGCAGGGTCTGTTGCTGAGCGGTTACCGCCTCAATTTTCTCCATCAGCACACCGGTAAACATGAAATAGGGCAGCACGATGATGCGCTTGGGAGCGTAGAGACGCGATCGCCTGAACCCCTCTTCTAACCGGGGATGCGTAATGCCGATAAAGCAGGTTTCCACCGTGTGATAGCCGCTACCTTCCCACATCATGCGCGCTAGCTTGTACACGTCGCCGTTGGCATCCGGATCGCTCGACCCTCGGCCAATAAACAGTAGTACGGTATCTTCCCGAGCAATTTTGTGAGGGTTTTGTTCGACCTCATCGAGTAGCGCTAGCCGGGCTTGCCACAGGTCAAAAATGGCCGGGGTAATGCCGAAGTGACGACCATAGTGAAAGGTCACTTGGGGATGACGGATTTTTGCTTTATCCAACTCGTTGGTCACGTCAAACTTATTGTGACGGGCGGCAAAGAGCAGTATCGGCAGTACCGAAATATCGGTATAGCCCTGCGCTACGCACTGATCTACGCCGTCCTGGATACTGGGCTCTGTCAGTTCTAAAAAGCAGGGAATGACAGGACGTGAGGGATCGAGGTTCCTGTAAATGTTGGCAAAGTCAATCAGATCCTGACGGCCTTTGGGATTGCGGGTGCCGTGGCCGACCATAAGTAGAGGCCGCACTAGCGGGAGGGGCGGAAGGGTCAGGTCACTGCATGGGGGGATGGGGGATGGAGAGATGGGAGAATGGGGAAATGGATCGGTAGCTAGGGTGTCAAAAGTTTGGATCAAAGTCATGGATATTACTCCTGGCCCGTGCGACGCGGGATGAGAGATGAAAAAATAAGCAAAGCAGGCGTTCTGACTTTTACAGTTGCGGCACAGCACCGGATTTGCACCGGATTTTCCCTGGGTTTGCTTTTGTTCACCACTGGACTTAGCTATCTTATCGGGTCGGCTGCGGTTAGTTGGCGGATCTAAAGATAATTTGGTGATTTGAGCAGCATGGCGGATGAAGTGACGGTAAGGGAGCGGGTGCGACAGGCGTTTGATCGCGGCGATACCCGATTGGGCCTGGGGTTGAATGGGGCGATCGCTCTCCTCATCCTTCTCTCTGCCGTCCTTTTCGCCGTGCAGACCTATCCTTTACCCGCGTCAGTTTGTCTCTGGCTACATATTGGCGATCAGGCCATTTTAGCGCTGTTTACAGTCGAATATTTGATCCGTCTTGGATCGGCTGAGCGCCCGTTGAGATTCGTTTTCAGCCTTTATGGCCTGATCGACCTGCTGGCCATTTTGCCCTTTTTATTTGGGTTTTTAGATACGCGCTTTCTCCGGCTGATCCGGTGGTTGAGAATATTGCGACTGGCTCGCTTTTTTGAGCAAAAAACCTGGTTCAGCAAGCTGAGCGGCTATGAAGGACTGATTTTTGCTCGCATTTTATTCACCCTGTTTTCGATCATTTTTATCTATTCCGGGGCGATTTATCAGGCCGAACATGAGGCCAATAGTGAAAGCTTCACCACCTTTTTGGATGCGGTGTATTTTGCGGTTGTCACTATGACCACCGTGGGTTTTGGCGATATTACCCCCGTCTCAGAAACAGGACGCGGGCTCACGATCTTGATGATTTTGACTGGTATCGCCCTAATTCCCACGCAGGTAGGCAACTTCATTCAGCAATTTACAAAGGTGCAAAATTCCAAACGGGTGACCTGCAAAAACTGCGGGCTACTGGGCCATGAGATGGATGCTCAGTTCTGCCGTCGCTGTGGAACAGCTTTGCCGAAGTCGGCTGAAGCGACAGCAGAAATTTAGATGGTCATTTCAGGCTGAATACTAGCGATTATTTTGTGACAGCTTTTTATCAGTTGGCATCCATTTTCTGGCCTCACCACTTGACCCACAAGGATTTGCTTTGCGCTCCAGCCCTCTCCATTCGGCACAATCGGTAAAACCACTCAAATTAGACCGGTCTAAGGCCCATGCTCGCGGTCTCATAAGTTACAATTGGTTAAGCTTTCTTTCAGGGGCGTAAACATTCGTCATCTGTCTCGCAGGCTTCCAGACACCCCGAGATCCCATGAGCCTTCCTATTCGTAACGTCGCTATCATTGCCCACGTAGACCACGGCAAAACCACCCTTGTCGACTCGCTGCTAGAGCAGTCGGGCATTTTCCGGGACAACGAAGCCGTCCCCACCTGTGTGATGGACTCCAACGACCTAGAGCGGGAGCGCGGAATCACAATTTTGTCAAAAAATACGGCGGTTCACTACAAAGATACGCTGGTCAACATCGTCGATACGCCCGGCCACGCCGATTTTGGCGGCGAAGTTGAGCGCGTACTGGGGATGGTGGATGGCTGTTTACTCATTGTCGATGCCAACGAAGGCCCGATGCCCCAGACCCGCTTCGTGCTCAAGAAAGCCCTGGAAAAAGGGCTGCGACCGATTGTGGTGGTCAACAAAATTGACCGGCCCCGCGCTGACCCCCATGTCGCCGTTGATAAAGTGCTCGATCTCTTTATTGAGCTGGGCGCAGATGATGACCAGTGCGACTTTCCCTATCTCTTCGCCTCTGGTCTGGCGGGCTTTGCCAAGGAGAAAATGGAAGATGAAGACAAAGACATGCAGCCGCTGTTCGAGGCGATTTTGCACCACGTCTCTCCGCCCATAGGCGATCCTGATAAGCCATTGCAATTGCAGGTAACTACGCTCGATTACTCCGACTACCTGGGCCGAATCGTCATTGGTAAAATTCACAACGGAACTATCCGTCAGGGCGGGCAGGCTGCTCTGGTGAAGGAAGATGGCTCTATCGTGAAGGGCAGAATTACCAAACTGCTGGGCTTTGAAGGGCTACAGCGGGTAGAAATTGCCGAGGCAACCGCCGGTAACCTGGTGGCAGTAGCTGGCTTTGCAGATGCCAATATCGGTGAGACCATTACCAGCGCCACTGACCCTCAAGCACTACCGCTGATCAAGGTTGATGAACCGACTTTGCAGATGACTTTTGCCGTGAACGATTCGCCCTTTGCTGGTCAGGAGGGGGACTTTGTCACATCGCGGCAGTTGCGCGATCGCCTCATGCGCGAACTTGAAACCAACGTTGCCCTGCGCGTCGAAGAAACTGACTCGCCGGATCGCTTTGCTGTCTCTGGCCGGGGCGAATTGCACCTGGGTATTTTGATCGAAACCATGCGCCGCGAAGGCTATGAGTTCCAAGTTTCTCAGCCCAAGGTGATTTACCGCGAAGTCAGCGGTCAGCCCTGCGAGCCCTTCGAGCAACTCGTCCTCGACGTGCCTGAAGATGGCGTGGGCGGGTGTATTGAGCGGTTGGGTCAACGCAAAGGCGAAATGCAAGACATGCAGATTAGTGCCAACGGTGGTCGCACCCAGCTAGAGTTTATTATTGCGGCACGGGGCTTGATTGGTTTCCGGGGTGAGTTCATGCGCTTGACCCGTGGTGACGGCATCATGAACCATAGTTTCCTCGACTACCGACCCATTACTGCCGGGATTGATAGTCGCCGTAATGGGGTATTGATTTCTTTTGAAGAAGGCACCTCAACTGCCTATTCCATGAAGAATGCTGAAGACCGGGGCGCGTTCTTTATCTCTCCAGGCACCAAGGTTTACAAGGGCATGATTGTGGGTGAACACAATCGCCAACAGGATCTAGAGATCAATATCTGTAAGTCTAAGCAGCTCACAAACCACCGGGCATCGGGCGGAGAAGAGTTGGTGCAGCTTCAGACTCCGATCGATATGGGTCTAGAACGAGCGCTGGAGTACATTGGCCCTGATGAGCTTTTAGAAGTGACACCTGAGTCTATTCGGTTGCGGAAGATGTCGAAGAAGTTAGTTAGGCGTTAGAAATTCCTAGCTTATTGAATCTAGAAGGGTGGGCAATGCCCACCCTTTTTTGTGGGCTAATTCCAGCGATCGATCGCCTCTAACATTCTTTTTTCAGATAAGATTCTTGCTCCACGGGTGTTTTTCCCGATCGCTTCTAAAACTTCGGCAAAACTCTTAAACTCTTTTCCTTGCTGCTTTTTCTTGAACTCTTGCAATCTTTGAACAATATCTTGAGATTTTTTGATCCCTAAGAATACCATTTTATTAATCGCATCGTGGGCGATCGCGGGTTCGTCAATCCGATTAAAGGCTTCTAACGCTGGAATAGGTTTCGGTAACTTTGTGTCGATCGCCGCTAGTAACTCGATTTTGAGTTGGGCGATCGCGCGGGTCATTTGCTCCGAAGTTTGCGTTACTCTATCTTCCAGGTTGCTTAGTCTAAGGTTTAACTTTGCAGGGTCAGAAGGAGCAGGTACTTGACCGATTGTTTCCCTAACTTCTAACTGACTGCGAATGTCAGCTTCATTTTTAGCATCCATGATGAAAACTGTGAGGCGATCGGGGAGTTTTTCATCCAACTCCCGTGCCTTGAGATATGCATAGTAGCTGAGATGATCAGAAACGAGTTCATATTCATCAATACCGAGCGATCGCACCACTGGAATATGCGTTGATGCCTGCAAGTTCAGCATAGTTCGTGCTAAAGCTTCAATTTCTGTAGTTTGCAGTTCTGGTTTAAAGTTGGAACTGGGGACTTGAATACTGTCTAAATCAACGATGGAAGTGAACAACGCCATAGACTGACTCCTTAAAATCTTATTTTTTTGCTAGCCTCTCACTGTTCAAACAGCCTTTCAAGATTGAATTAAGCCCAGCACTTCCTGCGCCAGATCTTCAAACTCTCCTGCGGCTTGCGAGTCAGGTTTATAGTCCAAAATTGAGGTGGGATTAGGAATCTCTAGGTTACCTACGTCTAGAGTTTGTTCCACGGCCGCCGACACATCCCGCCGCTCGAAAATCCTCGATTTAAGTAGTGAGAATCCATAATGGGCGCTGACTAATGCTTCCATCCTAGGTAAGGTATGCTCCACAAACTTAGGCGAAGTGTTTAACTTTGACGGCAACACTCCCAGTATTTCTAGAGCATCCCTACCCATAGACTCCCGAAACTCATTAACATCACTTATAAATTTCCATACATTTCGCAGTCCTTCGTTGGCAAACGGGCGTAGATCAGAAGGAATGATTAGATAATCTGCTGCAACTAAGGCAATGCGGGCGTAAAGGTTAAGGGAAGGGGGCGTGTCAATTAAAACAATGTCATAGTAACGCTCTGCATCCTTGAGCTTATTGGGCAATCGAGTTAATGCTGCTGCAACTTCAATTAACTCTCGCTCCTTTTCCATCAGATCAATGTGACTGGGAACTACATCAAAGGGCGGTGATGTAAAAGTTGATCTGCGAGCAACATCATGAAGTGGAAATTTATTTTTTTCGGCAATTACGTGATAGACGTAGCTGTCTCTAATTGTGTCACTCAACTCATCTTGGAACTTCACCAGCCCAGTCGCAAACGTGGTGTTAGCTTGGCTATCTAAGTCGATGACCAATACTCGCTTCTTCAGTTTGCTTAAGGCAGCGGCTAGATTGATGACCGTGGTGGTTTTGCCAACGCCACCTTTGTTGTGATAGATTGCGATCGTTTTCATGGGCTGCTTTTCCTGCTGTTTTGGGTTAGTGAGAGAA
>JBBQAC010000080.1:0-15715 GCA_038315915.1 Phormidesmidales cyanobacterium
TTCATCGGGCTCTATCTAAATTGCAAGAGCACGATACAGGGCTCTGGGCGTTGCCGCAGAGCTTTTTCTATTTCTACCAGGCTATGTGCTATTTTTTACGCTGATGCCAACTTAGCTTTTCCCGCTTTCAGTTGATACCCTAAACCATTACTGCTTCATTAGATCTCAGGTGTTGGATCGGGTTGGGTGAAAGTCCCCGAGAATTGCTCACTGGCAGCCTCATCAGCACTGGCTAGAACTTGGCCCCCCTTTATTCCTTTTGGCATGGTTCAAGCCAAGGTAACACTTTTGTTTTGACACTATGGCTTATAACCACTGTCAAACATGGCTTTTGAGGTTTTGGGGTTCTATGAAAGTGTTACCCTGGTATCCTGAAAGTTGAACCACGCCATAAAGAGCCGGAACGGAGATGCTAAAGCCTTGCACTGAAAGTGCATAGTTTCTACTAGCGTGTCCGGGACAATGAACGGAAAAAGGAGGTGATGTGTAATACTCGTTGAAAGCGTATTGATTACGTAGATCCTTCAGAGCTTAACTGCCCTTTCAAGTTGTTCAGTCTTTGGGATCCACTTCATACTACTCCACATGCTTTTATGGACATTCACTCAATTATCACTCAGGCTCGACCGCTGCGTGTCAGTGACGGTCAACTCGCTTCCCCCTATGAAACTTGTGAACTCTCAAAGCGAACGCTGATACTGGTATGGCCGCAGCTAGGTGACTTTGATACGCTGGAATATGCCTGGTGGGTAGAAAGAGGTAGGGCAAACCTCGCAGCCGCTGATATTCAGGTGCGGGCAGTAGGAATTGGCGATCGCGCTGGCGGAAAAAAATTCTGCACCTACATCGGTTTCCCCCCGGAGCATCTGCACGTAGACTCCACCGCTGCTCTGCACGACCAGCTAGGTTTATACAAAGGGCTAACTTGGAACCTTCCCGGCCTCAGCTCAAAGCAGAACGGTTATTTCAATTTATTGCTCATGTGTGCCGGCATTGGCAGTCCTGGCACGCTAAAAGAAGTCTTACGGGGCTATACCGGCGATAGATCTGCCCCTCAGCTCATTGCCGATGACGAAGTAGTCAAAGCCGCTCCCCTGCCTGCGCTCAAGGGTGAAACGTTCAGCGCAGCAGGCGGCAAAGGATTTCAGCGGCCTTTCGAACTGGCGACGCTCAGACTGCGCAATATGACGGAAGTCTTGAGCCATTGGCAGACCTATGTGCCTGATGCGTCTTATCTGACCTATCGCGGGGCGACTTTTTTGTTTGAAGCAGATGGAAAGCTGGTGTATGAGTGGCGCGATCGCAATATTCTCGGCTTTGCTGAAAACATGAGCGACCCATTATCCTTCCTGGAGAAATTGTCTGACTTGTAGGGCTTAATACTGCCACAACCGATCGCGGCTCTACAGTCGGTACTATGGTGAAGTCCGCAGAGATGACTGCTGTCCTATGTTGTTTAAGTCCATCGGGAAAATGCTGTGGCCTGGTAGCTTCGTGCTGCTGAGCGCGCTTATAGCCTATGGCTATTCTTTTGATCGCTCTAATATGTTTAACCAGGTGCCCGCAATGGTTGCCCTGGTTGACGACAGCTTGTTCAGCCGTGACTTCTACATTCAAGAAATGACAGAATTCACGCCCCGCTTTTATTACTATCATCTCATTCTCTTTTTTCATCAGCTTGGCCTGAGCCTGCCGGTTGTCACCTTTGGTTTGTTTGTGCTGGCGCTGGGTTCCATGATTCTGGGGCTGTGGGCGATTGGGCAGTATTTGGGGCGATCGCCTTTTGCTGGCATGGCGCTGGCATTTTTAGGTCTCTCGGTCCTTGATGGCACGCTGGGCGTGACTGATATTTTTAGAGTTGAGCCGATTGCACCTATCTATGCGATGGGGGTTACGGTTTGGGGCATTTACTTTTGCTGCCGCCGGCAGTGGCGGCTGGGCTATTTAATGTTTGGCCTGGCCTGTTTGTTGCAGTTTTTGGTCGGCTTTTTACCTGCCTGTCTGTGGGGCATCAGCCTGCTGATGGGAACTGTTTTTCGAGGGCGATTGGGTCAATTTTGGGGACAGTTTTTAGGCGCGACCTCAATCTTTTGTCTGCTGGTTGCTTTGGTATATGTGCCTATGGTGATGGCAGGAAATACCAGTAGTGAAGCGCTGAGCGATACTACTTTTGTTCAGCTCTACGGCTATATCAGGCACCCGCACCACATTATTTTGTCGTCGTTTCCGGCAAAAGAGTGGCGAGATTTTATGGTGCTAACGGGGGCGGGCCTGGTTAGCTTACGGCTTTCAGACCGGCTGAGTCCTGGTCATCAGCGGGATCTGGCCCTGACGCTCGGCGTGGCCTGCGGGCTGCTTATCGTGGGCTATGTTTTTGTGGAAGTGATTCCGGTTGCGCTGGTGGCTAAGCTACAGTTTGCCAGAGTGACCCCCTTTGCCATGATCACGGTTTGGACGGCGGTGGCTGTGGTTGCCAGTGAGTATCACCAGCGAGGCAATTATCCGGTGAGCCTGCTGCTGCTAGCGATGCCTTTGGTAGATCGGATCGGGCCTTTGGCGCTGCTGGCCTTGACTCTGGCTTTACTTCTAGCAAAAAGATCAGCTAAATCTGATCGACGACATGCTTTGCTCACACCGCTGATCCGGTTAAATGCACTCAGGTTGACTGCGCAGCGAGATATTGCGATCACCTACGCTCTTTTCTTCATAGTATTGCTAGCCTGCTGGTCTTACCTGCCGGTCTTTTTTGCCAGCCTCGCCTACCCGCTTCTAAAGCAACCTTTCCCCCAGTTTTTCCGCCGCTCAACGCCTTACTTTCAGGCGATAACGGTAGGGCTGCTGCTCTATGTAGGACTGCATCTCTCTGGCGCTATCAGCAGCGCTGCGCTGACGCCACTTCACCGCAAAATTACGATGTATGCTGAGCCGGCAGACGCTCTGGCGCAAGTCGCCACTGAATTTGGCCAGGTTAGCCCTGTAGATGCCTTAGTGCTGGTGCCTCCCTCAGATGAAGTGTTCCGGTTCTATTCAGAGCGCTCAGTTGTCGTCACTTTCAAAAGCTTTCCCTTCACCGACCAGGGCATACTAACCTGGCAGTCCCGGCTCGAAGATATTTTAGGCCCACTCAGCGCGCAAATGATGTTAGCCGACTACACCTACGATCTTTACCGTCAGCGCAGCGCTCAAGAGCTGTTGGGCCTTGCCCAATCCTATGGGGCAGGCTACATTTTAACCCAGCGCACCTGGCATCCCGACTTGGGCGGAACGGTGGTTGCTCAGGCGGGAGATTGGGCAGTTTGGCAGCTAAATCAGTAGCAAATGATGGCATAGATCGGCAGCAGCCTCATAGTGAAAGATCTTGCAGACTCACGGCAACGTCGGGGTAGTGGGTTCTCTCTACAGAGTTTCCTAGCTGATCGATCTGTTCTAAAAGGGTGGCTTCAGCATCAGGATTTTTGCGAGAGAGTAGAAGCCAGACTCTCGGCTGATCGCTCAGTGGCCCTGCTTTAAGCGCAGCCATCTCTTGAGAAAACTGTTGCAAGTCGCCTTCTTCTACGCGGCTCAGGCCAAAGTCAACCATCTGGCTCAGTACCACGTCATCTGCAGGAAACTCAAAGCGGGTTCTATAGTACTGAAACTGTAGTTGCGATTCGGGAAAAACATAGAGCTTGTCTTCCGACTGCCAGTTTTTATGGATGTGGGCGATCGCCGGTCTGAGATCGTCAAAGTGGGCTAGTTCGGGGCGAACCAACTGAGGCAGGGTTTGACCTAGCGGCAGCACCAGTAGCGAGATGGCCAGCACCGCGCCCAGCAGTCTCAGAACCCTCGGTCGCCGGTGCCGCTGAGCGATCAGCCAGGCGATGCCTTCTGCCAACACGATTAGCGCATAGGGCGTCAAAAACAAAATCAGCCGATCTCTAAAGGGATATTTATGCAGGTAAGCTGCGATCAGCGTCACCACGAACGGGCTGCTCAAATAGACCAATCGCCACTTCTGAGTGCGATACAGATAGCTAAACCCAGCCACAAAAGCTACCATTGCCAACCCATCAGCGGGAGAGAGAAAACCCAGCGGCCGGTAAAAGAAGCGCCCAAAAGAGTCCAGCAGCCACAGCAAGTCAAACCAGTTTTTGGGGTAGCGAACCGCCCAGCTTTCAGATAGGCCAGTCTCAGCGAGGGTTTGAGTGACGATGCCAAAGTAGAGCCCGCTCAGGCTGAGCAGCCATACGGCATACAAGGGTAATCGCCTCAGCAAAAAAGCCCGCCACTCTTGCCCACTGAGCCGCCACAGCTTGAGCTTAAGAACGTTAGCACCCTCTACCCCGGCCATCACCAAAATGCTCGGGAACGACAGCCAGATACTCACACCGCCTAGCAGCCCAACGCCCAGCAGTTGTTTGAACTTTGGCCGCAGGGTGTCCATGGCCGCGATCGCCATAAACAGCAACAGCCCAATCGTGATATCCCAGCTGTAGGGCTTTACCTCTCCGGCAAAATAAACAATGTAGCCAAGCCCCGAAAACAGAAAAATCGCAATCGGTCTGGCCCAGCCGGTCGTGAAGGTTTGGGTAAAGCGGTAATAGAGCGCTAAAGACAACAGGCTGCCCAGCAGCGGATAAAATCGCAGCGCATATTCGGCATATTCGTTATTGCCGACTAGATCAAAGAAAAATTTCTCAATCCAAAGAAAAAGTGGCGGTGCCGCCTGGTTGTAGCTGAGTACGCCTAGCAGCTCGATATAGCTGCGTTCGAGCAGGTTGAGCACCAGAGCAACTTCGTCAAACCAGAGGGATCGATTGCTAAAGTACTGAACTAGCCTGACGATAACGCCAAAGCTCAAACCGATGATTGAGCAGGTCTTCATGCTGTTATGGGGCCAGCCCTTTAGCCAGCTAGCAGGCTGCGGCTGCAGGCGAATCGAGTTGGGCTGACGAGAGAACATCGGATTGCCATTTGAGGATATGTTTAGGGTGTTCACTGTATCGCACTACTATCTCACGGTTCGCTCAAAATAAAGGGGGTTTACTAAAATTATCCAGTGAGAGCGAGATAGATATCATCAGCGCCGCCCAGCAATAGCAATATGCGCTGATGTAGTTCAGACAAAGGATAGAGGAATCTTTGGAGCCGCCCCTCAACATCCATGATGGTCAGTGTGATGGCGCGAAAAGCTTGAAGTAGTAACTCAGCGGTGGGACGAGCGGTAGCTCGTTTAGGATTGCCCGCATAGAGTCCAGACAGCTCCTGCTGGGTCGATTTGAGCGCACAGCGCAACGAGAATTCGAGTAGACAGAGGATACGCAGACCCAGACTCAACAACCGAATCAAGCCCTTGATGCGCTCGTCAGAGGCTAAAAACAAGGGAGTCAAGCCGAGTGACTTCCCTTTGTAGCGTCTAAAGCATCGCTCAATAAGATACTCATTGCGGTAGCCGTAGACCGCATCCTGCAAGGTCAGATTGAGATCGTTGGAGACATAGACCCGCCAACCCAATAGCCGCTGGGTGTGCTCATAGGCATCTGGGTCGAGCGCCGCCTTCACGCTCAGCTTAGTTTCGGTGAGGGTACGCGCCGGTTGCCCCCGATAGGCGCGTTTGTGAAGGGTCTCGGTGGTGGTTTCATAGGCTATCTGGAATAGGGTCTTCACCCGGTAGCGCTGAAGAATTCGGTTAACAGCGGCCACGGTTTCATCGGCTGAGCGCCGTTTGTGTCCCGGTCCGGTCACGTTGACCTGCGCTATCGCTGCTGTGGCTTTCTCAATCCGGTTGTCCAAGCTTTGCCGTTGCCGTTGCCCATGCTTGAAGGAATGTACCACCAACCACTGCTCTGTCCAGGTGAACTGCTCTGCCCCTATGTCGACAGACTGACGCATCGGCATAGCAAATCCCGATGCAATGAACTCCGGCTCAGTCTCGGCGGATTCTGCTGAAACCGATGCCTTAGCGATAACTTCAGGAGCAGCTACCGACACAAGCGTTTCTTCGTCTCGAAAGACCGGCGCGAGCAGTTCGGCTAAGTCAGCTTTGGAAACCTGAACCTCAGGCAGCGGACACAGGTAGTGGTTCTGGCTTTGGGCCAGGTAGCTGCGCGTTTCTATGGCCGACATCTTACTATCGCCGACGTATAGCAACCAGTGGTTTGGATACTCTTTTGAACCTGCTTAATCTCGGGGATATACAGCGGGTCGTCGGCCCGGTTGCCACTCACTACGGTGGTGCTCACAGGCATCCCTAGCGGATCTAACGCTGCCTGCGATATCTTCACTTGCGGCAAGTCAGGTCGATAATCTTTGCTGTGACCAAACTGAAATAATCCCTCTGCTGTGGGCGCTCGGTGACTGCTAGCGGTGGTCGTATCAATCCGAACTGTCTCTACGCTTAAGTCATACACCCGCATCGTTTGACCGTTGAGCGCCCCCTCAAAGCTATCCCACTGCAAGTCGTCACTCAATTGGTCGAGTACCGTCGCTAGGTGGTCATCGCTGAAGTCTAATTGCCTCAGCCCCGGGTCTATGCACGCTTTCAAGGTATTTGTCAGACCCCTTACCCAGTCTTCTACCTGATTGAGTCGATGGTCTCCTTGCGAAAGAATGTATCCCAGCCAAACAGCCACCACCTTGCCCATACTCAGCCCTTTCCGGTTACCATGAGGCTCAAAGTGCTCGTCGAACAGTTCACTGAGTCCTAGTCTCTGCATCTGGCTCAACAGCAGCGGAATATCATCGACTCGTTCGTTCGCGATTAACTGGGCCATAGCAATTGCGGCCAAAGGGATTAGCGGTGGTTAGGCTATTTGCTATTCTCCTATATTTTTCAGCGAACCGTGAGTATTATGCTCGAAACAAATGGCAGCAGCAGCAGTGCTCACTCGCTTTCACCAATCAAGCTCATCATCCAAATCCCCTGCTATAACGAAGAAAACACCCTCGCCATTACCCTGTCAGCACTGCCCAGACAAGTCCCCGGTGTCGATCAGGTAGAGTGGCTGGTGATTGATGATGGGAGCCGCGATCGCACCGCTGAAGTCGCCCGAGAGTGGGGTGTCGATCACATCATTCACTTTGGCAAAAACCGGGGGCTGGCAAAAGGTTTCATGGCCGGGCTAGAAGCGAGCCTCAGAGCCGGAGCCGATATCATCGTCAATACCGATGCCGACAATCAATATTGCGCTGACGATATTCCCAAGCTGATTGCGCCGATTCTCTCGGGTCAGGCTCAAATTGTGATTGGGGCGAGACCCATTCAACAGATCAAGCACTTTTCTCCGGCCAAAAAGCTGTTGCAGCGGCTAGGTAGCTGGGCCGTGCGAATTGCTAGTCGGACCGCAGTGGCCGACGCGCCCAGCGGGTTTCGGGCGATTAGCCGGGAGGCAGCGCTGGAGCTAAACGTGTTTAATGAGTATACCTACACGCTGGAAACGATTATTCAGGCGGGGCAAAAGGGTATGGCAGTGATTTCGGTGCCCATTCGCACCAACGGTTATCTGCGGCCTTCACGCCTGGTGAAAAGCATTTTTTCCTATGTGCAGAGATCGCTCATCACCATCCTGCGCATTTTTATTACCTACAAGCCCTTTTCATTTTTTATGTGGCTAGGCAGCGTGCCGTTTAGCTTGGGCTTTTTACTCGGCGTCCGCTGGTTGATTTTGTACTTTGGCGGCACACCGCGCAGTCACGTCCCGAGCCTGATTCTGTCAGCCATTTTGATCTTAATCGGATCGCAGCTCTGGGTGGTGGGCCTGCTGGCAGATCTGCTGGCAGTCAACCGAAAGCTATTAGAAGATGTGCAGTTGAGACTGCGGCGCGCAGAAATAGAGTCTTACGCAGCTCATCGCCCTGTAAAATCAGGCCATCTCCAGTCGGGCCATCTCCAATCGGGCCGCCGCGAAGAAAAGTAATGAACCGAGACCTCTTTGCCCGCGAAGCGCTGCGCCAAATTCCTAAAATTTTGACGCTGCAAGATCGCAATCCTCACAGCCCAACCTATGGCTGCTTCGACCGTAACTTTTGGCAGTACAAGATTATTGACTTTCCGAGCGGTATGTCGCAGGAATTTGTCTGGCCGCTGGCGCTGGTGTATGATTTGCCGCTGCCCGATAATCCTTACTACCGGCAGCCTGCGATCAAAGCTTGGGGCGAAGCAGGCATTCTTTACGCTGCTCGCACTGCTCATGCCGATGGTTCGTGCGATGACTATTTTCCCTTCGAGCGGGCCGGGGGCGCTGCGGCCTTCTCACTTTTAGCTTGTCTGGAGGCTTACCGGCGGCTGAGATTGGACAGCCCTGAAGCCCTCCGGTTCTTTGAGCGGCGTGCAGACTGGCTGGCTGATCATCATGAGAGCGGGCGGCTGACGAATCATCAGGCGCTAATAGCATTGGGCCTATTGCGGGCGGGGGCACTGTTGCAGACAGATCGGTGGCAGAGAGCGATCGCCCAACGCCTGGCGCGGGTTTTTTCCTGGCAGGATGCGGAGGGCTGGTTTTATGAATATGAGGGCTGCGATCCGGGCTATCACACGCTGACGGTCTCTTGCCTGGCGCAGATCTATGACTTGGCCCAAACGCAACCCGTTGGCGTGATCGATCTGCCGCGTCTTCAGCAGGCTATTGTCAAAGCTGTTCATCTGGCCGCTCACTTTGTTCACCCGGATGGCTCCTATGGCGGCGAGTACACCAGTCGCAATACCTATAACTTCTTCCCGCACGGATTTGAGCTGGTGGGCCGTTGGCTACCCGAAGCCCTGAGCCTGAACGATCGCTTTGCCCAAGGGCTAGAAAAAGGACTGGGCGCTTGCTACGCGGACGATCACATCGTCGGGCATCATACCTGGAACTATTTGCTCACCTGGGAAGATGCGGTGAAAGATCGCCCCCCAACGAAGCCGCCACCGGCAGGGCGAGTATGGCTGCAAAATGCGCAAATATTGATCGATCACCGGGCCGATCGCAAACTGTATTTGGCGCTCAATAAGGGCGGCGCGTTTAAGTTGTTTAGAGACGATCGCCTGGCCTTTTCCGATACTCAATTTTCGCTGCAGGTGCGACAGGGGGCCAAGCTCAAAAACGCGGTGGGGCATTTGGTTGGCCCTTATGCGGTGCAGGTCAGTGAGAACGAGATCACCATTAGCGGTTCGCTGGGCTGGGCCAAGCAAACGCAAATGACCACGACGAATTTGTTAATTTTACGGGCGATGATGTTTACGGTTGGCCGGTTTTTCCCTAATCTAATTCGCACTCTGTTGCAAAAGGTGCTGATTACGGGCAAAAGACCGGCTCCCTTTGACTTTGTCCGACTGTTTCGCTGGCAGCAAGGTGCTTGGCAGGTGGAGGACGAGCTGAGATCGCTCCACTGGCCCGATGTTGTCGCAGCTGGGATTGGCTGCGACCAAACGTCGATATATGTGGTCATGAGCCGCACCTATCAGGCAGGGCAACTTCAGCCCTGGCTGGATTTGACCGCTCAGGTACAGGGATTGAAACCGGGCGAGCCGCTTAGATTGACGCGATCGCTCTAAAAGATTCATCTTGCCAAGCTCCGAAACATTGATTCCTCATGAAACGACTGATCTCTCTGGCCGTTAGCACTCTGATCTTGATTCTTATCTATACCCAGATCGATTTTGCGGGGTTGATTGAGGTTTTTCGCAACTGCAATGGGCTCTGGATGGTCGTTAGCCTGTCGATGGTGGTGCCGATTACCTTATTTTCGAGCTGGCGACTGCAGCAGATTGTGCCTTCTCAAGTAACGTTGGGGCTATGGGAGGCCAACAAGCTCATACTCGCTTCTAGCGTGCTGAATATGGTGCTGCCCTCCAAGATGGGCGATATTGCCAAGGCGTATTTTATGCGCGATGGGGGCTCTTCTCCTATTCAGCGGCCCGATAGCAGCTCGCTGTCGCTATCGCTGTCTCTTTGCATTGTGGTTTTTGAGAAAGCCTGCGATTTTCTCTCGCTGCTGCTGTGGTGTGGGTTTGGGCTGATTTTGTTGCCGGTGAGAGACCCCTTCTTTGTGTCTATGACCATGGCTATTGTGAGCGGACTGGTACTGGGGGTGCTTGTTCTGGCTTCGCGAACCGTTGCTCGGCTCTTTTTTGAGACTGTGCCGCCGCTGGTACCGGGCAAGTTGAGGAAAAAACTTCTGTCTCTGGGGGCGGCTTGGGGAGAGATGCAGACGTACTTTTGGGCCGATCGCACTCAGCTTTTGGTCATTGTTACGACTTCTATTTTCATTTGGCTGCTCCATCTGATGCAGATCTGGTTTTTTATTTTGGCCCTTAATGCTTGGGTGAACCCGATTATCAGTCTGGCGCTGTCGCCCCTGGCCATTCTGGCGGGTCTGCTGCCCCTTACCTTTGCCGGGGTGGGCACCCGCGACGCTGCCCTGATTGTTCTCTACCAGCCCTACTTTAGTGCGGCGACGGGGGCGGCACTCGGGTTGCTCTGCACCTCTCGCTATATCATTCCTGCGATTGGCGGTCTTCCTTTTTTAAACCAGTATCTCAGCAGCCTTAACCGCATTCGCACCACGCTCTAACAGCAATCAGCATCAGCCGGTGTCGCTAGAGGTTGTGATCGCCTCTGATGGCTAAGCTTTTCGGCGTGGTGCAAAAATGGGGGTGGTTCAAGCGAGGGTAACACTTTTGGTAAGACCTAAAGTTCTCAAAGTCTTGCCAGACAGCCTTTAGAAGGGTCTAACCCTGACTCAGAGTGTTACCCTGGCTGAACCCGGATTGAACCACGCCCCTTTCCGGGGGGTTATGCAAAAAGCCCCATCTTTGTCGTGAGATAAGCCAAAAAATATACGATACACCAACACCACTCACCAAACCCGTTACCGGCTTCACCACCTTCGCTACGTCCGAGTCAGTCATTAGAGCCTCCAACCTCAACACACCTCAAACGTCAATCCAGCAGACTTCCCCAGCCGCTCTATCAAAACGTTTCCAAACATCGACGCGGGTGTCCAAAACCCTCCTGGTTTATCAGCCTTGGCAAAATTCTCAGCGATACATAGACCCGTCTGCCCCAACATCTTTGCGGTAGATCCATAGCCAGGATCTTGATCTCCCACAACCTTTACCTCAATGGTTTCTCCATTGCCCGTTACACCCCAAAAGCGCAAATCATAAAATCCCTCCTTTTGGGACGCTTGACTCGGGCCTTCACCCTGCTTAGGGATAATCGTATTCTCTAGGAGCCAGCGGGTGGGTGAGAACGCCGTGGCCACCGCCAGGCCGCTAAGGGCCACACTGAGTCCTTGGGCCTTCAGCCAGCCAGCGGTGTTGGAACCGGTCAATACCGCCTCCTCATACTGAAAACTTTGACCATAGGGATAATCCATCAGGGCATTGGAGCGCAGCACGATGCGGGTGTTAATGGCTGCCATCACAAATGGAGACACCCACTCCTGAAAGTCTGGGTCATACTGCACAGGAACCAGGGTTGAGGGATGCGCCAAAGACTGGGGAGTCTCTGAGCATAGTGAGTAGGGATTGTCTAATTCCTGGCGCAGTTCAGGGTCGAGTCTGGCCGCTTGAACTAGGTTGATGCCGCTGGCGACAGTGCCCCCAGAGACGCCTCCCTGGGCTGATTTGACTCTCATTTTGATGCGATTGCAAAGCTGTCCGAACCGCTGTTGTGCCTGTTGTTGTAGGTAGTAAACCCCTAGATCAGAAGGAATAGAATCAAACCCACAGCAGTGAATAATGCGAGCCCCAGAAGCCTGGGCGGCAACGCTGTAACGCTCAATCATCTGGCGGATCCACTGAGGTTCTCCGGTAAGATCGCAGTAGTCAGTGCCGGTGTCAGCACAAACTTTTACCAGGGTTTCCCCATACAGGGCGTAGGGGCCAACGGTGGAAATAACAACCCGAGTTTGAGCACAAAGCTTCCTTAAACTATTCTCGTCGGTAGCGTCAGTCGTTATGTAGGGCAGTCCGTCTGCCCTAGTCCCCAGTTCGGCAACGAAGGTCTCTAGCTTCGCCTTAGAGCGACCGGCAATGGCCCATCTAACTGAGTCGCTCACCCCCACTTGATTGAGCAGGTAACCACAGAGGATACGCCCCACAAATCCCGTTGCGCCAAAAACAACCAAATCGTAACCAGGCTTGTGATCACCCATCAAACATCCCCCGTTAAATACGTTCCGTCGATGTTACTCAGCTACTTGCCCAACTACCTGCCAGGTTCCACCCTCATTCTAATATGCTAGAAGTGATGCCTTGATCCGTATAGGGCTTCTGCTTGCTGTCTCAAACCCCGGCTATTCCTAGGGCCAAAACTGTCATTACCAAAAGTCGTGGATCGAACCCTGACCGGATGCCATGTCGATATGGCCTGATCCCAAAAACAGCTGATTTCAAGTACCGCTTGCAACACTTTGTCGCAAGGTAAAACGAAACCTATACGACCTGCCGTCTGATGGATGAAGAATTTGCTGTGGTGCGCTTGTGTGTAGAAGCCGAGAAATTTTGGTCGCTAAGCTCATTTAACCAAGCTTCATCAACGAGTTTTCAGTAGTTTCAGGCTTCGTTACGCTCAAAGGCGAATCCCAATAAGCGCAAATACTCAGACTCAAAACCCCTGATATCAGAGCATTGTGGCCTTAGCGACCATTTTGTCTCCAATTCTATATAAGGGCGTTGTTTAAAGAGGTTGCGGCTGGCCTGTACGTCTTGGTAACTTTTGAGCTTTTGTTCTGGCCTGAAAGTAGCCTGAGCCGAAATCTGCTGAGGCAAAGCATTCATAGTACATAATCAGTACATAGCAACCAGCGTCCGGTAATCCTCATGTCCTCCAAACTTCTGATTGTCGAAAGCCCTGGCAAGATCAAAAAGCTTGGTCAAATCCTCGGCCCCACCTGGCTGGTCAAAGCTAGCGTTGGCCATATCCGCGAACTGGCTAGTGATGGCGAAGATTCGCTGGGCTTCGACCTGAACGGGCATTCAGTCCACTGCCGATTCGTCCCTAGAGGAGAGCGCGGCGCAAAAACCATTCAAGGACTGAGGGCAGCCGTTCGGCAGGTTAAAACCGTTGTTCTGGCCACCGACCCCGACCGGGAGGGCGAAACCATTGCTTGGCACCTTCAGCAGGCGCTGAACCTGAAAAATCCGCAGCGCGTCGTCTATAGCGAAATTACATCCGCCGCAGTCAGAGCGGCGATCGCTCAGCCGCGCCAGCTCGATCTCAACCTGGTACACTCCGGTCTATGCCGCACCGTGCTAGATAAGCTAGTTGGCTATCGGGGCTCTCCTCTCCTATGGCAGCTACAGAACGGCGCTAAGAGCATGGGCCGGGTGCAAAGCGCTGCCCTGCATATCCTCTGTACCCGAGAGCGAGAAATTCAGGCTTTTGTGCCCCAGGACTATTGGAGCGTCTTTGTCGATTACGCCGAAGGTTTCCGGGCCTACTACCGGGGAACTGCTGCTGAAGCATCAGAGGAAGAAGCACCCGATGATGCCGCTAGCCCCTCTGAACAATCAGCGCCAGAATCCGCCCGAGTCACTTCTGAAGCAGACGCTAATCGCCTGGTAGCGATTGCTCAGCAGCATCCTCATACGATTATTGGAGTTGAAGGCAAGACCACCCACCGCAAGCCGCCCCCACCTTTCATTACCTCTAGCCTGCAACAAACCGCAGGCTCCCGGCTCCGTTTCAGCCCTGAGCAGACGATGAAAGTTGCCCAGTCGCTCTATGAGGCAGGGCTCATTACTTACATGAGAACGGATAGCACCCTGCTGAGCCCTGAATTTTGTACGCAGGCGCGGCAGTGGTTAGAGCGTCATGACCCTGACAACGTGCCGAAGAAAGTCGCGCAGCATCGTAAAGCCAAGGGCGCACAGGAAGCACATGAGGCCATTCGACCCACCGATGTGGATCGCGCCTCTGAGCATCTGCGGGCAGAACTCTCTACCGATGCCTTCAACTTATACGTGATGATTTGGAAGCGGGCGATCGCCTCCCAGTGCAAACCAGCTCAGGTTCAGCAGACTGAGATCAACACTCAGTCGGGTTCGGTCTGCTGGCAAACCAAAGGACAGGTGGTCATCTTCCTGGGCTATACCCGCTACTGGAAAAACCTGAAGGCCGATGCGGAACTCCCTAGCGTGCAGCCGGGGCAGTCGATTACGCTCCAGCGAGCAGCGCACGAACAGAAACAGACTCAGCCACCGCCCCGGTACAGCGAACCCAAGCTCGTGCAGGTAATGGAGCGCAAAGGTATCGGCAGGCCCAGTACCTTTGCGCCGACTATCCAAACGCTCAAGCAGCGGCTATATGTGGAGGTTACCAAAGGCTCTCTTTTCCCGACTGCACTGGGATTAGAGGTCGATGCTTTCCTCAAGGAGGCGCTTCCTGACCTACTCGAAGCTAGCTTCACAGCTCAGATGGAGCAGTCGCTTGACCAGATTGCCGAGGGTAAAGAGGACTGGCAGCGCTACCTGACGAAATGGAATCAGGAATACTTCGCCCCGGCCCTCACCCGCGCTCAGGAGGTGATTCCTAAACATCTCTCCACTACGCCAGCGGTGCGCAGCGGGGGGCGGTCTCTAGCAATGTCTAAAACGCCTTGCCCTCACTGTCATAAACCGATGGCGAAAGTCCCCAGCACTAAAGTTCAAAAGAAATACTTTCTTAAATGCACAAGTGGCTGTGAGAACGTTGTGCTGTTCTACTCAAAGTTCAGCAAGCGATGGGAACCGCCTCGCGCTAAAGAAAGCGAAGGGGCAAAGGTAAAATCTGCTGAAGCGAATCTAACCGCTCATCCCTGTCCAGTTTGCCAAAAGCCAATGGAAGCGTACAGCTATAAGAAAGACGGCAAGGCTAAAAAACTGCTGCGATGTTCGGACACGAAAGCCAGAACTCAAGCCAAGCATAAAGAGGCTGTCTATTTCCATACGGCAAAAGGGTGGTGGAGTCCCAAGCACGGAGATTTAGAATCGGCGATCGCTCCGGAGAAATAAGGCGCTGTGGAAGCTGACGGCTAACGTCTATGTACAGGACACTGTTAGCGGTGCGATGTAGATAAGTTGAGTGTGACAAGGAGGCAATAGCCAAATTAAGAGTGGAGATTATCTCTCAGCAGAACCTGTCCTGCTGTCCCCACGTAACAGAGTCCTATACAAGGGCGTATGCCCGCTCTCTTAGGAAGCCGGATAGGCTAGAACTCATAGATTAATGCCTCGGGCCATGATCGAAAATACGTAAGAGGCGATGTCGCCTCACTTGTTTCGATTGGTCAAACAATACCACTTCTGATTGAACCTGCTCAACAAAGTCAGAGAACTCTTTGTATGACCTAAATTCTCCTTTCAAGGTCTGCCACTCCCGCTGAAAAAGGGGGGTTTGCAGGGTGCGCTTGATTTCGAGCATCCATATTTGCCAGACCTTATCATCAAGATACTTATTGCACCACAGGTAATACTCCTCAGATGTCATATTCAGATATTTTAGGACTGCAATACGCACTTCATTATTCGATGGAATTTGGTGATCTAGATCGAACCTAAGAGTGTAGCCTTGGTCAGGAAGCTCCCCCATGATGTCGTCATAGCGCTTTGTGTAGTGAGTGAAGGCATTAAAATTCCACTGTCTTCTGTTATGTTTGCTGTTCTGCCAGAGTGAAACAGCAGCAATAAAGATTGAAATAAAGGTCAGCGCCTTAATAAAAATATCGAAAATCTCAGTGACAGTCATAATCTCCTTAACTTTAGCTGAAGGTC
>JBBQAC010000176.1:0-9645 GCA_038315915.1 Phormidesmidales cyanobacterium
GACTCTGTTCAATTTGCTGCTGCATGATTTCGACAGAGGTAGCCGGTGCTTGGCAGCTCAATCCCTGACAGACAAGTGCCACCGCGCCGGAGGGCAAATTGGGTTCGAGCTTGAGCATGGCGGTTGGGAGCGATTGGTTTGATAGCTGGGAGATCTGCTCCGCAGAGGTACGAATTAGCACCGGATGAGTCAACCAGTTGAGTGCATTCAGCAGGCTCGGGCAACCTCTAGGAACTTTTTGCAAGACGGTGCTGAACGATTGCAGCGCCGTTTCAGCGCGGCTGAGATAGTCCTGATTTTCGGTGAGTAGGAATAGACGCACTAAGGAAGCGATCGCCACCCCATTCGCCGCCGGTACCGCACTGTCTTGATAAGATCGCTCTTGGACAATCAGCCCACTACCGGTTGCATTGAAGTAGCCACCTTGCTCGTCGCCGAGCTGTTGATCGAATTGGGTCTGAAGGGCGATCGCTGCCCCTAGCCAATCATCCGCCTGAACCTCATACTCATCGAAGCTCAAGCAAGCCTGCTGAATATCTAGCAGGGCCTTAATAAACAGCGCGTAGTCCTCTGACTGCGCCGGGATAGCCACCTCACCGCCATAGCTGAGCCGGTAAAAGCCGCCATCTGTCTGCTGATGCTGCTGAATGTATTGGGCGCACTGAAGAGCGATCGCCAGATAATCCGCCCGCCCAAACACCGTCGCCGCCTTTGCTAGCTCCGAGATCATCAGCGCGTTCCAGCCTACGATCATTTTCGTATCGGTGACCGGTGGAATACGCCCCGGCCAGATGCGACGCTTGGCTGCTTGAGCATCAATGGCCGGTTCAAAGGTCGGGGTATCACTGGGTTTCGCGCCATAGCGCACCTGAAAAAGTTTTTCGAGCGCGCGCTCCACTTCAGCGCTGAGCGAGCCACTAACCTTACGCTGCAACACATTGCGGCCCTTGAAGTTGCCAGATTCACTCACCGTAAAGGCTTTGGTCATCTCGGCCAGCTCAGCCTCAGTGAGTAAATCTGTCAGCTCAGCGAATGACCAAACGTAAAAGCCTCCTTCTTCCGGTTCAACTGCCTCGGCGCTGGTAAAGTTGTCGGCATCTTGAGCAGCGTAAAAGAAACCCGCAGGGGACTGCATCTCTCGCGTTAGCCAGGTCACTGTTTTGTCGACGGCGCGGGCGATCGCCTCAGAGCGCTCCCCAATCTGCCATACCTCAGACAGAAACTCCAAGATCTGGCCATTGTCGTACAGCATCTTTTCAAAGTGAGGCACTGTCCAGGTCGGGTCTACGGTATAGCGATGAAACCCGCCCGCCACCTGATCAAAAATACCGCCCGTGACCAGATTTAAGGCCCGTTGCCGGGTTAAATGCAGCCCGTCAATAGGCGCATCCTGACTGTCTACTGAACGCTGAAGATACCGATGTCCGTGCAGCACCAGCCGTGAGTGGGGAATCATTGGAAACCGATTACCCGTATCAAATGGCATCAGCGTTCGGGCGCAGGCAGCAATTCCAGCAGGTAGCAGCGTCTCATCTAAGCCGCCTGCTGGCAGCAGTGCAGACTGCTCCAGCCCGCCCAAAATTTGAGACTTCACCGAGGCGACTTTTGCCGTATCGGTATCGTAAAGCTGCCGCAGCGCCTGCAACACCTGCAAAAAACCAGGACGGCCATAGCGAGCTTCTACTGGGAAATAGGTGCCGCCGTAAAAAGGTACCCGGTCATCCGGGGTCAAAAAAATATTGAGCGGCCAGCCGCCCTGTCCCGCGATCATCTGCAAGGCTTGCATGTAAATACTGTCGATGTCGGGGCGTTCTTCACGATCTACTTTGATCGGCAGAAAGTTGGCGTTTAGATAGGTGGCGATCGCCTCATCTGAAAACGCCTCTCCCTCCATCACCGTGCACCAGTGACAGCTAGAATAACCAATCGATAGAGAAATCGGTTTGTTTTCTTGCTGGGCAGTCGCCAGTGCCTGATCGCACCAGGGCCACCAGTCCACCGGGTTTTCAGCGTGCTTTCTCAAGTACAAACTGCTGCTCGATTAGTCATGGCGCTAGAGGTTACAGGGGGCATTTGTTTGAAGTCTAGCGCAGCCTATGAGAGCATCCTTGAAACCGACCGTTCTGTTCTGCCGACCAGGTGAGCATTTCCATCTATCATTAGAGCCTTGGCAAAATCGACGAGGATATGATTCACTACTTCCTAAGTTCTTGCCTGCCCATCAATAAACTGTTTTCCTTTTATTAAAGAGGCGATTCTACCTGTGACCCAATCTCCCAACGAACCTCCCAACAATCCTCGCCCTGTTGAGTCCTCTACCTCTGGCCCTAGCCGCCCACTATCTTTTGAGGAAATGGTCGCTCTACTGGCGGCTTTTTTGACCCTGGGCAGTGTTTTGTTTTGGGGAATGAGCCGGGGCAGTATGAACATCCTTGACGATGCGGTGGCCGGAGCGGATACGTCTGAAGCGGCTCCACCGGCAGGGCGATCTGGGTTGTTTGGTTTGGGCGCTGAGGAATCGATAGAGCCTGAGGTAATGGGCGGAGCGGTTGCACCGCCACCTGGCGTAGATGTAGAACCACCGCTCTCAGCCCGTGAAAAACTGGCCTTGCGTGCTGCTGCTAGGCGTCGTGAAGTCGCAGATTCTCGTCGGGGCAGGCTATTTGGGCTTGGAGCGGCTACCGCAGGTACGGCGGCAGGCGTAGCCGCAAGCCCAGACGGCGTAGCTGCCGAGGAGCCCACTGAAACACCTACGGCAGCTAGCACCCCGACGACAGGCGTAGCCCCTTCAGCAGCGGCGATGGCAAATCCTAAAGACGCCATCAACTTTAAGGATGTCCCCGACAACTATTGGGCAAAACCTTACATTGATGCCTTGAGCAGCCGGGGGCTGACTTCTGGCTTTGAAGACGGCTTTTTCAGACCTGACCAGCCCGTCACCCGTGCCCAAATCGCCAACCTCGTCTCCAGAGCGTTCGACCTTGAGGCAGATAAGGAAACCCTTGCTTTCTCTGATGTCTCCAATGACTACTGGGCCAGAGAGCCCATCGAAGAGACCGTTAAGGGCGGGTTTATGACCGGATTCCCTGACAATACCTTTGCCGCTGATGAGCCAGTCACTCGCACTCAGGCGTTCACCACGCTGGTCACCGGCTTGGGTATCGAACCCCCTGCCGATGTGCCAGAAACAGTCTCACGCTACGCAGATGCCAATGCCATTCCTAACTGGGCGACCGATAAGGTAGCAGCAGCGACGAAGGGCAGCTTAGTGATCAACTATCCCAATTTAAACCAGCTTAATCCTGAGCAGCCGACAACCCGCGCAGAACTGGCCGCAATGATCTATCAGGCACTGGTAAAGCAAGGGGCGGTAGAGCCTATCGATTCTGAGTACCTGGTGAAGCCGTAAGTGCCCTGAGACATCTTAGCTAATGGCTCTGCGGCTCGGTTTGGCGTGATTCTAGCCACCAGGCGATCGCGATCCAGCCAATCACCACAAAAAGGGCAGCGACGGTAAACTGCGCTGCCCACCTGACCAGCACCGACAGCGGCACCAGCCGTCCTAAAAAGTAGGTCAGGCTGACCATGACCGACGCCCAGGTTGCTGCGCCAATAGCATTACAAAGTAAAAACTTGGGGTAAGGCATTCGGGTAATACCGGCCAAAGGCCCCGCAAACACTCTCAATAGCGCCACAAACCTGCCCAGCAAGACGGCTTTGTCGGCGTTTTCACTGAAGCGATCGCGCACCTGCACCAGCCTGGACTCTGGCACTCTCAGCAGTTTGCCAATCCTAACCAACAGCGGCCAGCCGCCATAGTAGCCCACCACATAGCCGCCGCTATCACCAATAATTGCCCCGGCAGTCGCGGCCCCGAGCACGTACCACACATTCAGCTCGTCACTACCGGCCAAAAAGCCCCCTACTAGGGTGACCGTTTCTCCAGGAATGGGAATGCCCATATTTTCGAGTAAAATGCCAAAAAACACGGCCCAATAGCCATATTCACGAGCAATATCTTGCACAAATTCTAGAGAGATCAGCTCGTCCATATAAAAGAATCTATGCCTGAAAAGGTTAATTTGATAAAAAGCGTTGACGCTCTAATGTCGTCGAGGCGTTAACTTTCTACATACTGACAAATCTTGACCCGTTATTCCGTCAAGTGTCAATTCGATATCTACAGAATTCACCGGCAGTTCAAAAAAACCTCCCCGGCTGTAGCAGGAAGGCTTAAGCATTTCACAAAGACTGTTTCACAAAGACTGTACAGTCTGTCTCTTCTCAACCTGCAGCGGCAGACTTTGCAAAGCTCGGCATGGAGTTAGTCCCCAGCATTTCACTGGGAAACGTGGGCAGATCCAGATTGCTTTTACCGCCCTGGCGGCTGCGCATCGCTAGCCGGTAGCTGGTGCTTTGCAGTTCGGCCTGTAGCTCGCGGTTCTCCTGCTGAATTTTGGCCACCCGGCTTTTGACCGCGTTCATCCTTTCAGCGAACTTTTCTTTATAAATTCTGGGCAGTTCTTGCACTACCTGCTCCAGCATCCGGGTGCGATCAGTCAGCTCTTGCGTAGTCTGGCGTAGCTGGTAAGTTTCTTCGTCTCGGGCTTCCATTTGCTCCTGGTAAAAGGCAACCTGCTCTTCTAGCTTGTGGAGCTGTCCGCGCAGCGACTCTACTTCCTGCTGGTGCTGCTCAGAAACTTCGGGGGTCGGCATAAAGTCCTGGTTGCCCTTGACCAGTCGAAACAGTTCTTGAGAGAGCTGCTGCACGAGCTGGTCGCGCATGGCCAACTCCTCTCTCAGTTGGACAATTTCCGACTGGCTGCTTGAACTATTGACAACGCTTACTAGCTGGGTCACTTACAAACCTTCCTGCTTAAATCAGTAGACGAATTCTTAGACCATTAACCGAGTCATGTTGATATATAGCATTCCCAAACCGAAGTCAAAAATCTAAAGATGACTGAGAGATAAAGTCTTGAACGGCACCTCTCCAAAACTAAAAAACAGACCTCTACACATAGGTAAAGGTCTGTCTTTTAGAAAAGGCTAAAAGGCTGTGGATTTTAGACTTACGAGCCCAAAGGCGCAGCAGAAGCGGTGGCTTCGAGTTCCTGGTCGCCATCACTGTCTCCTGAAGGCTCTTCGAAGCGAATTGTGAGGTAGCGGATGACTTCCTCATTGAGACGCATAGCCCTTTCCATTGGGGCGATCGCCGTGCCGGGAGCATCATAGTTCATCTGAATGTAGATGCCCTCGCGGTAGCGATTGATTTCGTAGGCGAGTCGCCGCTTGCCGCGATGCTGCGTTTCCAGCATCCCTGCGCCACTCTCGTTGAGCATATCCTGGTAGCGGCTAATGGCCTGGTCAACGGCTTCGTCGCCCAGATCAGGCCGCAAAATGTACATCGTTTCGTAAAGCGTATTCATAACTCTAAACTTGAGATCCTTGTGGTCATAGAGGCTTTTACCCTGACTAGCCAAACATTTTAAAGGGCTGGCATAGCGTAGATAAAAGCAAGGGCTTACAATCATACCAAGAACTGAGCTTTCCTGTGTGCGGCAGCGGGCAAGTCCTCAAATCTTGTGCAGCAACCTTGTGATTCAAAAGCAAAAAAGCCTATGGCGCATCGCTACGTCCGAGTTCAATCGTCATCAGGGCAGCTTCACTATGGCCTGCTGCAAGCCGACCGCCGCGTACAGGTACTCGATGCCCCTCCCTGGCGAAACGGACAGGTGACCACCACAGAGCTGGCCAAAGCAGAGTACAGGCTACTTGCGCCCTGCTCGCCTTCTAAAATAATCGCCGTTGGCCGTAACTATGCCAAACACGCCGCTGAACTGGGCAACGATCTGCCCCAAAAGCCGTTGCTATTTATGAAGCCGCCGACAGCAGTGACCGCTGCCGATGCCCCTATTTTTTATCCACGGCAGTCCGAGAGGGTAGATTATGAGGGGGAGTTGGCTATTGTCATCGGCGATCGCGCAACCGACTGCGAACTCTCCGATGCCCGCAGCAAAATCTGGGGCTACACCATTGCTAATGACGTAACTGCCCGTGATCTGCAACGACAGGAAAATCAGTGGACGCGGGCGAAAGGGTTCGATTCCTTTTGCCCACTAGGCCCGTGGATTGTCCGTGAAGTGCCTGCCGGGGCGAGCTTGCAAACCTTTGTTAACGATGGTCAGGAGCCTGTTCAGTCGGCTTCCATCGCCGAGATGATCTTTTCACCAGAATATCTGGTCGCCTATATCAGCCAGGCGATTACTCTATTGCCTGGAGATGTGATTTTGACCGGGACGCCTGAAGGGGTGGGGCCGGTCGTCGTGGGCGATCGCATTCGCATCGAAATCGAAGGCATCGGCGCTCTAGAAAATCCGGTGCTGGCCAAAGTCACCAACAAAGCGCCCGCTTCAAAAGAGCTGGCGCTGCCATAGTTCAATCGGCTGTCAATTCATTAAGTCCTATGCAATGGGCCTTAATAAGGCATCTGCATATTGACCGCTTCCGAGATCGTTGGGATCTCAGCATATCGCCCTAAAACTGACTGAGCTATCGAGTAAATCACGATAGCCATCCCTCCCAAAAACAAAACATTCAGCAGGGTCTCGCCGATGATGCCGCCATTGATGCCTAACACGCTCAAAATCAAGCTGCCAATCGAAATCATAAAGCTAACTAAAATCGCCTGAAGCACATTGAAGCGAATGAACCGGCTGATATCTGTATTTCTCACCACGAAAGCGAACAGCAAGATAAAAACACCCAAACCTAAAATAGGGTTGTTCTCAATGAAAAGCAGCGGAGATAGCGGTAGCAGCAAAATCTGCAAAACATTGAGCACAGGCGGTGCTTGCTCTGACAGAAAAGCAAAAAAGTAAGCGCCCGCTCGCAGCGCAGAAGCCAACGGCATCACATACGATAAGGCTGCAAAAGCTCTATCCAGGGCGGTTGCAGATCCAGTCATGGTAAATTCCTAAAAGCTAAAAAACGATTCAAAAGTGTCAGTCGTAGGCGTAGCCATAGCATAGCGTATCTGCTATATCCAATTTCAGTCCGAAAGCTTGGCGATCCGAAAGCCCATCGTGCACTCGTACTGCGCAGGGGCTTGCTCCGAGTCCTGGGTTGCCAGCACACCTGCAATCAAACGACCGCAGCCTAGCTGGCCCCGATGCCAGCGGGGCAATCCGCTTTGATTGGCCATAGGGCAGCTTTGGCAAACAGTCGCGGGTGGCAGAATCTGATCTTCCATCAGAATGACTAACATAAGTCACCACTCCATCCAATTTACGCCTCATAAAAAGCGCTCAAGTGCTCCTATAGTAGGCCACCCTCCCAAAGAATCTGTATGGATTTTTACACAGCTTTAAACGCAGCTTCTAAGATGTCTGAATGCGGTTCTCTACAGAAGCAGGCTCGGTGATAGGCGAATCTATCAGCCTGGGCTTTGGCGTCGGCTTGCTATCGGCGTATTCGTCCGTCCGCAAATGGGCTGGTTTGGCTTGGTCATAAGCCATTTGCAGGGCAGCAGCGGCGATGGTGCGAATGTCATATTCCTCGCTCAACTGAGACACAATCGGCAAAAAGGATGCTAGTCGCTCGCTGGTAATCGCTTCTCGGACGCGGGTCTGTAGCTTTTCTAGATGACGGACTGCAATTTCGGCCTGAGTCGGTACTTTGCAGTGCTCAACCTGTTTGTGAAAGCGCTTTTCTATGCGGGTGAGCTTATATTTTTCCAACGGCTGCACGATTGAGACGGCCCGACCTTCTTTTCCGGCTCGCCCGGTTCGCCCGATACGATGGACGTAGCTATCCAAGTTGTCTGGCAGCTCGTAGTTAATCACATGGCTGAGATCCTCGACATGGATACCCCGCGCGGCGATATCGGTGGCGACTACCCAACGTACCTGGCGCTGACGGAAGCGCTGCAACAGACGCTCTCGCTGCGACTGAGTCAGATCGCCATGGTACTCATCGGCACTGTGTCCGGCAGCTTGAAGCTGGCGAGTAAGTTCGGCAGCGGTGCGACGAGTGCGCACAAAAATAATCGCGCTCTCAGGATCTTCTATCTCTAAAATGGGCATCAGCGCTCGAGGCTTACTCCAGCCAGCGGGTACCACGTAGGCAACCTGCTTAATCCGGGCAGTAGCCGTCTTCTGAGGCTCGACGCTGACTGTTACCGGCGATTTGAGAAAGCGGGTGGATAGTTTTTGAATAGCGGGCTCCATCGTGGCGGAGAAAAAGGCCGTCTGACGCTCATCGGGAGTGCAGGACAGGATCTTTTCGACATCTTGAATAAAGCCCATATTCAGCATTTCGTCGGCTTCATCAAGCACCATCACACTGAGATTATCCAGAACCAGGCCACCTCGGTCGATCAGGTCGATTACCCGCCCTGGGGTACCTACAACAACCTGAGAGCCTCGATTCAGACGGTGTAATTGCTGACCTATGGGCTGTCCGCCATACACGGAGGTAACGCGTAGCTTGCTGTGAGAGTTGAAGCTCTCTACCGCCTGACCCACCTGCATCGCCAGTTCGCGGGTGGGGGTGAGGACCAGCGCCTGCACAGCAGGATTGCTCACGTTTATCTGCTCCAAGATAGGAAGGGCAAAAGCGGCTGTTTTGCCGGTTCCTGTCTGGGCCAAACCGACGACATCGTGGCCAGAGAGCAAGTGGGGAATGGTCTGAATTTGGATTGCTGTCGGCTGGGTGAAGCCCATTTTTGTCAGGTGCTCGACCCGATTGAGAGACAGTCCTAAATCAGCGAATGAAGAGGTCATACGTTTCTAGTGAGAGTGAAATAGCAGAGGCCGGGAGCTAGGTGAGGGCAGCGGTAGTCGCCAGCGGCACCGGGGCAACCGCCAGGGTAGATCCGAACAGATCATAAGTATCGGCAGCTTCGATAGCGACAGAGACTATCTGCCCAAGCGGCACTTGCCCTTTGACGTACACCAGGCCATCGACATCAGGGGCAAAGCGGGCGCTGCGGCCAATCAGTTCACCCGTAGCAGGATTTTCTTGCTCGATTAGCACATCGACTACTTGGCCTACCTGGGTCTGATTACGCCGGAAAGAAATCTCTTGCTGGGTGAGCATGAGGTCTTCGCGGCGGGCCTCTTTGACGGCTTGATCGATCTGATTGGGTAGGTTGTAAGCGGCTGTGCCCTCTTCAGGAGAGAACGTGAAGACGCCGACGTGATCAAACTCGTGGCGCTGTATAAATGCCTTTAAATGCTCGAACTGTTCGTCAGTTTCGCCTGGGAACCCTACGATGAAAGTAGTTCTAAGGACGGCATCGGGCAGTGCTGCTTTGAGGTTTTGAATGATGTTGTCGTTGACCTGTCCCTGCCAGGGCCGATTCATTGACCTGAGCATGGCCGGGTGAGAGTGCTGTAGCGGCAGATCCAAATATGGCAGGGCGTTGGACGTTTCTTGAATGGCGCTGATGACGGCTGGCGTCAGGCCGGTTGGGTAGGCGTAGTGCATTCTTACCCAGGGCACATCGACTTCGCCCAGGGCGCGAATGAGTTCTGCTAGCTGGGGTTTGCCGTAGAGGTCGACGCCGTAGTTAGTTGTGATCTGGGAAATCAGAATGATTTCTTGAACGCCTTGAGCAGCGAGCTGATGAGCTTCGGCGACGAT
>JBBQAC010000128.1:0-12487 GCA_038315915.1 Phormidesmidales cyanobacterium
ACGGCTGGATCGCCAGTGATTTCATCTACATCAGCCATGACTTTCTGAGCGCTAGCTAGGGCATCGCGGGCAGATTCTAACGTTTGCTGTAGCAGTACCAGGTTGGCCGGATTATTTAGCGATGAGGTGATTGCCTGCAAGTCCGCAGAAGCCGCAGAAGCATTACTTATCAGCAACCCAAGGTTATTGACTAGCTCACCATCTTGAAAGCTAGGGCCTAAAACATCAACGGTGTTACGCAACTGCAAGCTCGCTGCCTGCACATTACCCAGCGTATCGACCAGCGTGCCGCGATTTTCACCAATCAGGCGATTGACGTCAGTGCCGGTAAGGGAAAACTGCTGCGCCGCCGCACTGACCTGATCGGCAGCGCGCGCCGCTGAATTTGTGGCAATCTGAGCAGATTGGGCCAGCGGGCTGATCTGTGCGCGCGCCAAGCGGGTCAGCTCTGTCGCTTCTTTGGCCAGCGTGCCGGTTTCGTCAGCCGTCTGTGAAGCGCTTTCTAAAACGGTTTTGAGCTGAGCAATCAGTTCGGGGTCGGCCAGCAGTTCGGCGACCTTATTAGCCGATCTCAACAACGATTCGTAGCTAGGGCCGGTAACGCCGGTCAGGCGATCGCCATCACACAGGATCACATCGCTATTGCACCCTTTGCCGGTGGGGCTCATATCGGCAGCGATCGCCGCCAGGTCGCTGAGCGGGGTAATTTCGATAGATATCTCCCCAATCAGGCCAGACTCCACCGTTTCTACAACGACGTCATCGGGTATCCGCAAATCCTTTTGAGTAATTTCCAGCTCTACTTCCACCACATTGGAGCGAGGTGTAATTGATACCACTCGGCCTACAGGCACTCCTCGGTACATTACTGCCGTACCCAACTGAACACCCATCGTATCGGTAAATTCAGCGATCAGTTGATAGGGTCGGTTGGTGGGGTTAAAGCCTCGTAGCCAAAGTACGAGCCCCCCGAACAAACCGATCCCCAATAAGATCAGCAGCCCCACAGAACCTTCTCGAATTGTTCGTGCCCGCATGAGTTTCCTAAAGTTAGAGTAGCCTGCTGGTCTGACCTGAACTGCCTGATTGTAAATAGTCAGCCGGTCGCATGAATCGGTCCTTGCGTTTGTGCACTAAAAAACTGACGGACGAACGGATTGTCGGTCGAATCAATCTCATCGACGCCGCCCACCCACTGCACTCGCCCATCGTGCAAGAAAACCACTCGGTCAGCCGTACGACGGATCGTACTCTCCTGGTGGGTCACAATCAAATAAGCACTACAGGATTGGCCCTGATGCACGCCGCGAATAAGATCTTCAATCACCGTCGAGGCGATCGGATCGAGGCCCGCTGTCGGCTCATCGTACAGCAAAAGGCTAGGCCGGTCGGTCGGATTGTGCGGGTTTGACATGACCGCCCGAGCAAAGCTCACCCGCTTGCGCATACCGCCCGACAGTTCAGCCGGGTAGCGATCCGAGATATCGGGTAGGCCCACCGTCGCCAACGCTTCGGCAACTAGCCGCTTGATTTCGCGATCGCTCAGACGGGAATGCTGGTACAGCAAAAACCCCACGTTTTCTGCCACTGTCAGTGAGTCAAACAGGGCTGCCTGCTGAAACACCATCCCGACCCCCAGCGGATCGGACGAATCTTCGATCAGGCCGGTTCGCTGCTGACCGCCAATCCAAATTTCCCCTTCGTCAGCGGCCAGCAGCCCCGCAATGATTCGTAAAACGGTAGATTTTCCGGTTCCAGAAGGGCCGATAATGGCGATCGCTTCACCCGGATCAAGCGTAAAGTCTATCTGGTCGAGTACCCGATTATTGCCAAACTGCTTAGAAATGCCTTTCAGCTCAATCAGCGGCGTTGGGCCACAGGGCGACGATGGCGCGGCGGGCTCAGCCTGCGACTGACTGAAGGGTGCGGATGCGGAAGGATTGGAGTTGTCCATGAAAATCCAGAAAACCTGACAGATAGATCCGGGTTGCCGATCCCTACTCTCTCTATCGTACTAAGCGCATCGCAATTCTATTCCTGATAGTGAGCAAAAAAGTGAGAACTTAAGTGAAGGCTAACGCGATCTGAATCAACCGGCGACTATCTTTCCCTTTCGCTGTATAACCCTAATGCGCCATTCTGTTTATTGGGTTCGTTTGATCTAGCTAGTTTAAAGTTGACCGAAAGCCCGCCCATCTGACCGCTGATCAGGTCGTTATCTGTTTGCTACCACCATGCGCTCAAATCGTCACAAGCTATATGCCAAGCCCAAGCGCTGGATGCGGTGGCTGAGGCCCGGGCTGTTTGTCAAACGCTGGATGTTTTTAAGCACAGTGGGCATTCTGGCAGTTGGCCTCGGCATTCTGGTGTGGCTCAAGCTAACGCCGGTATTTTACACGGTCAAGTTTGTCGGCAGTTTGCTCAACCTGATTACCCGCCTGGTACCCAACTATATCAGCGGCCCGCTGGCTGTATTGGGCGGTCTGTCATTCATCATTTGGGGCCAAACCCGCACCCTGGGGGCAATTGTAGAAGTCCTGTTGCCTGCCAACGGCGAAGATAATCTGTGGGACGCCATTGCAACTCATCGTCGTCTGCGCCGGGGGCCGAGGGTAGTTGTGATTGGTGGGGGTACCGGCCTCTCAACGCTGCTGCGCGGTCTGAAGCACCACAGCACGAACATTACTGCCATTGTTACCGTGGCAGATGATGGCGGCTCATCCGGGCGGCTACGGCGGGAAATGGGGGGAATTCCTCCCGGCGATATTCGCAACTGTCTGACTGCCCTGGCCGATGAAGAAAAACTGCTGACTGAGCTTTTTCAGTATCGCTTTGAGACGGGCAGCGGGCTCAGGGGCCATAGCTTTGGCAATTTGTTTCTGTCGGCGATGAATGAAATTACGGGTGATTGGGAGAAGGCGATCGCCGCCAGTTCTCAAGTGCTGGCAATTCGCGGTCGGGTGCTGCCCTCTACCCTCAGCGACGTTAGCCTGTGGGCAACGCTCAGCGACGGTCGCCGGATCGAGGGCGAGTCGAACATCACCAAAGCCAGAGGCAATATTGACGAAATTGGCTGTCTGCCTGCTGATCCACCGGCCTTACCGCAGGCCATAGAAGCGATTGAAGCAGCAGACTACATTATTGTCGGCCCTGGCAGTCTGTATACCAGCATTATTCCAAACCTGCTGGTGCCCGAGCTAGTCGCCGCCTTAGCCGCGCGCGAGGTGCCCCGCATTTACATTTGCAATATCATGACTGAGCCCGGTGAAACACAGGGCTACACCGTTTCTGAGCATATTCAGGCGATTGATCGCGCCTGCGGTCAGTACCTCTTTGACGCAGTGCTGGTACAGAAAAGAATGCCTTCAGCGACTGCCATTGACCGCTATCTCAAAGAAGGCTCCACGCCCGTTATTTTAGACCGCAAAGCCATAATCGATTCAGGCCGTCGCATCTTGATCGCGAACGTGATGGATGAAAATAACAGCACGGTTCGCCACGACCCGGAGCGACTCGCGCGGGTGTTAATGAGATGGTATGCCCGCACCCGGAGTCTATGGTAAAACTGCCTTCTTCCTTAGCTGCTAGGACTGCTGCAAAAACTTTTCCCCAATCCAGCTAGAAATGCCGCTGACAAGCGCGCCTGCCATCAAAATCCCGATGGCGGGCATAATGACCGGCTCCCAAAGGCTATACCACAGGTCAAAGCCAAGGTCGACGCTGGCAGAGCGACCGATAAGGGCGACGGCAAACCAGGCAAAGCAAAACAATACAAAAAACAGATTTAACATCAGTACCGTGTTTAATCCGTTCATCAGGCGATCTTTCATAGCAGGCGAATTTTTAGAGTGACAGCAAGTAGCGACTGAAATTAGAGTAGCAAGTTAAGGCTAGCTCAGTGCCGTCACCATTGCCTGCTGGGCAACGCCTTGATACAGCGTTTTTAGATGGGCCATGATAATCTGCGATTCGGTTGTCGCTAAGGGCATATCGCCGATCACATCCAAAACAGTTTGTTCGGCGGGCGTAATCACCACTAGAGAGGGATCTAATGGTTCGTCATATTGCCAAAAGCGATCAATTTGAACCGGTGGCTGAACCACATTAGGGGTAACCTTACGGGCAGCAGCGGCTTTGCTGGTCACGTCTTTCGCAGGTTCAGATGGTTCCTGCGAGATGGCTTGTTGGCGCTGTTGACGCAGCGCGTCGAGGATTTGCTCTTTGGTGCGTCCGCGCAGTTGAAACAGGACAAACGGATCTTCGCGAAAGAAATCGCCAAGCTGGTAGTAGACAGCCGCAATATGCTTACAGGGATTTTTGGGGTCAGGGCAGCTACAGCGGGAGTTGACATCGGCCAGGGTAAATGGAAATAGGCTGAGGCCATTAGAGGTAAAGACAGCTTCGATATCGTCAGGCATTTCGCCCGCCAGTAGCTGCGCGGAATAGAGCGCCTTTTGACCCAGCGTATCGATTACAAAGCCCCAGTCTTCGTCGGTAAAGCGCTCAATCCAGATCGAGAGCTGATAGGGCTCAGCGGCAGTGCCCTGAACCTTGGCATGAACCTTGGCTTCCTTAAATTCGAGGCTGAGGATATGGCCCTGGCGGGCGTAGTTGCGACCGCGCTCCAAACGCTTTTTGAAGCGGTAGGCGTTGAGCAGATCTACCCACTGCTGCACCCACCAGGCATCTTCTTGGACAGCAGGAGGTTGGGGAGTGGTGTAGGTCATGGGGAGAACTGAGTAAAGTTGTGGAGTCGATGACTTGTACGAAATAATATTGGCTATGAAAATAAAGCGAGCTGTTGATTCTGTTCGGAAAAACTAGAGCCAGAATCTATACAGCTAAGCGCCTCACGAATATTTTCGGCCAGCCGACGGGAAAATTCTACTGGAACAGCGTTGCCAATCTGCTTGTGAATATCACGCTTGTTTGCACCTAAAAACGCCCAATTGTCCGGGAAAGTTTGGAGACGTGCATATTCACGATGCGTAAAGGCGCGAAGGCGCGAAGCGGATATTCGCCACAGTGTAACGCTCGATTCTGGATTGCGAATATGCTTACCATTGACCCTATCTTTGACCTGACGTACGGCTTTGAGATTGCCCTGAGCCCATCCCCACACAGTCGCGGTATCCACAGCGGGAAAGGGGTCGTCAAAGCGCCTAATAGGATTACCATCAGACGCCGTTCGAGAAAACCGAACCGGCATGATCGTTTCCGATGAATGGAAGGGCTCTTTTGTCTCCATATGAACTGAGCTACGAAATCCCCAACAAGGATCGTGATTAGGAAGCTGTAAACTATCGTCGCCGTTAACTAAGTCGTATAAAAAAGGACGAATTGGAGTTGCCTTTTGATCTGGCTGAGGAAGCGCATATCCGTGGGGTGGGCGTTCACGGAACGCTACAAAAACAAATCGCCTTCGCGTTTGAGGGACACCATAATGGCACATCTTAAAAACGTTGTGAAAAACTGTGTAACCGCATGTTTCTAAATCTTTGGATATCTGAGATGAAAAAGATAAGCCCTCTGGCGATTTCATTTTACGTAAATTGAGAACGTTCTCAATTACAACCACCCGAGGTTTAGACTCAGCAGCTATTCTTAGAACATGCTTATATAGCTGGTTTCTGGGGTCAGCGTCTTTCCTATTGCCGCCAAGAGAAAATCCTTGGCAGGGGACACCTGCTAATAAGACATCTGGAGACTGGGCAATCCCTAGCGTCAGCTCGCGGATGTCACCATGCGATACTGACCAACTTGGGCGGTTGTGACGCAAAGTTTTTGTAGCCCAAACATCGTTGTCGATGGCGTATCTATGCGTAAAGCCTGCTAGTTCAAATCCCAGGTCTAATCCACCGGCACCTGAGCAAAGCCCGACGACTGAAGGCGGTAAAGGTCTCGAAAATGATTCTCGATTTATCTTCACAGAATCCCCTCACGTAGGCTTACTTGGGGCCCGGGGGTATGGGCCGGTCGGTAAGCGATAAAAGCGTGATGGCCACCTGCCTCTGGATTGTCTCTGTAGTTGGCAATCAATTCATTCGCGGTTAGGTCAAACGTGTAACCTGTCATGATTCTCGAAGCTTCGGTTCTAACTATGCTACCGACGTCTACTGTCAGTTCAGGTTTCGGCCAGCTTGCGGGCAGTATGAGTGTGACCTGGCGCTCAACGCCTTCTAATAAGCCAAACGGTGTAGGCGCAACATACATCTTGCGATCGCGCAGCAAGATATCCCCGTAGCTTCCCATGCCGCGAATACTTTTGTTCTTGTGGACATAATTGTCATCAGCGTTCAAGAAGGATCCGTGACACAACGCTAGATCATGCACGGCATATCTGTCAGCGTCAGGTTTCGCAGGATAGCGTCCAAATGCGTAGAAAATATGCCGCCCCCTATAGATTCCGTGCGGCATTTGGCTATTGCAGTCGTAGTTATTGACTCTACCGGGAAAAGCAAGGCCCTTAATCTCATAGCCTAACGGATTGTGCACGAGTCTGAAATCGGGGTACGTATTACGTCCAGGTTCATCAAAATCTATTGACTGAGATTCCAGTCTTGACTGAAACCAATTTTGAAAATGAAATTCTTTATCTTTTCTGGACTGTCGTTCAATTAAGAGGCCGTTGCTGATGGCTTGGTCGCATTCCCAAAGCATTGATCCAAGGCATTCGCTCAGTGTGTTCAGATTCGTCATCTCTACAGCAGGTTTCTGGCACTTGGTTAAATTCTTCTAGACGGGTGCTTCTTGCTCTATCTCTTGAGCCACAGGCAGCACTTCTTGCAGGCGAATGATGTCCTGACGGGGATCGGCGTAGTTGAGCTGGACGGTGATGCGATCGCCCAACCCCACCGACCGGTCAAACCGCATTGCCAACTCCAATCCCAGGTCTTCTAGAATAATTAAGCCCAGGCTTTCATGCTCCCGGAGCCAGCGCACCAGCACCGCTTCCCAGGTGAGTTCGCGGTTTTCCTCGGTGTGGCGACGCAAGTATTCAGCGGCCCAGTATTTTTTGGTTTGCCGTTCTACCTGAGTCGCTTCGTAGGCGGCATTCGAGACGCTCATGATCATTTCGCTCAGGTCACTGGCAGAAAATGGCAAAGGCTTTCCTTGCAGGTGCGCTTTGATCTGAAAGTGGCTAATCAGGTCGGTGTAGCGGCGAATGGGGGAGGTGACCTGACTGTAGCGATCCAATCCCAGCGTGGCGTGGCGAATCGGGGTTGTGCCCATTTCACTGCGAGTCATACAGCGGCGAATAGCCGAGTCGCGCACCCAGCCCGCTTCTAGCTGCATCAGCTCAGCTTCGGGCGGCAGTTCGGGCTGAGGCTGGCCTCTGTAGGGTAAAGGCAGCGCGTTGTCTTCGCCGTAGCGGGCGGCGACTTCACCGGTGAGGATCATCATTTCGGCGACCATATCGCGAGCGGGGGAAGATTCGATTACGTCGATGGCGATCGCGCCATCTTCCACGCTGATCGACGATTCGGGCATGTGAATGCTGATCGCGCCCTGGGATTTGCGCCAGGTGAGGCGCTGCTTGGCTTGAGTGGCGATCGCTAGCAGTTCACCCTCGGCCTCAATGCCCAGCTCAATCATTTCATCGGCATCTTCATAGGTCAGCCGGTAAGTGGGCTTCACCAGGCTGGGCTGAATGCTGTACTCTGCCACCGCGCCATCTTCAGTCAAAATCACGCCAAAGCTGAGGGCGCAGCAAGTTTTCCCCTGCACCAGGCTCATCGGGCCAGCCGCCAGCTCAAACGGAAACATCGGAATTACCCCGGTGGGCAAGTACACTGTCGTACAGCGTTTACGCGCTTCACTATCCAAGGTGTCACCGGGCGATAGCCAGCGAGTTGGGTCGGCGATGTGAATCCACAGCCGCTGCCGACCGTCCGGCAGCGCTTCGCAACTTAGCCCATCGTCAATTTCCCGAGTGCTCTCGTCGTCAATGGTGTACAGCTTCAGGTGGGTGAGATCGGTGCGGGGGCTGCTGTCTTCGGGCGGGTTAGCAATCACCTCGGCGACAGCAGCACTTACTTCTTCAGGGAACTGCGTGGGAATCTGACGGCGGCGCAGCGCCAGGTTTTCATGCTCATCCCACAGGCTCAAATCCACCAAGAGTTGAAAGGCCGTGTCGGGAAATTTGTCCCGATCTAGCGCTGCCAGAATCTCTTGGGCCGCTGCCTTTTGGCTGGATTCGTCGCCGAGGAGAGCGTAGCGTTCTAAAACTTCTAAGCGGGGGCGATCGCTCTTTTCCCAATCGCCCGCTTCACCTGCCAGAATAGCGCTGGCGCGTGACAAAAAGCCTTCCCACTCCTGGTGTCTCTCGGCTTCTCGCTCATTTTTGAGCTGGAGTTCTTCGACCTGGGAAGCCGGGCGCGGTTCGTAGCGATCGCCCTTTTGCTTGAAGTAAAGCTTGTCGTCGCTCAGCAGCCGATGAGCGGCGTAGCACAAAGGCGGGCTCTGGTCAGAAAACAATAGCTGCGCCAGGGACTCAGGCGTGGCCGATTCTTCCAGCTCGCTCAGCAGTTCCCAGGCAACTTCTAAATTGTCAGGGTCGATGTAGCCTTCTGCCTCGGAGACAAATCCTTCGATTTCGGTGGCTTCGTAAGCGCCAGAGACTTCATAAATTACCTGACGAGGATGAATGGTATAGGACTGGCCGCGCTGGTCAACCAGCACCCAGTTCTTTTTGCCTTCCGGGCGATCAGCGACTGCCAGATGCGGCTCACCCTTGAGCTTGAATTCAACCAGCCTTCCTTTTTCCACTGAAGTCCCGTCTCGATATATGCGACAAATTGGTCAGCACTAGAGAGCACTGACGACAAAAAAGCTATCGGTGCTCTCCTAACAAAAGTAGCAGTCTTCTGCTGAGCGCCGATAGCCAATGCTTGATTAAAGGTGTGAATGAGCTGAGCGCTTAGCCGTCTTCGTTGACGTAAGGGAGCAAAGCAACGATGCGCGCGCGCTTGATTGCTTTAGTCAGGTCGCGCTGCTGCTTGGAAGTAAGCCCGGTGATGCGACGAGGTAGAATTTTGCCGCGCTCAGTGACGAATTTGCGCAGCATATCTACATCTTTATAGTCGATTTTCTCGTCCGGCTGAATGGGCGATACGCGACGACGAAAGTAAGCCATAGTCCTTTATTCTCTAGTTTTCTACTCTGATTCTGCCTTGGGCAGTTTACTTGATTTCTTTGTGGTTAGTGTGCTTATTGCAGTGGGTGCAAAACTTTTTCAGCTCCAGGCGAGCCGTCGTATTACGACGGTTCTTTTGAGTGGTGTAGCGAGAGACGCCGTTGGAGCGCTTGTCAGGATTGCTACGGCACTCAGTGCACTCAAGGGTGATTACTAAACGGACGCCTTTAGCCATGATCTTCCAATTTCTTTGGTCAACGCAGTCTCTAATTATTACACAAGAAGGCCGAAATTCGGAACCAATGATCAGATCGTCGCCTATTAGCCTCCAATCAGACCTTCTCCTCCCGAGAGAGGCCAGGGGCGAGTCAGCCCCCTAACTTTTGCTCGACGCCGAAGCCCACCAGCGCTAAGTCTTCCAGCGGCAAGCCTTCGGGCGGACGCATGTAGTTAAAAATTCGGCGGATGCGCAGTTTTGGATTGATCAAGGTGATCGAATCGACCGATACGATGTGGGTGTAGCGGGTCGTCATCAGCAGTTCACGGGTGCGACTGTCGAAGCGGAAGTGGGAAATAATGGGCCGGTCTTCCTCGTAGGCGCGGTCTCTAAGATAGTCGCCTTCTAGCAAATAGTCGTGTTCGGCAGTCTTACCGCTAGGCACAAAGGCCAGATTGACTGACTGATCGACCACTTCGCCTTTTTCTGAAACGGTGTGAAAGACCAGGTGGAAGCCTGGGAAATTTTGAAGGCGATCGCTGCTCGCACTGTAGCTATTGTCGCTGAGTACTTTTGCCTTTTGCTCTGGCGTGAGGGGGGAAACGCCGAAATTGGTATGCGATCGCTCCACCGACGACTTACTTAAATAGTGATAGGTACGCTCAGAGTCCCAGCTACCGACACAGCTATCAAAAAACTTATAAAAAATATCTAGTGCTGACATAAAAACAGACTGTCCTGCTCGAATCGGCAAATTTTAAAGTGGAAATCCAATGCCATCTGAGCACGCTGCAATAAGCCTTGGCTCCCTGTAAATAGCTTACATAGATTTGAGCTTTTCTTGCACTAGCCAGTCATCAGAATCTACGCTGAGCTGATCGCTGGTGTGGCCAAGCCGCTCTAGAGCCATCAAAGCAGCGTACTGCACATCCCAAATGGGAACGCTCAGCGCCTTTTTGAGGGCAGCTACGGTCTACGGATTGGCGTTGCCTGGTTTTGATAATTCACCGAGGGCGATCGCTGCGGCCACCCGCGACTTTTGAAACTGAGGCGACTTATTATTGAGCGCTTCTATTAGTAAATCGTAAGCATCGGCGACCTTCAGCCAGCCCCATAGCCGCACGATGTGATAGTGCGCGCCATAGTCGTTGTAGCCCTCTGCCCGGTAGCTTTTCAGCAGCGCTGCCGGAGCCGTTTGGGCAAAAATATCCATCAGCGTCTGACTGGCCAAATAGCAGCGGCCAAAATCTGTCCCGTACAGCGCCTGCACTAGGCCCTCCAGGTCAGGCATTTGCTCATAGGTATGCACAGCGCCACGTCGTGTGGATAGTCGCGAATCGTTTTCTCCAAATCAGGCTGCACCTGCGCAAAGGTGAGATCGCCCGATTCAATTCCTGCTTCTGCCAGCAGCCGAATACCCCCAGTGCCCAAGCCGCATTCTCTACCAAATATTTGTCTTTATCATCCAGGCAGTACTTGATCATGGGCAAGGCCGCCTTTACCTTCAGCCGACCCAAGCTTTCTAAAGCCTTACGCCGCACAATCCGATTATCCAAATCGGGCGCTTTGTTGTTGACTGCTCGCATCAGCGCGGCAATAGATAGCTCACTGTCAAAATTCACCAGATGCGCGGCGGCAATGTAGCGACTAGACGCCTCCTCCGAATCGTCCGCAGGCCCGTCTAGTATTTCAATCGCCTGTTCCTCGGTGAGATTAAACAGACTCGAAAAACGATTTTTCATGGTCTACTGCGCGGTGGGTTTAGAGAAAACAATGGACGCTCACAGTAAAGAGGATCGCATTTGAGCGGGGAGAAAATCAAAAACCTGTCAATTGCCAGCACGAGCCTGGGCGTGATCTGAGAGAATTTGACATAGCCGCACACCTGGTTTGTCATGAGTCGTCCTGTCAACAGCCAACCTGTCCTGCTTTCTCAGTCAGAAACCGATGCTTTCTTGAAGTCAGTGCAAGCTCAGCTAGCGGCAGGTGCTTTTGACCCTACTGACCAGCGGCAGATTGTCCAAATGGTTGAAAGCTTCGGCGATTCGCGCGGGCTGACTCGCTTGGGCTTTGCTGAGGCATTGGGGAAAGTCGGCAAACCGGCGACCCCAGCCCTGATCGACGGGCTGGCCGAGCATGAGAATCCGGTTGTCCGCAGAGCCTGCGCAAAGACGATGACGCTGATTGCTGATCCGGTGACGTTCCTACTTTGGTGCGATCGCTCCTCCACGACCCGGACACCGTCGTCCAGGGCTCAGTCGTGGGCGCAATGGCCGTCATGGGAGAAGCAGCGGCCCCTGTACTGCTAAACATTTTAGCGTCGCCGGACTATCCTAATAGCTCGAAAGGGCTGGCCACCTGGGGGCTATCATTCGTCGGGGCAGCAGGCGCAGACCATTTGTATGAAGCGATCAATGCCGAACAGGAAGAGGTGCGAAGTGCAGTCGTAGGGGCGCTGACCAGCGTAGTGCAGGAAGAGGACAACCCAAAAGCGTTAACGTCGATTTTGAATGCGCTCAAAGATACTTCACCGATGGTGCGCTCCGAGGCAGCGGCGGCACTGGGCAAACTGAGCAATTCGGCAGTGGTACCACAGCTTGCAACCGCGCTGGGCGATCATGACGGCGACGTGCGTAAGACGGTGGCAATGGCGCTGATGAAAATTGGGGATGAGGGGGCGATCGCGCCTCTACAATCCGCCCTTGATCAGGAAGCGGACGATGCGGTTCGGCCCGTGATGGGGTTGGCGATCGCGCAGCTACAGAAAAAGCAACCCGAGGAAGAGGACGGTTGGGATTAAATATGGATAGAGAGAAGCACGCCGTTAAAGACAATATAATTTACATACTTCAGCAGACATCTTTCAGTAATAGCTGGAGCAATCTATGGGGAAGTCAGAAAAACTACTGCTTAAGATCCTGAGAGGAGCTTCTGACAGTAATATTGCTTTTGAGCAGCTATGTCAGCTTTTAATCAATATGGGATTTGAAAGGCAGGGTAAGCGCAAGAAAAAAGTTGCCAAAGTATGGTTGCTAGCGAGATCATGAAAGCGCCCCTCAAGCAGGTAGCGATGAGCCCAGGTTTCAGTCAGACCAACGCCTCGGATAAAGCGGCTAAGAAAGCTCAAAAGCGAG
>JBBQAC010000082.1:0-15498 GCA_038315915.1 Phormidesmidales cyanobacterium
ATTGCCGGTATTCGCCACAAGCAGCTACCGGTTTTTTCGGTTCAGTATCACCCCGAAGCGAGCCCCGGCCCCCATGACGCTGACTATTTGTTCGCCAACTTCGTGCAGACTATGCGCGATCGCCAAACTCAAAGCCGCTAACGCCGGACAAATGTTTTATCGTCAACGCTGCACTGAGGATAAAACGATCCGCTTTAAACGCATGAGGGATAAAGACACCTGATCGGGCAAGATACGAGTGGATTGAGTCGAGTGCAACGTCTTTCTTGCAGGCACCCCTATCTTGCCCTATACTTAATCGTCATATTATTGTTCAATGCTAGGCACATCAGGAGGTCCTACCATCGCTGAGTCGCTTACCCTAACAGTCAGTCTCAGAGGCACCCGCGAGGTTAGGGGAAAATGTCAAATTTTTCGCCTCACCGGGCTTTTAGATGCTTTTTCAGAACCTACTTTTCTCAAGGTTTTGAATAAATACATCGAAGATGGCCCAGCCCATATTATTTTGGATTTGTCCACAATCGATTTTGTAGACAGTTCTGGCTTGGGCGCGCTCGTTCGTTTGGTCAAAAAGGCCAAAGGCGAGAGCGGCAGCGTTCAAGTCGTCAGCAATCCCCGGGTCACCCAAACAGTCAAGCTGGTTCGATTGGAGCAATTCTTATCGTTACAGCCCAATGTAGACGCTGCCCTTGAAAATCTGAAAAATTTGTAGACCCCGTTCTCATCAGCCGCCTTCCCCTAGTGGTACAGCAACCTGACGCCTATCCTGCTGAAGTATCGCCAGATTCTTTAGACTTCGCAAACCAGAGCTTTCAAAGACTGATTACCCAGCAACCGTTTGACGAAAAGCAATCTGCCGATACCGGGTCGCTGGCGCTATCAGACAGCGCTGTGCAGTCATCAGTGCCGCTAGGTACCCTGGCTCCAGCTTCGCTGGCGTACATTGGCGATGCCGTTTTTGAGCTGTACGTGCGATCGCGTCTCTTAATGCCTCAAAAGCGCCTTCGTCACTACCACCAGCAGGTTGTTGACCAGGTTAGAGCTGAGCAGCAAGCGCAGTACGTCGACGTCTTGACACCCTACCTGAACGGCCCTGAGACAGACATCCTGCGCCGTGGGCGCAACGCGACCTCTGGCCGCCACCGCCGCGCTACCGCTCAAAACTATCAGAAAGCCACCAGTTTCGAAGCCCTGATCGGATTTCTCTATCTCAGCGATCCCGTTCGCCTGCTCGAACTGCTCGACCGGCTGGCCATATAGCAGCTCATGGTACCTGCACGCAATCATTTCAAACCGATCCATTCAACGCGGCTAAGTCCACACACATCGTGACTGAGTCCGCATACACTTAAAAGAGTATTCAACCCCCAAAGAAATTATCAGGGGAACTATTCAGAGGAATTACGTGTGAGTAGCTCAGAAAATTCACCCTCTAATTCGAAGCGCTCTTTTAAGCCTCCCCGCCATAAGAAATCGACTCCTAAGCCCAGCAGCCGCTCTGTTGGTCGACCTAGCGCTAAATCTGGCTCAAAGCCGAGACTGAAAGCCAAATCTTCACCCCCAGACGACAGGCCCAAACGCACCGTCCGTCTGGAACTCAACCAGAATAAGCCGGGCCGAGCCAGCACAAACAAATTTGACAAGGGCAGCTCTGTAGACAGCCATAGCGGTCATTATTTAGAAGGGCCAGACCCCGATTCAGAAGACACTTCTAAGCCAGACCTCATTTACGGTCGGCATTCAGTACAGTCTGCCATTGAGGCAAACCGCTCTCTTAATCGTCTCTGGGTCAATGCCAAGCTGCGCTACGACTCTCGCTTTCGGCCCCTGATCTTAGAAGCTAAAGCCAACGGCGCAGTGATTGACGAAGTTGATGGCTTACGCCTTAACCAGATGACTGAAGGCGCGAATCATCAGGGGATTGTCGCTCAAGTAGCCGCCTATGGGTATGTTGAGTTGGAGAGTATGGTCGAGCAGGCCAAAGCAGCCGCTCGCCGCCCCGTTATCGTTGCGGCTGATGGAATCACCGATCCCCACAATTTGGGCGCGATTATCCGGTCAGCAGAGGCCATCGGCGCTCAGGGAATCGTGATTCCCCAGCGCCGAGCGGTTGGCATCACTTCCACGGTCTCTAAGGTCGCTGCCGGTGCCCTAGAAAATATTCCTATCGTTAGAGTTGTAAATTTGGGGCGATCGCTAGAGTACCTAAAGAGCAGTGGGTTTTGGATCTATGGCTTAGCCGCCGAGGCGACACGGCCAGTTCACACCGCCGACTTTTCAGAGCCGGTTGTACTCGTGGTCGGTTCTGAAGGCAGTGGTCTGAGCTTATCTGTACAAAATCTTTGTGATGTGTTGGTCTCCATTGAGCTTCGAGGTAAAACGCCGAGCCTCAATGCCTCTGTTGCAACTGGTATGGCACTCTACGAAATTTACAGACAGGTCTGGATCAATAAACTGCCTGCCCTGACGCTTAACACCGACTCAAGTCAACAAATGCTTCCAGGTAACGAAATGTAAGCGCAAAAAACAAGGGTGAGAAAATGAGTGAAAGAGCCGGAGTGAGCATCTGAAGGCGTTTCTATTTCAAGGTCTTTGCACCCAACCTGTTACTCTCGAACATTTATATCCTGACGGTTGTTCTACAATGCAGTTCTTAAGTGATTTTTTTTACTAGGGAATATTTTTAGGCGGGAGGGGTATGATTACCTCCGGCGGTTTATCGCCTCCTCTTTCGATTTGACTTTTTTCCGTAGCTGGTAGCTCCTCAGTTCAGACAATTTCCCAGGTTGAACTCTGTAGAGCAAGGGAGCACCATTCGGGCTATGCCATCGGCCAGCATTCTCTGGCCAGACAAACTGTCCACCCATAAAGACATTCTCTATCATCCTAATGAAAAACTTTTTTAGCAGCTTGTTCGGTTTGTTTTCTACGCCTTGGTGGGTCAAGATTACGACTGCCGATCCCCACTGCATTTACTACTTCGGGCCGTTCGACAGTGAAGATGAAGCGGCTCAGGCCAAACCTGGGTATGTAGAGGACTTGCAGAAGGAAGGGGCACAGCAAATTCAAACAAGCTTCGAGCACATTTCAGAACCGGAAGAACTGACCATTGAGCTGGAAACGCCTTTACAGTCTTCTGTCATGATGCCGGTGTGAAAGAAAGCTTTGAAAGAACGTTGGATAGCGTTTTGACTCTGATCCAGTCCTAAAAGGCTCATCTTTCGTGGGGATCGCAACTGACTGCTTTAGATGCTTTCTGTGGCGAACGCAGCAGATAAAGAGGGCAGCGACTCGTCTATGAGCGCGAAAGGGGGTTGCCATCTATACCGTCTGAAATCCAACTTGCCTTTGACGAAGACGATCCCCTCAGCTTCTAACAGCAGCTGTTGTAAATCGTCATTGCCATCCCTTAAAGAAGATCGAGAGATCTCTCCTTTGGCGTTAATAACTCTGTGCCAGGGGATGTCAGCATCGGTGATCGCCCGATAAAGCGCATAGCCGACGACTCTGGGTTTGCCAATGAGACCCGCTAGCTCTGCGACTTGGCCGTAGGTCGCGACCTTCCCGTAAGGGATCGCTCTGACCACATCATAAATTTTGGGATAGCAAGACATTGCTTTAAGCTGCGCTGCCGAGTTGATTATAAGATGCCATGCTAAAGCAGTGAGGACACTTTAATATCATCATTGATCGCGCTGTGACGGTTACCGGGTGCTCCTGCTGATAAATTTTACCGTCTTCGACAAAGCCCTCAGAAGTCTCAGTATCAATTAGAACCTGCCACTGCTGGGTCTCAATCGATTTGGGAATGGAGAACAGCAGTGAATCGTCTGAAGGATTGAAAAACAGCAGGAAGCTATCGTCGAAAATGCGCTGCCCTCGGCTGTCCACATTGGGGATTTCTGCGCCGTTTAAGAAAATGCTGATGGCTCTAGTGGAACTGTCATGCCACTCCCGGTCATCAATGCTGCTGCCATCGGGATGAAACCAGCCAATATCGACGACGCCAGAACCGTGAATTTCACGGCCAAAGAACCACTGGTGCCGACTAAAAACAGGATGCGATTGCCGAAATTCAATCAGGCGCTGGGTAAAATTTAAGAGCGTTTTCTCCGACTCTTGTAAATGCCAGCTAAACCAGGACAGCTCGCTATCCTGGCAGTAGGTATTGTTATTGCCCTGAGTAGAGCGGCCCATTTCATCGCCGCCCAGCATCATCGGCACGCCCTGAGAAAGCATCAGCGTTGTCAAAAAGTTACGGCGCTGCTGAGCCCGAAGCGTCAGAATGCCGGGATCATCGGTTTCGCCTTCTGCCCCGCAGTTCCAAGAGCGGTTGTAGCTCTCTCCGTCGCGGTTGTCCTCACCGTTTGCTTCATTATGCTTTTCGTTGTAGCTCACCAGGTCATTGAGCGTAAAGCCGTCATGGGCCGTAATGAAGTTGATGCTGGCATGGGGTAACCGCCCATCGTCCTGATAAAGGTCGGAGCTGCCTGTAAAGCGAAAGGCAAAGTCGCCCAGGCTGTAGTGTTCCCCCCGCCAAAAGTCCCGAATGGTGTCCCGGTATTTGCCGTTCCACTCAGACCACAGCAGCGGAAAGTTGCCGACCTGATAGCCACCCTCGCCCAAATCCCAGGGTTCAGCAATTAGCTTAGTGGTAGAGAGCACCGGGTCTTGATGGATGATGTCGAAAAAGGAGGAGAGCCTGTCTACTTCGTACAGTTCGCGGGCGAGTGCCGAAGCCAGATCAAAGCGAAAGCCATCTACGTGCATTTCCTGTACCCAGTAGCGCAGGCTATCCATGATTAGCTTCAGTACCTGGGGATGGCGAACGTTTAAAGAATTGCCGCAGCCTGTGAAGTCCATGTAGTAGCGAGGTGCCGTTTCGACCAGTCGGTAATAGGCAGCGTTGTCGATGCCTCTGAGCGAAAACGTGGGGCCAAGATGATTGCCTTCCCCAGTGTGGTTGTACACAACATCCAGAATGACCTCAATGCCAGCTTTATGCAGCGCCTTGACCATTTCTTTGAATTCGCTGACCTGCTGACCGTGATGGCCTGATGAGCTATAGCCAGCATGAGGAGCGAAGTATCCTAGCGAGTCGTAGCCCCAGTAGTTGTGCAGGCCGGTGCTGATCAGATGACCGGGGTGAACGTCGTAATGGTGAACCGGTAGTAGCTCTACGGCGGTGATACCAAGGTGCTTGAGATGGGCGATCGCTTCAGGATGAGCCATCGCCGCATAGGTACCTCGCAGTTCTGATGGAATACCAGAATGCTGCTGAGTGAAGCCCCGAACATGCACCTCATAAATAATTGTGCTGTCCCAGGCGATATCAGGATGGCGATCCCCTTCCCAATCGAAGCTGGGATCGATGACCACTGACTTGGGCATCGCCTCAGCGCTGTCGGTTTTGGAAAAGTCCAAGTCCCGATCGCGATCGCCAAACTGCTCCATCGGAAAGCTAAACAGCTCAGGGCCAAAACGAATATCGCCAGCAATGGCTTTGGCATAGGGGTCAATCAGCAGCTTGTGTGCATTAAACCGATGACCGGCTTTCGGCTCATAGGCACCTTCTACCCTGAATCCATAGCGCTGGTTCGGCATCACCCCCGGCAAAAATCCGTGCCAGACATAGTTTGTCACTTGAGGTAGCCGTACCTGAGTTTCGCCACCCGACTCGTCAAACAGACATAGAATGACGCCAGTCGCATTTTCAGAAAACAGCGCAAAATTAGTCCCTTTGCCGTCCCATGTTGCGCCCAGCGGATGGGGCCGTCCTGGCCAAACTTCTACCGTCATAGGTGTTGTAATCTAACTCAAACTTGATGAACGATCTATCTCTTATAGAGCAACCGTACCAAAGATTGCAGTGCCCTGAAAAAAACTACCTAGCCAATCACTGATTCCTCCCGCTCAATGTCAAAAGATTATGGGTCAGAAAGCTGACCCAACAGCTATCTGTGGACGCATCCAAGGCTCCGACATTGCAGGCGAGGTTTTACACTTAGAGCCTTGCTGTATATCATCAATACTTGATAAACCGTGATGACTATCACCGTAAGTCGCCGGGGTCGTCACACCAGATAGTTTTTATGTGCCGTACTTTGATATTAATACGCCTATAGTTTCTGGACATGCCTACCCCCAGCCGTCGCCCACTGAAGCCAAATCCCTTCATCTCTTTGCGCGATCCCAAAACCGGTAAGTGGAGAGTTATCATTACCCTTCCTCTCGGAAAAAGATTGGACAAGGGTTTAGCCGATCAAAACTGATACCGTGACCTTTGCTGGCACAATAAGCAGAATTGCTTCTTCGTTGCCACCGCCTTCAGTTTTTTTATGCGCCAGCTCTATCCGCCCATTGAACCCTATCACCAGGGCAAATTGTCCGTCTCAGATCTTCACACGCTCTATTACGAAGAATCGGGTAACCCAGCAGGCAAACCAGTTATCTTTCTTCATGGTGGCCCCGGCGGCGGCAGCATTCCGCTCTACCGTCGTTTTTTTAACCCGGACCGCTGGCGTATTATCCTATTTGACCAGCGAGGCAGCGGCCAGAGTACGCCTCACGCAGAACTCGCAGAAAATACAACCTGGGACTTAGTTGCTGATATTGAGAAGCTGCGAGTGGCTATCAACGAGGCTTCCTCACCGGCTCTCTCCATTTCCCAGTGGACAGTTTTCGGCGGTAGCTGGGGTAGCACCCTGGCGTTGGCCTACGCCCAAACGCATCCCAATCGCTGCGAGGCGCTCATCCTGCGAGGCATTTTTATGCTGCGTCCCAAAGAGATCCAGTGGTTCTATCAATCGGGTGCGAGCTACCTGTTTCCTGACGCCTGGGAGAGCTATCTTGCGCCTATTCCCGAAAGTGAGCGGGGCGACTTGATCGCGGCTTATTACCAGCGCCTTACCAGCCGCGATCGCCCCACCCGACAAGCCGCTGCTCGGGCCTGGTCAGTCTGGGAAGCAAGCACCAGCAAACTCATTCCTGATGACGACTTAGTCCAGCGGTTTAGCGACGATAGCTTTGCCGATGCTTTCGCTCGGATTGAATGCCACTACTTTATCAATGGCGGCTTTTTTACAACCGAAGACCATCTGCTGAAAAATGTAGACAAAATCCGTCATATTCCCAGCGTCATTGTTCAGGGCCGGTATGACGTGGTGTGCCCGATGACCTCTGCTTGGGAACTGCATCGCGCTTGGCCCGAAGCAACGCTAGAAATTGTCAGTACAGCCGGTCACTCAGCGACAGAGCCCGGTATTACCAGCGCCCTCGTAGAGGCTACCGACCGATTTGCCGCAAGCTGATGCAGATTTGTTAGCCTTACCGCTGCCAAAAACGACGCTTGTTTTCGGCGGGAATAGGCAAGTTCAAAGCGGTGTGGAACTCTTTTTGGACTTTTCTGGTCAGCCGCTTGGAAACTTGACGCACGATTTGATTGAGCAACTGATCACCAGACGCTTTCACCAAATTGTCGGGCAATACCTGAATAAATCGGGGAACTTCAACCCAGGTAGACAAACTCAGCTCCCATTCCACATGGGTAGCTGCCTTGATCGGCAGATCTTCAGGCAGATCTTCTAGAGCGCCTTCACACAGCGTCATCGAAGCTTTGAAGTCCACATCGTAGCCAGCCGGTTCATAGCCAGGCACCGGAATCGTCTCTATCCGGTAAACGCCTTCTTCCTGCGGCAGCAAATGCAAACCAATTTTGGGTTCTACCTCATGGTTGAGGCTCTTAAACTTGCCCACCGTCAAGGCATAACCATTCTCGCCAATGGCCTCTACGGTCATCGGCTGAGCACAGCGATAAAACCATTCTGGATGAGCATCTAGATACTTAGCAACGCTGGCCGCATCTGCATACATCTCCATGTGGCCGACGTAATTGCCTTGGAAGTGCAATGTTTCCTTTGAAGAAAATTCTACGTGCGAAGGTTTTTGACCCTCAATCAGGGTAGCACCCACCTTTAAAAAGTGGGAGCCTAGCTGAGAGGAAGATGCACTAGAAGGCCGACTAGATGGAATCTGCATGAGGGGTCGTGAAGATATTGGGTTCAGTTTATTTCGGTTTCAGGCGATGCATTGTAGCTTCTACCACCTTCTGGCGAGCATCAGTATAAAGCTAACTTGATAGGGCACAAATGATACGCTTGCTCTAAGATACTACCCGCCCAAAATCGCCAGCAACCTTCGTTCTACGGAGGTAATACGAATCGGCAGCGCAAATATGCCTGAAGGATACGCACAGAGGGGGGAGAACTGATTGAGCTGAACACCTATACTGCCTGTGTATACTTTTGCATAGGGATGACACAGCATGAGAGCATTGGTAGCAGGGGCGACCGGTGAAACTGGTAGGCGGATTGTCGAACAGTTGCTAAAGCAAGAAATTATAGTCAGGGCCCTAGTTCGCGACCAGGCCAAGGCAGCAGCCCAACTGCCAACAGGTGTAGAAATCGCCGTCGGTGATGTGCTACAGCCCGCCACACTAACTGCCGCCCTGATTGATTGTGAGGTGTTGATCAGTGCGACAGGAGCAGCGCCTAGCTTCGATCCTACTGGCCCTTACAAAGTTGATTATGAGGGCAACAAAAATTTGGTCGATGCCGCCAAGCAGGCAGATATCAGCCAGTTTGTGATGGTTTCTTCTCTTTGCATTTCTAAGATTTTTCACCCGCTCAACTTGTTCTGGGGCATTCTCTATTGGAAGGGGCAGGCTGAAGACTACCTGAAAAGCAGCGGTGTTCCTTACACCATTGTTCGCCCAGGGGGACTCAGGAATGAAGATAATACGGAGGCAATCGTGATGTCTCCGGCTGACACGCTGTTTGAAGGCAGCATTCCTCGCCAGAAGGTCGCGCAGGTCTGTGTAGAAGCACTCAGCCAACCAACGGCAAAAAATAAAGTAGTCGAGATTGTAACCAACGAAAACGCGACCTCTCAACCGCTGGCAACCCTGTTCGCGAATGTCGGTTAGCCACTAATCGCTCGTTAGAAAAACCAACCGTAGCTGTGCAGCCCCTTACCTAAAAGGTTGACACCTAAGTAGCAGATCCACACCACGACAAAGCCCGAAGCGGCTAAAATAGCGGGCCTTCTGCCCTGCCAACCTTTAGTGATGCGAGCATGTAGGTAAGCTGCAAATACCAGCCAGGTAATTAACGCCCAGGTTTCTTTAGGATCCCAACTCCAGTACGATCCCCAGGCTTCATTCGCCCAGACAGCTCCGGCGATGATGCCGATGGTGAGTAGCGGAAAGCCTAATCCAATGATGCGATAGCTGATGTTGTCTAGCGTGTCTGCCAGGGTCAGCCGCTGTGGGGAAAGTGGGGCGACGGCAACAGGCTTCGTCTTTTCGAGGAGGGCAGTGCCGCCGCTAGAGCCGGTAAGTGTCTCTACAGATAAACGCTCTGATAAGGACTCAGTAGCAGGGCTTGCGATTGGCAAAACGGCCTCGTCGGCGCATTTGAGCTGATACGTTCTGTCGCGAAAACCGCCTGTGCCAATAGAGCTGCCTTTGAGGGTGACGGGCTGCCCTCGGGTGACGATGAGAAAGGCGATCGCAATCAAAGCCCCCACCATTAGCGCCGAGTAGCTCAGCAGCATGACGCTGACGTGCATCATCAGCCAGTTGGACTTGAGCGCGGGTACGAGCGGTTCTGAGACCTGCATGGTATCGGGCAAGGTCAGGGCGGCAAAAGCGGAGATTCCCATGGCTACCGGCGAGGTCACCGCGCCAATCCACCGACTGCCGCTCAAGCGCTCAGCCACAAAGTGCACTGCCGTAATGCCCCAGGCAATAAAAAATAAAGACTCGTATAGATTGCTCAAGGGAAAGTAGCCGCCTTCTATCCAGCGGGCAGTCAGCAGCGCCGCCAGACAGAGGTTGCCGATGGCCATCCCAGCGCCGCCGATGATAGGCAGCAGTTTTACTTCAGAGAAGGCCAGTCCGGCCCAGTAAACCAGCATTGTGGCAAACAAAATGGCAAAGGCGGCGTTGTCCAGCCAGCTTTCCAAATCTGCAAGGCTTAAGGTCGCAAAATCCATAGAGCAGTTGATTATTCAGTCTTTTTTAAGTTTAGGAATCGATCCCTTTCTATATCTTACCGATAGGAGATGCGAACAGGGATGAGGCAGGTGAATGTTAATATCCTTCAGGGCTTTCTCTACTCAGATCTGAGCGCTAGCTCCGCCTGTAGCGGCTGTCGCTGAGTGACACTTAAGCGTTGTCTAAGCTACGGCTATTCCTCCGAGTTGCGAGTAGCCTGACGAGTAAATATACAGCTACAAGAAACAGCTACACAAAATTTACCTGAGAGAACAATCATGGACGCGGCTGCACTTTGGAAACGCTATCAGGACTGGCTTTACTACCACAAAGGGCTCGGTATCTATGTCGATATCAGCCGCATGAGTTTTGATGAGGCGTTTGTCCAGCAGCTGGCTCCCCGCTTTGAGCATGCGTTTAAGTCGATGGACGAGTTGGAAGGGGGGGCGATCGCCAACCCTGATGAGAACCGCATGGTCGGCCACTACTGGCTACGCAATCCCGATCTAGCACCTTCTGACGATCTTAAAAAGGACATTACCGAAACACTAAAGGCGGTCAAAGACTTTGCTCAAAAAGTGCGCAGCGGCGAAATTACTCCGCCGGGAGAGCCGCGCTTTACCGATATCCTCTCGGTCGGCATCGGCGGTTCGGCCCTCGGCCCTCAGTTTGTCTCTAAAGCTTTGGTCGATCCTAATCCAGATGTTGAGATTCACTTCATTGACAATACCGACCCGGTGGGAATTGACCATACGTTTGAGGAAATCGGCGATCGCCTCAAAAGCACGCTCGTACTCATCATCTCCAAATCTGGCGGTACGCCTGAAACCCGCAATGGCATGGTCGAAAGTAAGGCCGCGCTGGAAAAAGCAGGGCTCGACTTTGCCAAGCAGGCAGTTGCCGTCACGGGCACAGGCAGCAAGTTAGACAAAATTGCTCAGTCAGAAGGCTGGCTCGCCAGTTTCCCAATGCACGACTGGGTAGGTGGCCGAACGTCCGAGCTGTCGGCGGTCGGTTTATTGCCTGCAGCCCTTCAGGGAATTGATATTCAGGCCATGCTGGACGGTGCGAAAGAGATGGACGAGGCGACTCGGGTCGCCGACATTCGGCAGAATCCTGCCGCGCTCCTGGCCTTGGCCTGGTACTTTGCAGGCAACGGCAAAGGCGAAAAGGACATGGTCGTATTGCCCTACAAAGACAGCCTTTTGCTATTCAGCCGGTATTTGCAGCAGCTTGTGATGGAGTCGCTGGGTAAAGAGAAAGATCTTGAGGGCAATACTGTTTACCAGGGGATTGCTGTTTATGGCAACAAAGGGTCTACCGACCAACATGCCTATGTGCAGCAGTTGCGCGAGGGCGTGCCTAATTTCTTTGCGACCCTGATTGAGGTGCTGGAAGACCGGTTAGGAGAATCGGTCGAAGTGGAGCCGGGTGTGACCTCGGGTGACTATCTCTCCGGCCTGCTCCAGGGCACCCGCCGCGCCCTCTACGAAAATCATCGGGACTCGATTACGATCACGGTTCCGGCGGTGACACCTCAAATGGTCGGGGCGCTGGTGGCGCTGTATGAGCGGGCCGTGGGGCTCTATGCCTTTTTGGTTAATATCAATGCCTACCATCAGCCTGGGGTAGAAGCAGGTAAGCAGGCAGCGGCAGATGTGCTCGATCTCCAGAATCAGGTAAAGCAGGCGCTGAGTGAGGCTGGTGCCGCGTTGTCCCTGGCTGAAATTGCCGACAAAATAGCGGCCTCGGAAAGCATCGAAAATATCTACAAAATTGTGCGCCACCTCGATGCCAATAGTCGCGGGGTCAAAATTGAAGGTGATCCCAGCAAACCTGGGTCGCTCAAGGCTTCAGCTCGCTAAAATAATGTTGTGAATAAATAACCGTTGTTTTGGGTGGCCTCGCTCTTAAGATTTCATGGCGTTTTCTTCGATTACTCGCGCGATCGCCCGCACAGCGCTGGGCCAAGAACTGGTCACCAAGCTGGGCAAGCAGCAGGTTTTACAGCTCAGCGGAGTGCCGCGACTGCCGAAAGGGCTGGTCGCTTCGGCGCTGGCTCAGGCGCAGAGTCGGCCTTTGCTGGCGATCGCGGCCACCCTGGAAGAAGCCGGACGCTGGGCCGCTCAGCTAGAGGCCATGGGCTGGGCGACCGTGTCGTTTTACCCCACTTCAGAGTCCTCCCCCTATGACGCTTTTGATCCCGAATCAGAGCTGACCTGGGGGCAGCTTCAGGTACTTTCTGACCTGATTAATGGCAAGGCTCAAAGCGACAGCCTGCCGCCTGGATCGAAGCATTTGGGCGCGATGGCGATTGTTGCTACTGAGCGGGCTTTGCAGCCGCATCTGCCGCCGGTAGAGGTGTTTCGGCCCTACTGCCTGGAAATTAAGCTGGGTATGGAGCTAAACCTCAAGGATCTGGCGCTGAGTCTGGCAAAGCTGGGCTATGAAAAGGTTTCTACGGTTGAAACTGAGGGGCAGTGGAGCCAGCGTGGGGACATTGTGGATGTGTTTCCGGTGGCGGCAGAGCTGCCGGTTAGGCTGGAGCTGTTTGGTGATGAACTAGAGCGTCTGCGAGAATTTGATCCGGCCAATCAGCGATCGCTCGACCGCATCGAAACCCTGCTACTTACCACTACTAATTACAGCCCGATCATCTCAGAGTCCTTAGAAAAGCAGGGATTGCTAGCAGATCTGCTGCCGCCGGACGATCAGGAAAGCTTTGAGAACACTCAGCAGGTAGAAGGTATCCGGCGGTTTATGGGCCTGGCCTTTGAGCAACCTGCCTCCCTACTTGACTACCTGCCCGAGAATACGCTGATCGCTTTAGATGAACCCGCGCAGTGCCACGCCCACGCTGACCGATGGTTAGAAAATGTGGAAGATCGCTGGGCCGAGACGCAGGCTGCTCTTCAAGCCAGCGATGAGATTCAGCTACCGTCAACCGGCCTCCCGAAAATCCATCGACCTTTTGCCGAAGCCTTGGAAGAACTCAGCCTCTTTCAACGCCTCGAACTCTCAGAAATTGCCGAAGACGGCGTTGGTCTCAACCTGGCGAGCCGATCTATTCCGACGATTCCACATCAGTTTGGCAAGCTGGCTGAGATTTTGAGGGCAGAGCGCGATCGCAAATTCTCTCCCTGGCTGATTTCTGCTCAGCCTTCTCGTTCGGTGGCGCTATTACAAGAGCACGACTGTCCGGCCCAGTTTATTCCCAACCCCAAAGACTATCCCGCCATCGACAAGCTGCAAAGCCAGCGCATTCCTATTGCGGTCAAGTATTCAGGACTGGCCGAACTCGAAGGCTTCATCCTGCCGACCTTTCGGATTGTGGTCGTCACCGACCGCGAGTTCTTCGGGCAGCATACGCTCGCGACCCCGAGCTACATTCGCAAACGCCGCCGCGCCGCCTCCAAGCAGGTCGATCCCAACAAGCTGCGGCCCAATGATTACGTGGTGCACCGCAATCACGGCATCGGTCAGTTTCTGCGGCTCGATAGCCTCACGGTCGATAACGAAACCCGCGAGTACTTAGTCATTCAATACGCCGACGGTTTGCTGCGAGTCGCAGTCGACCAGATGGCGGCACTGTCGCGCTATCGCACCTCGGTAGAGCAGCGGCCTCAGCTCAATAAAATGACGGGCAAAACCTGGGAGAAAACCAAGGGTAAAGCGCGTAAGGCCATTCAGAAAGTCGCCGTTGACTTGCTCAAGCTCTACGCCAAGCGGGCTCAGATGCAGGGCTTTACCTACCCAGAAGATATGCCCTGGCAGCAGGAGCTAGAGGACTCGTTTCCCTACGCGCCGACGCCCGACCAGCTCAAGGCAACTCAGGATGTGAAGCGGGATATGGAGAGCGATCGCCCCATGGATCGCTTAGTCTGCGGCGATGTCGGCTTCGGCAAAACAGAAGTCGCCCTCAGGGCTATCTTCAAAGCTGTGACCGCTGGCAAGCAGGTGGCGCTTTTGGCCCCGACCACGATCCTGACCCAGCAGCATTACCACACCCTCAAAGAGCGATTTGCCCCTTACCCGATTCAAATTGGGCTGCTCAACCGCTTCCGCACGGCTAACGAACGCAAAGACATTCTGCAAAGACTGATTTCCGGCAAGCTGGATGTGGTTGTGGGCACTCATCAACTGCTGGGCAAAACGGTCAAGTTTAAAGATCTAGGGCTCCTTGTGGTCGATGAGGAGCAGCGCTTTGGAGTGAACCAGAAGGAAAAAATAAAGGCGATGAAGGCTCAAGTGGATGTACTGACGCTCAGTGCCACGCCCATTCCTCGAACGCTGTACATGGCGCTTTCTGGAGTAAGAGAAATGAGCTTAATCACGACTCCACCACCTGCTCGTCGCCCGATCAAGACCCATCTGTCACCTTATGACCCGGAAAAAGTACGCGCTGCCATTCGTCAGGAGCTAGATCGGGGCGGTCAGATCTTCTATGTGGTGCCCAGAGTTGATGGCATTGAAGAAGTTGCCGGACGGATTCGGGAAGCGGTGCCGGGAATTCGGCTGGCGATCGCTCACGGTCAAATGCCGGAAGGCGAACTCGAAGCAACCATGCTCACCTTCGGCAGCGGCGACGCCGATCTGATGGTGTGCACCACCATTATTGAATCTGGTCTGGACATTCCCAGAGTGAATACCATCGTTATTGAAGACGCCCACAAGTTTGGCCTCTCCCAGCTTTATCAACTGCGCGGGCGGGTCGGGCGGGCAGGCGTGCAGGCCCATGCCTGGTTGCTGTTTCCCAATCAAAACAAGCTTTCTGACAAAGCCCGCAAGCGTCTGCGAGCTATTCAAGAATTTACTCAGTTGGGCTCTGGCTACCAGCTCGCAATGCGCGATATGGAAATTCGTGGCATTGGCAACTTATTGGGCGCGCAGCAGTCCGGCCAGCTAGAGGTGATCGGCTTCGATCTCTACATGGATATGCTGGAAGAATCGATTGCAGAAATTCGCGGCCAGGAGATTCCCCAGGTTGATGAAACGCAGGTCGACCTGAAAGTCACGGCTTTCATCCCGGCAGACTATATTCCAGATATCGATCAAAAAATGAGCATCTACCGGGCGCTGGTCGGCTCGTCCACTCGGCGAGAGCTGATAGAAATCGTCGCCGATCTCAATGACCGCTACGGCAGCTTGCCATCAGCCGTAGAGCAACTCATTAAAGTGCTCGAACTTAAACAGATAGCTCAGCCGCTGGGATTTTCGCGCATTAAACCAGAAGGCAATCAGAATATTATCCTGGAAACGCCGATGGAGAAGCCCGCGTGGAATCTGCTACAAGAGAAGCTGCCCGGACACTTGCGATCGCGCTTCATCTACGCCCCTGGAAAGGTCACCGTCCGAGGCTTAGGCGTCCTCAAACCAGACAAACAGATCGAAAACCTGATCGACTGGCTGGGCCAAATGCAGAGCGCGCTTAAGGAACCTGTGCT
>JBBQAC010000303.1:0-4712 GCA_038315915.1 Phormidesmidales cyanobacterium
GGCCATCGAGGACAGTCGATCCGCGCTCCAGTTGCCGAGCGTATCGGCCTGCGATCTAGCGAGTGCTGCGCTGACATCAATACCGGCGACCTCGCCAATTTCGGCAATAAAGTCGCGAGTTGCCCCCACGCCAATCGGCACTGTTTTCACCGTGGGCTGCTTAAAGCTGCGCTCCAGCCACTTACAGGTGGTCAGGGCAATCTCGGGATACAGGCAGATATTAAAATCGGCATCAGGAATCCGCATCAGGTCGTCGGGCGTTGAACCCATCGGCGCAATCACGTTCACATCTACACCAATTTCAGCGAGCAGCTTCATCACTTCTTGAATGTCGTCCCGGCAGCGAAAGCCCAGTGCCGTTGGGCCAATGATATTTGCTTTGGGGCGAATCGCCGGGTCGCGCTCAGGTCGCTCGGCTCCGGGCGGTAGGACGGCTGAGAGGAGGAGCGATCGCACCAAATGATACAGCGTCTCACTCGCCCCCCAGTTTTCCTTTTTGGAATAGGCGGGCAGCTCCAGGCTCACGACCGGTATCGGCAAGCCCATCGTCTTGGCCAGCGAACCGGGCTGATCTTGAATCAGCTCTGCGGTACAGCTTTCGCCCACCAGCATGACCTGCGGCTTAAAGCGGTTGTAGGCATCGCGCACCGATGTCTTCACCATCTCAGCGGTATCGCCGCCTAAGTCACGAGCTTGGAAGGTGGTATAGGTGACTGGCGGACGCTTGTCTCGCCTTTCAATCATGGTAAACAGCAGATCGGCGTAGGTATCACCTTGAGGGGCGTGAAGGACGTAGTGCACCCCTTCCATCGCCGTAGCGATGCGCATGGTGCCCACATGGGGCGGGCCTTCGTAAGTCCAAAGGGTCAATTCCATAAGTTCAAGCTTAGTATTTCGAGGTTTTCGGCAGGGCGTCTTGAAAAATTGGTCTGACTTTAAACGGTCAGTCGTCTGCGTCGCTCCGAAGACCGCACAAACAGTTCCGCTAGATCAGCCGCCTGGTCATAGCCGTGTAGCGGCGAAAAGACGAGTTCAATCGACCATTTGGTCGAAAGCCCTTCTGCCTCCAACGGATTGGCCAGTCCCAGCCCGCAGACTGTTATATCGGGGCGAGCCTCCCGGCAGCGATCCAGCTGCTTATCAACGTCCTGCCCTTCTGACAAAGCAGTTCCGGCGGGCAACAGGTCGATTTCAGCGTCCATCAGCAGCCGGTCGATATAGGGCGTGCCCACTTCCACCAGCTCCATGCCGCACTCTCTAGAGAGAAACCGTGCCAGCGGAATTTCTAGCTGCGAATCGGGGAAGAGGAAAGCCTTGCGACCGCGCAGTACCTTCTGGTAGCGCTCCAGCCCGGTTTTAGCGCGGGCGACTGAAGGCGCGATCGCCCCTTCAAAACTATCTTTATTAATATTCCAGGCATCTGCCGCCGTTTTCAGCCAGGCCGTCGTCCCCTCAATGCCAAAAGGATAGGGCGAGGGCAGCAGTTCTGCGCCGCGCTTCATGAGCATCCTGACAGTCTCACTCAAAAATGGCTGTGCCACTAAAAGCTTCGTTCCCTTGCCGACGCTGGGCAGATCTGCCGCTCGCCGGGGCGGAAAAAAGGCAACCGGGCCAATACCCAACTGATCGAAAAGTCGCTTGAACTGGTCTTCGACTACATCTGCCAAGCTTCCAACCACAAGTAGGGCGGGCTGCTCATTCTCTTTGGCTGGCAGCACCGGCACCATCGATCCCAGGCAGGCATCTTCGCCCTGCGTGAAGGTCGTTTCAATGCCGCTACCCGAGTAGTTGAGGATTCGCACTTTGGGAAAGTAGCGATGGTTCAGCTTTTCAGCCGCCTTTGCCAAATCGAGCTTGATGACTTCAGAAGGACAAGATCCCACTAAAAAGAGCGTACCGATATCCGGACGACGGCTGAGGAGCTGTGCCACAACGCGCTCTAGCTCGTCATTGGCATCGGCCAGTCCGGCCAGATCCCGTTCGCCCAAAATAGCCGTGCCAAATCTGGGCTCAGCGAAAATCATCACGCCAGCAGCCGACTGAATCAAATGCGCGCAAGTTCTTGAGCCTACGACCAGAAAGAACGCATCCTGCATTTTTCGGTGCAGCCAAACAATACCTGTCAGGCCGCAAAATACTTCTCTCTGCCCGCGCTCCTTTAAGACCGGCAGGTCTTGAACGCTCACCTCGGGGCTGATCGTATCGGTAGGAATTTCTGTACAAGGCTCTAGCGCCATATTTTGCTCTTCTCTTGAACTAAAACCCTATTTCTAAGGGGCTATGCCTTAACCACTATAGTCATCTGTCCTGTATCGTCCGGCAGGTGCCTGAGCTTTATTTACATTCAGCCATCAATATTTACATTGCAGATGTTGACAGCCTAGATTTTCAGGTAATAGCGGCTCAAACGCGGGCGATCGTCACCGCTTCCGGCTGATCTTGATACTTACCGCGTCGGGTTTCGTAACTGATCTGGCAGGGTTCCCCTTCTAAAAACAGCAGTTGAACGACGCCCTCATTGGCATAGATACGGCAGTCAGCGCTGGAAGAATTGGAAAACTCAAGAGTCAAATAACCGCGCCATCCGGCCTCGGCGGGCGTGAGGTTGGCAATGATGCCACAGCGGGCGTAGGTGCTTTTGCCGATGCAGATAGTGGTGATGTTATCCGGCATTTGCAGCCGCTCTAAGGCGACGCCGAGACCATAAGAATGGGCGGGCAAAATGAAGTAGCTGCCGTTATCATCCTGTCTGAGGGCGGTAGGCTCTAGGTTCTCAGGATTGAAATTTTTAGGGTCGATGACCGTACCGGGGATGTGGCGGAAAATGCGGAATTCGTTAGAAGACAGGCGGATGTCGTAGCCGTAGGAGGAGAGACCGTAGCTAATAACGGGGGTTTCCTGGCTGTGGGTAGGAAGCTGCACCCGGCGGACAAGCGAAGGTTCAAAGGGCGTGATTAACCCTTCACTGGCGGCTTGTTTAATCCACGCATCGTTTTTAATCATGATAATTAGGGCGTCCGGAGTTTTGGATTTGAAAATATTTCTGCGGCTACACAATGTAGTTTCGGCGAAATTCTGTAATTTGGTCGGCGACAGCTAGCAGCGACTCGGGCATTTGCGGGCCGGTTAAGATAATTTCTACGTGAGGCGGGCGGTTTTTTAGCAGGGTCAACAGCTCATTTTCCTTGATCAGGCCGAAGTCGATGGCCAGGCTCAGCTCGTCGAGGACGATAAGTCCGTACTTACCTTCATTGACCACTGCTTGCGTATGCTGCCAAAGGGCGGAAAGCGCGGCCTGGGTAGTCGCTGAAATTTCCGGGCCGCTAATGCACTCGGGGCACTCACAGCGAATCCATTCCAGGTTTCGCCCCATTTGGGTAGGGCGCTCTGGGCCCTGACCAATCCCACCCTTGAGAAACTGTACGACTAGCACCGGCATACCTTGCTCAGCCACGCGCATCGCCTGCACCATCACATTGGTAAAAAAGGTGCGGTGCTGCGAAGTAAAAACCTGCACAGTGCCTTCAATGGCGCGAAGCATCGGGTGGTGGCGCACTGCTGGCAAAGGATCGGAGCCGCCGGGGAGCGCTCTAAGCTGTGAAACCATAAGGCTGTAGAAAGTAGTAGCGGATTGACCGTGACCAGCTAAATATAGCGTAGCGGGTGCAGCATCTTGAAAAGAATACGCTATATGCCGGGAACAGACTGTCTGATTTTTAGAGATCTGACTTTTAGAGACTCGTCACCTGTTCAGATCAGATATGGAGAGGCAATTCTCCGCAGGAGAGGCGTTGCGATCGCCCCTTACCCCTCTGAGCACTATGCTGAACGCTAGTGACTGCTTTAACGATGATTTTTGGGTAAGGATTTTATGGCTTGGCAACGTCCCGATAACCGACAGCCCGATGAGCTGCGACCAATCCGGTTCGAGCGTCAGTTTACCCAATACGCGGCGGGCTCTGTGCTGGCTCACTGTGGCAACACGCGGGTGCTCTGTACGGCCTCTGTCAGTGAGGGGGTGCCTCGATTTTTAAAGGATTCTGGGCAGGGCTGGCTGACAGCGGAGTATCGGATGCTGCCGGGTTCAACCCATACGCGCAAGTCTCGTGAATTCATGAAGCTGTCGGGGCGCACACAGGAAATTCAGCGGCTGGTGGGGCGCAGCCTGAGAGCGGCGGTCGATATGACGGCGCTCGGGGAGAGGACGATCACGATTGATGCGGATGTTTTGCAGGCTGATGGGGGCACCCGCACGACGGCCATTAATGGCGCTTATGTGGCTTTGGAGGATGCGATCGCCCACCTCATCCAATCTAACCAACTCACCACCTCTCCCCTACACCATCAAATCGCCGCCATTTCAGTCGGCCTGCTAGAAGGCGACGCTTTCTTAGATCTCAACTACCCTGAGGACTTTGCCGCCGACATTGACTTCAACGTGGTGCTCAACGAAAAGCTGGAATTTATTGAAGTTCAGGGCACTGCCGAAGCCGGTAGCTTCAGCCGCACTCAGCTCAACGCCATGCTCGACTATGCCGAACGGGGCATTGCCAAAGTGATGCAGCTACAGCAGGCAGCGCTGGCAGAAAAGTTGGTATAACCCCCCAGAAGTGTTACATTTCCTCATGATTAAGCGGGGCCTTTTATAGCGTTTCTCTACTATGGCGAAGGATCTACGAGATTTTCTCAAGAAAGTTAAGGCGCGAGGGCAA
>JBBQAC010000182.1:0-9313 GCA_038315915.1 Phormidesmidales cyanobacterium
ACCGTCGAGCAGGCTGTAGTCGCTGTGGATGTGCAAACCGACAAAAGACATTAAAGACTTCCTTAAGGCGAAAACGACGGAACGGCACCCGTTCGCTTAGTACAAACTTACTCTTCCAAAGCGTTATATTCAACCGTTGTAATGGCAACCTTCGTAGTGGCAACCTTCAGAGCGACCGGCCAACAAGCGACTCTTGAGCTTGGCTGAACCTTAAGCTGAATCCTTAAACAGGATTGGAAGAATAATCAATTTAACCACTATATACAGCAATCTTCTCAAAATTTCCCGGTGCCGTCACGCTAGAGATAGTGCCTACACATACATACCGCTAAAGCGCCAGACTTTACCCCAGATGCTCAGCCTGCCCCCAACCGAGCCAAGCTTTTCTGATGCTCAGCACCTCGGCCTAGAGACAGATGTTCTCAGAAAATACTTTGTCTACAGTTCACATCTATAGTGCTTTAATTTTTCTTAAAACTAAACCAAACGGACTAGTTTAGGTATACTTCACGTATCAGTTAACAATTATGTTGATTTGGAGTTGATTGGGCTGAGTGACTATGCCGGGCCACCACGCCGAGCCACCACGCCACCAATCCCCTGCTTCAAACATCGCCCCGATCCAGGTCAGTGCCAAGGTAACCCTTTTATGACGGCTTCTTCGGACTCATCAACGGCTTCGCCGCTCCCACCTGCTTCACCTGATCTGCACTCCAATCGAGACTTATCTGCTCAAGCTACCCGTCCGCCTCGAAACTGGCTGAGCTGGCTGGCGATCGCTTTACTCATAGCCGGTGTTGGGGTTGTGATCTGGCGGGTGCTGGCAGGGCGCGGCCAGGAGGGTATGCAGGGGCCGCAAGCTTTTCCGGTGGAAGTAGAGCGTTTGCAAGAGGAGCCCTTAGAAGACAGCTCCGAATTTGTCGGCACTTTGGACTCCGAGTCAGGCGTGAGCTTGCAGCCAGAAGCCGACGGGCGCGTGACTCAGATTTTTGTCTCCTCAGGCGATAGCGTCGTGGCAGGTGACCCGATCATGCAGCTCAGTCCGCAGCGATCGCAGGCCGACTACAACGCCGCCCTGGCCAGCGTCAGCGCCGCTCGCTCAGCTAGAGACACGGCCCGCGCCCAACTGCGAGCGGCCCAAGAACGACAGACCGAACTACAAGCGGATATCGACTTGCAGCAAGCCGACTACGGACGCACCGCGACGCTGGTTTCCAAAGGCGCACTGCCACAAGAGGATCTCGATCAGGCAAGTCGCGATCTCACCGTTGCCAGATCTGCTCTCAGCTCCGCCGTTCAAGAAATTGGTGCCCTTCGATCCAGTCTGGAGCAGGGAGAAGCGACCCTCACCCAGGCCACGGCTAACGCTGATGCCACTCAGCAAGACCTGCTAGACAAAACGGTCACCGCGCCGATTGCTGGCATTGTCGGCGATATTCCAATCAAGCTGGGCGACTACGTTACTGCCGGTAGCCAGCTTGCGACGATCACGCAAAACCAGGATCTCGATCTGGAGATCTCGGTGCCTATCGATGACGCCTCTCGGCTCAAAACTGGGATGCCCGTGGAGCTGACACTGTTTGGATCGGACGAGGCGATCGCCTCTGGCAACATCCGCTTTATCTCTCCCACCACAGACGCTTCCACGCAGACCGTCTTAGCCAAAGCCCGCTTTTCTTCCTCCAGACAGCCCCTTCAAGACGACCAGCGGCTGGAAGTAAGAGTCATTTGGGATTCACGCCCCGGCATCCTTATCCCGACCACCGCCATCTCTAGGCTCGGTGGCGAAACCTTTGTCTTTGTCCCTGGCAAACCCGAAGCCCCGGCTGAAGGAGAAGCGCCCCCATCCGGCGCACCAACCAACAGCGGACGGGGCCAATCAGAAGGCCCGCCGCCCACCGTCGCCAAGCTCAAGCCCGTCAAGCTCGGCGAATTGCAGGGCAATGAATACCAGGTATTAGAAGGCTTGGAACCCGGCGATACTATCATCACCTCCGGCCTGCTCAACCTCCGAGACGGCGTCCCGATCATGCCCACAGACGGCGAGCCACCCGGCGACATCACAGGTGCCCCTCCAAAATCGAAATCGCCTAAATAACGCCTCTCCCTGGCTCTGGCTTCGACATTGCTCAGTCATCGCTTCTCCTCCCTGCCGATATGTTTGTAAACTACTTCATCAAGCGGCCCGTCTTCGCTACCGTCTGCGCCCTGATCATGCTGCTGATCGGTGCGGTCAGCATCCCCACCCTGCCGATCGCCCAGTACCCGGACATCAGCCCCACGCAAGTCAACATCAGCGCCCGCTACATCGGGGCCGATGCAGAGACCGTAGAGCGCGGTGTCACCACCGTAATTGAGCGGCAGATCAACGGGGTAGAGGGGATGCGCTATATCACCTCCAACAGCAGCAACGACGGCGCTAGCAACATCGTCGTCACCTTTGACTCGTCGCGCGATAAAGACCTGGCGGCAGTCGATGTGCAAAACCGGGTGTCGCTCGCTGAACCGCAGCTACCGGAATCGGTGCTCCAGGGTGGAGTCACCGTTTCCAAGCAGACCAGCAACATTCTGCTGGCGATGAGCCTGTACACCGAGAATGATGAATACGACGATATTTTTCTCAGTAATTACGCCGACCTGTACATTGCCGATGCCCTCAGACGGGTCAACGGCGTGGGGAACGTCACGATTTTTGGTGAACGTACCTACGCCATGCGGCTATGGCTCGACCCGCAGCGATTGGCTAGTCGAAATCTGACGGCTGACGATGTTGTCGATGCTCTGCAAGAGCAAAATATTCAGGTGGGCGCAGGCCAAATTGGTCAGCCGCCATCCCCAGACGACCAGAACTTTCAGATTGACCTGCGGGCGCAGAGTCGCCTGCAAAATGTCGATGAGTTTGAAGACCTGGTACTGAAGACCGGCGACAGTAATCAGCTCATTCGCCTCAAAGATGTCGGCAGAGCAGAGCTAGGCGCAGAGCGCTACGGATCGTTTTTACGCTTTCGCGGCAATGAAGCCGTAGGTCTCGGTATTTTTCAGCTACCCGGCAGTAATGCGCTAGAGGTGGCGGCAGGCGTAAAGGAGACCATGGCCGAGCTGTCGGCAGATTTCCCACCGGGAATGGAGTACGGCATTGGCTTTGACACCACCGAATATGTCCGGCAGTCACTGCTGAGCGTGCTGTGGACGCTGGTTCAGGCGATTGGCCTGGTGGTGCTGGTGATCTACATTTTCTTGCAGGACTGGCGCACGACGATTATCCCGGCGGTGACGATTCCGGTTTCGCTGGTGGCTACCTTCGCAGTTATCAAGATCTTTGGATTTTCTATTAATAGCCTGACCCTGTTTGGCCTGACCCTGGCAACTGGTATGGTCGTCGATGACGCGATTGTGGTCGTCGAAGATATTAGCGATAAGGTCAATCAGCGAGGATTAGGGCCGGTGCAGGCCGCGATCGCTGCGATGGAAGAACTCACTGGCGCAGTCATTGCCACCTCGCTGGTATTGATGGCGGTGTTCGTGCCGGTCGCCTTTTTCCCCGGTACCACTGGCGCACTCTACCGGCAGTTTGCCCTGACGATTGCTTTTGCGATCGCTATCTCCACCTTCAACGCGCTTACCCTTACCCCTACGCTCTCGGGCCTATTACTGCGGCCCAGAAGAGAGCCAACAGGCTGGCGAGCCCGGATATTCACCCCCTTCAACAACGGGTTGGACTGGCTGAGAAATCGCTACAGCAGTACGCTCGAAACCCTTACCCACTTTAAGTTGTTTGTCCTGGCGGCCTTTGTCGCCTCGCTGGTTCTCACTGGGTGGCTTTACAGCACCGTTCCTTCTGCTTTTTTGCCGGAAGAAGATCAGGGCTACTTTATCACCCTGTTTCAGGGGCCAGAAGGTAGCTCGATTAACTACACCAGCGAGGTGATGAAGGAGGCCGAAGAACTTTTGCTCGCTCAGCCAGAAGTGAGGGCGACCTTTGCCGTTGGGGGCTTTGGCTTTAGTGGCAACACCTCCAACAGCGGTGTTGTCTTCACAACGCTTGAGCCCTGGGGTGATCGTACCAGCTCTGCTCAGGACATTATCGGTCGGGTAAGCGGCCCTTTGCTCGGCAATACCCGAGCGCGGATGCTGCCCGTCAACCCCCCGGCGATTCAGGGGCTCAGCAGCTTTGGCGGCTTCGAATTTCAGTTGCAGGATCGGCGCGGCACGGCTGGGATCGACACCCTGGTACAAAACATGGGTGCGATTATGGGCGCGGCTAGCGAAAACCCGCAGCTCTCTCAGGTTTTTAGCACCTACGCGGCCAGCACCCCGCAGATTGCAATAGATGTAAACCGCGATCAGGCCAAAGCGCTCAATGTCAATATCGACGACATTTTCAGCACCCTGCAAACCAATCTGGGATCTCGCTATGTCAATGACTTTAACCTGCAAGGGCGCACCTACCGGGTGTATGTGCAGGCCGACCAGCAGTATCGCGCCACCCCGGACGATATCGACAGCTTGTATGTGCGATCGCTCAATGACGAACTCGTCCCCATGCGCAACTTGATCACCACTACCGATACCACTGGCGCTCAGACGATCAACCACTACAATCTATTTCGCTCCATTGCCATCAACGGTGCGCCCGCTCCAGGCGTCAGCTCTGGAGCCGCTATTGAGGCGATGGAAAACGTGGCTGAGCAGGTTTTGCCTGCTGGCTTAGGCTACGAGTGGTCGGGCACTGCCCTCGAAGAAATTGAAGGGGGCAACCAGGCTCCCATTATCTTTGGTCTGGGGATTGTTCTGGTCTTTTTAGTCCTGGCAGCTCAATACGAAAGCTATGTCGACCCGGCAATTATCCTATTTGCGGTTCCTCTAGCAGTCTTCGGAGCGCTGCTGGCTCAAACCCTGCGCGGACTGCCCAACGACATTTACTGCCAAATCGGCCTGGTGATGCTGATCGGCCTAGCCAGCAAAAACTCCATTCTGATTGTGGAATTTGCCAACCAGCTCCGCGAGCAGGGCTACCCCATTACCAAGGCAGCGCTGGAAGCTTCTCAGCAGCGGATGCGGCCAATTTTGATGACGGCTATTTCTACCCTCAGCAGTATTTTTCCGCTGGTGATTGCTACCGGGGCCGGGGCGGGAAGCCGTCAGTCTTTGGGTACCGCTGTGTTTGGCGGTATGCTGGTGGCGACTTTTCTCAGCCTGTTTGTCGTGCCTATTCTCTACATCATTGTCAAGCAGCTTACTGACCGGTCGTCGGGCGATCATCGCGCTCACCCTGACTACGCAAACGGCTCACTCAGGCATGACGAGGGCTTGCCTGTCCTACCCCCAGCCAACGCTTCGCAAACGCCCTCTTAATTCGCTTTAAAGCGAATATTGAGCTGTTCAATCATAGATTCGGTGCCTTCAGCGGCCATCAGACTGCTAAAGGGCACCGGCTGCTCAGGCGCAAAGTTTATCGTGAACCCCTCAGGGTTATCGATAAACTTTTGGATCTCTTTAAGCTGGTTTTCCCCCAGCATTTTCGCCATTTCTGGATTTGCTGATAGGTTGCCCACCAAGTCCTGCTTAACCTGCTTCACGCTCGTGCCGTTGGCTGCTGCCGTCGTGTCAAACATTCTTGGCATGAAAGAGTCATCTCTGTAGACGATCTCAGCCTCGTTGAGCTGAACTGGAATCAGCGATAAAGGCAGGCTCTCAAGGGTGCTTTTATCCCAGGCAAGGTTTGAAAGGTGGAAGCTCACATCCAGGTTGCCCACGTCTTCAGCGCTCAATTTGAGCTTTTTCAGGCGCACTGACTGATTGTCTTTCTCGTACTCATATTCTGCCTTCAAATCGATCGCGGGTGCTTTGTCATAGCCCAGCATCTTGAGTGTCTCGGCGTTTTCGCCTAGCGCTGCCGGACTGAGCTGCATCCCGTTCACTGCCATATTCAAATAAGTCGGAATGTCATTTTGGGCTCTGTATCTGTACACCACGACCTCGTCAATTGTGTACTGCTCGCTAGTGTCCACTGGCGAAATGACGATGCCTTTAACCCGCGTCCCGCGTCCCAACAGAGACGCATTTACCCTTTGATAGTCGATATCGACAAATTCGGCAACGCTGTCAATAGCTTTGTCCACTTCTTTGGCGGCGGCGCGTGAGACAAAAAACTGCCCGCCGAGTACCAGCGCGATCGCCCCTCCTACCGCACCGACCCCAGCCCACACCTTGTTCATCTTCAGCCAACTCCTTTTATCACGGTTGATCGCACAGCCAGCAGCCATTGACGGGCGATGCCACAGCAGCAGCGGACAGTCCTGCCTACCAGATCTACAGTTCTTTCCGCTTGTTTCCGTACGGTCTACCGAGCAGCCCGATTAGCTGCTTCGGGCTGAGCTGATTTCCGCTGGCCTCTTCTCTTTTATAACTGCCCTTTTTGGCTACTCATCTAGCCATTCGCACTATAGGATGTTAGGCAGTTTATTTTCCCCTTGCCATTTAATATGTTTGTCTACCCTATTTATAAAGCGGTTTATAAGTCTGTTGTGACCGGTGCGGTAATTGTGACCGCTGCCTTATTAACCATTAGTTGCAGCCGTCTGTCGCCGGTTGGCACAGGGGACACCGCCGCCGCCAATAGCGCCGCTGCCAGCGAGCCAGATGCTTCAGAACAGAGCGCTCAAGCGTCAGGCTCTGCTCGAAAAGGTGTCAGTACCAATCACGATATCTATCACTCCCGGTCGCTGGAAGTTCCTGCGGGCACGCCCGTCCCTGCCATCACTGTGCAAGTAGAGGCGGACCAGGTTAGCGGCTGGAATTTGTACGTCGGCACCGCCAACTTTACCTTTACGCCCGACAGCGTTAACGGCGAGAGCAGTCCCACCGAAGGCCACGGCGATCTCTATATCAATGACAAGCCCATAGAGCGTGTTTATGGCCGCTGGACCCATTTACCGGCGCTGCCCAACGGTACGAACGAAATTCGCGTCACTCTGAACGCCAACGGTCACGAAACGCTCACGACTCAGGGCAGTCCGATTGAAGACACTGTTACCATTGAAGTGTATAACCCTGGGCAAGCAGACGCGCCCTAACCTCACACCCTATGCAAGTCGATACCCATCACGACAACCTGCTAGATCGCCTATTTATCTGGCTGTTTTCTCGCAAAATGGCCAATGCGATCAATGCCGATACGCCCCAGCATGGCTACAGCGGATTTGTCGATCTCTCCAAGCAAATTATGCAGGGCCGCAGCGCCCAAGAGCAGCAGGCCGCAGTCGCTCGCGTTTTGCAGTCTCTGGTACCTGCCCCGGTTCTATGGATGGTTCGCACGGTCTTTTCACCGACGCGGCTGGTCTGTGTGCTCAATGCCTGGTTTGCTGCGCAGATGTTTGAATGGCTAGTGGGCCCTTGCGAGGTGGGTGAGGCTGAGGTGCAGGGGGAGAATGGGGAGGTGCGATCGCAGCCCAGCGCCGTCCAAATTCAAAAATGCCGATACCTTGAAGACAGCCAGTGTGTGGGCATGTGCGTGAACATGTGCAAGCTGCCCACCCAAGCCTTTTTCACCGAAAAATTTGGCATCCCGCTCACCATGACGCCCAACTTTGACGACCTGAGCTGCACCATGGTGTTTGGCCAACTGCCGCCTGCCCCCGGTATGGACGAAGCCCTGCAAGAGCCGTGCTTAAGCGAATGCGATGCCGGTAGCCCAACGACTGCCCCCTGCCCAAAGCTCGCTCGCTAAATTGTAAAGCCTGCGCAACATTTCTTAAACAATCGCTACAATAGAGAAGTTTCTATCCCCTTCCTTTTTCTCTATGGTCAGCTCCCCTACAAAGGCGAACGTCTCTTTTGATGAAGCCTCTACATCGGCGTGGAAAGTCAACTTGCTGTACGACGGCGAATGCCCCTTGTGCCTGCGCGAAGTAAATTTTCTGCAAAAAAAGGACGCCGGACGGGGCGTCATCAAGTTTACCGACATTGCTGACCCTGATTACGACCCTGCCCAGAGCGGCGACGTAGATTTTGAAACGGCGATGGGCCGAATTCACGCTGTATGCGCTGACGGCACCGTGATCCAAGGGGTCGAAGTTTTTCGGCAGGTCTATGACGCGCTCGGTCTTGGCTGGATGTACGCGCCGACTAAGTGGCCGATCATTGGCCCCCTGGTGAATAGACTTTATGACCTGTGGGCCGACAAGCGCTTAGCCATCACAGGACGCCCTAGCCTGGACAAGGTCATGGCCGAGCGGCAGGAGAAAATCGCCTGTGAAACGGAAGGTCGCTGCCGGTTGTAGGGGCTGTAGCTGCAACCAGCACTCATTGCAAATTCTCCCACTCCGTCCAGGCAATCTCCCGTCCGGGAAAGCCTACCCGTTCAAAGGGCCAATCCTGAGCGATCCACTGCTTGACGGTTGCGAGTAGCCGGGTCTCTAGTCCACTGGCTAGCTCGCTTTGCCTTGCCCACAAAATCACCTGAGCGTCGTAGTCAGCCGGTTTTGCTGGATAAATGTACAAGCAGCCTAAGCAGCGGGTTTCGGCCAGGTTCATCACCGTGTAGGCAAACGAGGTGCGGTTTTGAAATTCTTTCTGATGCCAGCCCAAGTCGATCAGGTCTTGCTCAAGCGACAGGTCAGCCGCAGGCCAGGTGCTCTGCGGCCCAAATAAGCCTTGCAGATGCTCGCGACTGGTCATGACTGCCTCATAGTCTTTGACGACATCGTTGACGGTCAGCATTCGCAGGCGAAAGTCATCGGTTTCCAGGCCAGCGGGTATCTTAAATTCTGCGGGTAATAGCATTGTTATACTTTGTAGATCTTGGTGATGCCTGAAGACACGTTTTTATCTGAGAAAAACCCCGTTTCGCATCGCTGGGCTGTTTTTGAAGATGGTGGTTTGTCTGCCTGGTTGTACCTGACTGAGCCAGATTCAGAAGAGATAATGGCTGATTGCTGGATATACAATCGAGTACAAAATCCCCTCCCTCCCAATAGTTACGCATCCGAAGGTATTGCACCACCAGCGCCTGCTGATTACATCGGAGGCGCTGCCGTGATGATTGCGGTAGATGCATCGAACTTTAGATTTGTGTGGTCTGAAGATGGAGAGTCGGTTTCTTTTCTGGATGGGAATAGTCTTCTGGGATTTATCGCTGCTGGTCAGAAGCGGGGCTATAGCCGAAACTTGAATATCTCAGATCTTGCACCAATCTCGATAAGCCCGGTTAGGCAATGGTTTGAGGTCAATCTGAAAGCCAAATTGAGCGGCAATATCGGCGCTTTTGCGAGTGAGTTTTAGGACTTCAAACCAAAGGATAGAAGGCAATAAT
>JBBQAC010000028.1:0-24778 GCA_038315915.1 Phormidesmidales cyanobacterium
GATCGCCCTCAGCACCGAAAAAGCCCGTTCTGAGCTGATCATCATGCCGGTCATGCTCGAACTCAGGCGGCAGTTTAAGACAGAAATCAGCTTGTTTTCGGGCGTGGATTTTACTGTTTCGCCAGAGCAGGGGCTCAATGGAGTTTGCGACTATCTGGTGAGTCGCTCTCCGGAGCAGTTGCTGGTCAGGTCACCCGTCATCATGCTAGTCGAAGCCAAAAACGAAAACCTCAAAGTTGGCTTCCCCCAGTGCATTGCCGAAATGGTCGCTGCCCAGCAGTTCAATCAGCAAAAGGGCAACCCTGTTGAAACTATTTATGGTGTGGTCACTATTGGGACGATATGGCGGTTTTTACGGTTGAGCAGTCGCACTGTGGAGATCGATCTGAGCGAATACTACATTGAAGACTTAGGCAAAATTCTTGGGATATTGGGGAGTGCGATCGCGCCGCCTTCCCAATTACAAAGAGTAGGATGACTCAAGTAGTAGGACTCAGTTCCTGAGTAGGCTCTGTCGCAGTATCGATCTTTCCTGGCTGCGCGGCTAAAGCCTTCAATCGCTCGACGCGATCTTCAGTTGGCGGATGGGTGAGGAATAGTTTCATCAAGCCTTCTTTAGAGAGCGGATTGACGATAAATAGCGGCGCGAAGGCAGGATTCCCGTGGATGGGAACTTCCTGACCCATGGACTCCAGGGTTTCAAGCGCACGCACTAGCGCTAAAGGATTTTGGGTGATCTCGGCGGCTCCTGCATCGGCGGCATATTCCCGAGTTCTAGAAATTGCCATGCGCAGCAGCCCAGCAGTCAGTGGGCCAACTACCAGCAGAAACAAAATCGCAATGGGGCTATTGCCTCGCCTGCCCACTCGCGCTACCGGAAAGTACAGTGCGCCCAAAGTCAGGATTCGTCCTAAATAAGTCAATGATCCGGCCAGGGTTCCTGCGACTGCCTGGGTCAGGGTGTCTCGATTGCGCACATGGGTTAGCTCGTGGGCGATTACCGCATCCAGTTCATCGGCGGGTAATAGCTTGATGATGCCTTCTGTAAGAGCGATCGCCGCATGATTCGGATCGCGCCCAGTTGCAAAGGCATTCAGCGCTTCCGAAGGCACGATATACAGTTTGGGATTAGGGACACCGGCGCGATCGCTTAACTTCTCAATCCGGTCAAACAGCTCCGGGTTTTCTTCACGCGGCGACGGCTTGGCCTTGAAGGCAGACAGCGCCGCCCGGTCAGAATAGTACCAGGAGCCAAAGCTGCTCAAAGTGGCAAAGCCTAGTCCGTAGTACAAACCCTGCTCATCTCCCACCAACAGATAGCCTGCTAGTACGATGAGTCCGCTGAGCAGCGCCAGCAGCAGCAGGGTCTTAAACTGATTCATCCCAGCCATAGCAAACCTCACGAGTCGTCGAAATGGTACTTAATACTGTAAGCCTACAGAGCGGTTCAGCCCACCATTCGCGGGATAGACTTTTGGCTGAAGCGCATCGACAGAGGCAGGGTTGGTGGGGGGGGTAGGGCGATCGCCCACTTCAATCAAATGCTCAAAGAAATCGAAAAACACCGCTAGTCAGCAATCTGTTGCGCAAACCACTGAGCCGCACTCCCATTCGTCCCATCAGCCAAACGCGCAAACGTTTCTTCCAACAGAGAAATCTTAAGTCCGCTCAGCGTCTGAGATACTTCGCACTGCTGATATCGTCCGTCAGAGCGTAATAAAAACGCAATGACTCGCAGCCCCTTTACATCGATCACCCAATACTCAGGAACCTCTAGCGCAGCGTAAATTTCTTTCTTCTCATCCAAGTCGCTGGCAAGTGTTGTGTCGCCAACTTCACACACCAGATTGGGAACCCGCCACTGCCGCAAATTGATTCGGCGATATTCGCCCTCTCTCCAGCGAGGAGACCCTGCGCCCAGGTAAAGCACTTCATCAGGGGAAGCGCCACGCTGCTCAGGTTTCTCAATAATGCAGCCGCCCAAAGCCTCGAAGAGGATGTCAGGCTGACGCATAAACCACGCGAAGAAAATCATCGTCAACAGCTCGCAACATTGCGAATGGCTGATCCCTTCCCAACCCATATCGACAAACAGATAGCGTTGATTAAAATATACGCGAAAGTGGTCTACTTCCCGGGCCTCTGCCGCTTCGCAGGCAGCGATGTAGTCCGCCCAGGTTGCAGGCACCCACTGAGGCGTTTCGTCGGGTGACTGTCGGGTAGGAATATGAGTGAGCGCAACCATAACATTTAGCAAGACGCTGCTTTCCCAGCGTAGCAGATACAAAAGCGTCCCCCAGTCTCCCGTAGAGCGCTTTTAAGGGTCTAACAGAGCCTCGGCAGTCACCTTAATTTCTGGAAACAGCACAGAGGTAATCAGTTCAGCTCCTCTGTACTCTCCTATCTCCTGATATTCGTCAGTGTCTGCGTTCAGCACCAGCACCAAAACATAGACATTAACCAGGTTGATAATCCAGTACTCAGGCACCTTTGCCAGACTGTATTCCAAGCGCTTATCTACGGTGTCGCGGGTCGTATCGTCTGGGCTGGCAACCTCAATCACCAATGCAGGCGGGTTGCCTTCGCAAAAGATCGCTTTCGTCAGATGGCGCATCGCTTTCCACTGAGCGCGATCGCACACAATCAGATCGGGATCTCTGACATTATTGTCACGAGCTGCTCTAGGAATCTCTATCCCGACGCCGGTATAGGTCGCCAGATCCGCACGGATTGCTTCGATGTGCGCATCCAGTAACTTCTGTAAGATTTTAATTATTTCAACATGCAGCGGGCTAGCTTCTGCCATCGTCAAGATTTGGCCGTTTACAAACTCCGTTCTTTTGCCGTCGTAGGGTAACAGCAGATATTCAGTGAGGCTGGTTGTTTTGGTGAGTAAATCAGGCATCTAGCGACCTTTCTTTCACGCGGTCTCCCGATCATAACAAAAGCCGCCATACGTTCAGAGCATACGGCGGCTTTGTGATTTGACTACGACTTAGTCAATGCATCCTCAGTGGATCGGGATCAAGCATCGTCCAAAGCTGCAATTCCCGGAAGTGTCTTACCTTCGAGCAGTTCCAGGCTAGCGCCGCCGCCTGTAGAAATGTGGCTCATCTTGTCGGCAAGGCCCACTTTTTCGACGGCTGCCACGGAGTCGCCGCCGCCGATGATGGTAATGCAGCCTTTGCCGGTGAGGTCGGCCAGGGTGTGGGCGATCGCCTCTGTCCCCGCCGCAAACTTCTCCATCTCAAACACGCCCATTGGCCCGTTCCAAATCACGCTCTTGCAGTCAGCCAGCGCCGCTTGGAAAGTCTTCACAGAATCAGGGCCAATATCCAACCCCATCCAGCCATCGGGAATGCTCTCTACATTAACCGTTTGAGTATTCGCATCGGCAGCAAACTTATCAGCTAAGACCACATCAGTCGGCAGCAAAAAGTCAACGCCTTTCGCTTTGGCTTTTTCTTCTAGCGATTTTGCCAGCTCCAGCTTATCTTCCTCCACCAGAGAATCCCCCACGCTCATGCCTCGGGCTTTATAAAAGGTAAAAATCATGCCGCCGCCGATGAAAATCTTATCGACCTTATCGAGCAGGGTTTCGATCACGCCAATCTTGGAAGAGACCTTAGATCCGCCGACAATCGCAGCCAACGGACGCTGAGGATTGTCGACGGTATTCTGCAAATACTTCAGCTCTTTTTCGATCAAAGATCCGGCCACAGCGGGGCTCAGATACTCAGTCACACCGGCTGTAGAAGCGTGTGCGCGGTGAGCGGTACCGAAGGCATCATTCACATACAGATCGGCGTTGGCCGCAAGCTTTTTGGCAAACTCAGGATCGTTGTCGGTTTCGCCGTCGTAAAAGCGCACGTTCTCCAGCAGCGCCACCTGACCGTTTTTCATATCCGCAATTTTTGCTGTGACCTCATCGCCAATGCAGTCGTCGCACTTGATCACTTCCTGACCCAGCTTTTCAGAAAGGCGTTTGGCCACAGGCGTCAGGCGCATACTCTCGACTACTTTGCCCTTGGGTCGACCAAAATGGCTAGCCAAAATGACCTTGGCTCCTTTATTCATAAGATCTTGAATAGTCGGCAGAGCTGCCCGAATACGAGTATCGTCGGTGATATTGCCCGCATCGTCCAGCGGAACGTTGAAGTCAGCGCGCACGAGCACTCGCTTACCGGCAACATCAGACGCAGATAGATCAGCTAACGCTTTCTTGGCCACGGAATATACTCTCCTAAAAATATGTAACGTTTATCTGCATCAGACTCATAATCGGGCCAAAGCTTGTCTAACCTAGATCTCGAAACAAAATTCAGATCTTAACTTGGCCTGAAAAGCTCCGGGCAAGCACCTGATGCGTATAGCAAAGGGCGATCGCTCCGAAGACCGCTTACCCTTTGCCTGCGATAAGTAAAGTTGCTTAATCGCTGATATGTTCATTATTTTACAGAAGTCTGCGATCGCTTCTGATCTAAACTTGAACGCTTTGAAAGCTACGCTACTAAACATGTACAAAACGCTTTTATTTTCAATCGACTCCAACCCCGGTGCCAAAAAGGTCATTCAGAGCGTGCTCGACATGGCTGAGCTTTGCCAGTCAAAAGTCGTGGTGCTCTCAGTCGTCGAGCCACCAGAAAGTAGCGATCCCTCCCATCCCGAACAAACTTCCGCAGAAGCCGTCGCCTCCCTGCTAAACCGGGCTAAAGACCTGTTTGAGCAGCGCGGCTTTGAAGCCGAAACCATTGAGCGCGAAGGCAATCCCGCCTTCATTATCTGTGACGTAGCCGATGAGGTATCAGCCGATCTGATCGTGATCGGCTGTCGGGGCACGGGCCTAACTGAGGAAGGCCGTGAAGATAGCGTCAGCGCTAGAGTGATTAACCTGTCGCCCTGCCCGGTATTGGTAGTGCCCTAGATGATGACAGGGATTATGACGTAGATTAAATAGGCCCGCTTCTTTTCGGTTGTCCTATGGCCTCTCCTTCGATTCAGTGGTACCCAGGCCACATTGCCAAGGCGGAAAAGTCGCTGCAAGAGCAGTTAAAACGCGTCGATGTCGTTTTGGAAGTTCGCGATGCCCGGATTCCGCTCTCCACCCTGCACCCCAAACTAGATGAGTGGATCGGCAGTAAAAAGCGGGTGTTAGTCGTCAACCGAGTAGATATGATCTTGCCGGAGACGCGCGATCGCTGGCAAGCCTGGTTCAAAAGTCAGGGCCAGGTCGCCTACTACACCGATGCCAATCAGGGCAAAGGCGTCGGCCAAATCGCCAGAGCGGCTCAGGCGGCAGGCGTGGCAATGAACCAGCGGCGGCAGGATCGGGGAATGCGATCGCGCCCAGTCCGCGCAGTCGTGATTGGCTTCCCTAACGTCGGCAAATCTGCCCTGATCAATCGTTTGCTCAAGCGCCGCATTGTCGAAAGCGCTCGTAAAGCAGGTGTCACCCGTCAATTGCGATGGGTGCGAATTTCCGATGAGCTAGAGCTGTTAGATGCCCCAGGGATCATTCCGGCTCAGCTCACCGATCAGACCGCTGCTCTCAAGCTGGCAATTTGTGATGACATCGGCCAGGCTGCCTACGATACTCAGCGAGTGGCCTCAGCCTTTGTCGATTTGCTTAAGCAGCTCGACGCCGAGGAGCAAACTTACCACCGTATCCAAGCCTTACAGACTCGCTACGAAATCGATCCGACGCACTGCACAGGCGAAACTTATCTACACAGTCTGGCCGAACAAAAGTTCCATAGCAGTCAAGAACAAGCTGCCCGTAAGCTCCTGATCGAATTTCGTAAAGGCGTACTGGGCAAGCTGAGCTTAGAACTCCCATCCGATTAACATAGGAGTCATCGGAAATTCTTAGCTTTATCGTTTGTCATGCTACAGCGACTTTTATTTTCAGTTTCTCCGCCCGCCTACCAACTGTTTAACCGGGTGCGTCAGCGAGTGCGCCCGCTATACGAGCCCGTCCGTAAGAAGCACTTGCGAGAGCGTCAAAGCGCCGACTATCTGCTGCTTTCACTGACCAACTGTGGAAGAACCTGGCTACGTGTCATCTTAGGACGCGCCATGCAGCTACACTATGGAATCGAATCGATTAATCTGCAGGATCTCTTCGCCTTTTCAGAAGCGGTTCCCACGGTTCCTTCGATCAAGCCCATGCACGAAAAATTTGGGCAGTTTGGCAATACCTACAACAGTCAAAAGGTAATTTTACTTGTTCGTGATCCCCGCGATGCTATCGTCTCTAGATATCATCAGCATAAGATCTCAGCCAGATTTGACAGCCTCGATCAGTATGTGTGCGAAAGCCCTGATCTAGCCGACTATATTCAGTTCTATAACGACTGGCAGACTTACAGCGATCAAGCTGAAGACCTGCTTCTCGTTCGTTACGAAGATATGAAAGCCGACACCTACCCACAGATAGTGCGCATCTTTGACTTTCTCAATCTTCCCATCACGCCCGCCGAAATCCATCAGGCCATCGACTATGCCTCATTTCAGAACATGCGCAAAATGGAAGTAGAAGGCACTGATCAGCTACGCGTCGGCGTGATGTCTGCCCGTGACATCAACCGGCCAGAATCTTTCAAAGTGCGCAAAGGAACTATCGGCGGCTATAAATCCGAACTCTCCCCTGAATCGACCGCTTTCATTGACAGCGTCGTAGAAACGCAGCTCAATCCCATTTACCGCTATCATCCGAGCGGGCGCTGAGTATCGTTACAAAACGGACTATACATTGCTGAAGTTTCTGCAAAGTAACCTTGGAGAATCAGTTGGCTCGCGCGAGGTGGGCTACGATCCTAATTGCCGATGCTTTTGATTGTTTCCCCTACTACGCTGTGCCCAACTCCTCTGCTCTAAAGATCACTGTGATTGCGCCGGATCTATCTGGCGGTGGAACGACGCGGGTCTATCTAATCGCCAATGCCTTACAGCAGCTCGGTTGCGAGGTCACCGTCGTCGGCTTTCAGTTTGCCCAAAAGCTCTACCCCTTGCCTCCTGACAATCTAGATGTTTGCGCAACACCTGCTAGCCGTTCATTAAAATATCTTGTCAATCTCAGCCGCCTGCTACCTCAGATTAAAGGCGACATCATTTACGCTATTAAGCCCCGGCCTACTAGCTTAGGAACGGCTTTGCTAAAAAAGCTGACTTTCAGGCGACCTCTGCTAGTCGATATTGATGACTGGGAGATGAGCTGGTTTGAGCCTTACCGCCCTGATCCTAAGCAACTCATCCGCGATATCTTCAGACCAGAGGGTGCTTTACATAACCCAGAGCACCCCCTCTACTTAGAATGGATGGAAAATCTGGTGAGAAGAGCAAACGGGGTGACCGTGACCACGCAGTTTCTCAAACAGCGTTTTAGTGGTCACTATTTGCCCAATAGCAAAGACACCACGGTGTTTGATCCGGCTAACTATGACCCGCTCGTCAGTCGGCAAAAGTATGGCCTATCTGACTATCGTGTGCTCATGTTTCCGGGAACTGCCCGCCCACACAAAGGTCTAGAAGATGTCCTCATTGCACTTGACCAGCTCAATCAGCCAGATTTTCGCCTGGTAATAGTGGGGGGTCGCAATCCTGATAGCTACGAAGATGACCTGTTTGAGCGCTGGGGCCGCTGGATGATCAAGCTGCCTCGCTTTACGATTGATGAGATGGCTGAGGTTGTTTCAGCCGCTCATGTGGTGGTCGTGCCACAGCGCGATATGGCTACCGCCAAGGCTCAATTCCCGCTCAAACTTACAGACGGGATGGCGATGGCGAAGCCAATTCTAGCGACAATGGTAGGCGATATTCCGGACATCTTAGGCGGCACGGGGTATCTGGCAGCGCCGTCAGCACCCGGGCAGATAGCAGCGCAACTAACAGCTATTTTTCAAGATATAGAGGCTGCGAATCAAAGGGGGCTGAGGGCGCGGGCGCGGTGCATTGAGCACTATAGCGTTAAGTCTATGGTTGAGCGTTTGCAGGGGATATTCTCTCAGATGAAAATTGGCTAGAGATTTTGCAAAGAGTAAAAAGAGTCCAGTACCAAACGTAGCTCGGTTTTGATGATGATAGAGAATCGAAATGAGTTTCCTATATTAATAAAAAGCGCTGGGCACTGTAGAAACACATTGAGAGCAACTAGGCTTAATCCATTCCATTCCTTTGCGAGGATGACTATGTCAGCCCAACGCTATAATTTAGCCACTTTAAGCAGAGCTATCTCCGTAGTTTGTACATGCTTTGAGTAACGTGACCTAAGTCCGTGTCCGCGATCATCCAGTTTTTTTGATCATCATAAGGTCATGCGCTCTAGACAACTTCTCTTAAAATTAGTGTTTCAATACCCGTTTTTGGTGGTACTCACCATTTTACTGGGTTTTTCTGGCGCATTATTCAACGGCGTTAGCACGATATTGATTGTACCTATCTTGCTGGATCTGCTAGGCCAATCTGGTGATTTTACAGACCAGCTTCCGGGCGTTTTGAGACAATTTTTAGGCGTCTTCGATGCAGTTCCTGACCGTTATCGGCTAGCCGCCTTACTAGGCTCGGTTGTATCGCTGATTATCTTTAAAAACTTGGCTAATTATGCGGGTTCTATAACCGCTAACCGCCTCAATCAGCAGCTCTCTGCGAACCTGCGACTAGAGGGGCTGCGAATTCTATTAGATGTCGATCTGTCCTACTACACCAAGACTAAAGTGGGTGACTTGATCAATCACCTCAATGTGGAAGTGAGCCGTACAGCGGTTGCTGTTCGTACGCTGTCTCGTATCGCGATCGCTGCTATTACTTTGATTGTGTTTGTTGGGTTGCTGCTATGGACATCCTGGCAGCTCACGGTAGCGGCGACAATTGCCTTGGGCACGGTAGCCTCGATCAACCAGAATGCTGTACGACAAGCTAAAGTTTTTGGCGCAGAACTCTCTGCGCTGTCACGAGCCTACTCTTCACGAATTGTTGAAATTCTGACAGGGATTCGGCTGGTAAAAGCGACGGCTAATGAGGATGTAGAATATCAGGCCATTAGTCAGATGATTTCTGACCGAGAGGTCTCTGAGTATCGCTCTCAGCTGCTGTTTGCAGGAATCGGCCCGATCAACGAAGTGTGCAGTATTATTGCGCTAATTGGTGTGGCTGCGCTTGGCCGCACGCTGATGGCCGCGCAAATTGAGGCTTTTTCTTCTATTTTGCTGACCTATCTGTTGGTGCTGTTTCGGATGCTGCCTGCTATTGGCCAGCTCAACTCTTCTCGCTCTCAGCTAGCTAATGTCGGCCCTAGCGTAGCCGTCGTCAGTGAGTTTTTGCGGCGAGATGACAAACCCTTTATGAATCCAGGGCATCGCATCTATACTCACTTGCAAGAGGGCATTCGATTCAATCAGCTTAGTTTTAGCTATCCTGGCAGCGACGGGCAGGTGCTCAAGTCGGTTGATTTGTATCTTAAGAAGGGGACTACGCTGGCGCTAGTCGGGGCATCGGGCGCAGGTAAGTCCACTCTGGCGGATTTGCTGCCCCGGTTTTATGATCCTACCGGTGGCCAGATCGAGATTGACGGCTTTGACCTTAGAGAATTTAATATCAAAAGCTTTCGGCTCAGATTGGGGATCGTTAGCCAGGATACCTTTTTGTTCAATGCGTCGGTGCGCGATAACTTGACCTACGGACGGCCAAACGCCACCGAAGATGAGATTGAAGACGCCATCTGTCGTGCAAATGCGTATGAGTTTTTGCATGCGCTGCCTCAGGGATTGGAGACGCTAATTGGCGATCGCGGTGTTTTGCTCTCAGGCGGTCAGCGACAGCGATTGGCCATTGCCCGAGCGCTGCTGCAAGACCCAGATATTTTGATCCTGGACGAGGCGACTAGTGCCCTCGATACCATTTCGGAGCGGCTGGTGCAAAAGGCGATTGACGAACTCAGTAAAGACCGCACGACACTGGTCATAGCGCACCGTCTCTCAACGATACAGAATGCCGATCAAATTGCGGTGATGGATCAAGGCCGAGTGGTTGAAACCGGTACTCATACAGAGCTATTAAACAAAGGCGGATATTACTCTCAGCTCTGCGCCATTCAGTTCTCTGAACGGGTAAAAGGAGATATGCGCAGCCAGAATCTTTCTGAGTGGGAGCAGACAGTGACTAAGGCGTCTTATGAAATGCGCTCTCATTTGAGCGGTGTGCTGGGTATTTTGAGCCTTTTGTCGGACGGAGAAACTATTCAGGATCGCGGCGAGCGCGATGAGATGACGGCTGCGGCTTACGATACGACGCTGACGCTGTTGAAATCAGTTGAAGACTTTGAGAAGTCTGGGCGAGAAGTGCTGAACTAAAGGTTCAGGGGGCCAAAACCCAAGTGCCAAGACTCAAACCTGGGGCTCAATTAAGTCGGCGATACGGAGAAGAGTGATGCGCGGTGTGTACATAGTAGCCAATGACAAGGTACAGGAGAACGCGATCGCTCTGATGAGCAGCCTGCGCCTGTACGACCCGGCGGTACCGGTCTATTTGATCCCATTTAATGATGACTACCACAGCGTTGCTCAGCGGCTGAGCGATCTGTATCAGGTCGCACTTTTTCCTGACCTGGCCTTTTTAGAGGCGCTCACCCAAAAAATCGGCGAGATCTTTCCCCGCGATTTTCTGGCGCTGCCAAACAAAATGCGCAAGCTGGCGGCCTGGTTCGGCCCTCTTGACGAGTTTTTGTACATTGACACCGATATTCTATTTTTTACGCCGGTCTCTGACACGCTAGCCTACTTGGATCAGGCCGATTTTATCTGGTGCGACTATCACTTCAAGCGGGGATTGGAAGATGTCTTTTCTGAAGTCGTCCGCGATCAAGCGCTGCTCAGCACAGAAGCGCTAGGTGATGTATTCAATAGCGGCCTGTGGGGATCGCGCAAGAGTGCGCTGTCGCTAGAACAGCTTTATCAAGTGCTATCAGACTGCGCTGCCCATCGGGAGTATTTTGACTTTTCCAGTGGCACGACTGACCAGCCGATCATGAACTATCTGGTGCTCAAAACCATTCCTAGTCGGCTCAATATCGTCAAGGCCAATGTAGGTGAACCCGGTAGCTGGGGCGGCTCACCTCACTTCGAGCAGTGTGGGGAACGGTTGTTTGATGGCGATCGCCCGCTCCGATACCTGCACTGGGCGGGTACCCCAATGCGAGCCGGTGGCCCCTACCGCAGCCTGTGGGAGCACTACCGATATTTGCATGATCCCGGCGGCAAAGCTCAAGCGCCTGCTGAACAGAGATCGAGTCTCTTGGGACTATCCGGTCTCAAAGCGCGAGTCAAGACTCAGCTTAAAAATTTTCTGAAGGGCGGTGCCTAATTTGGGTCGGACGGTCACTTTACCGACCGGCATACTGATGTAGCAGACTATAGAGCCGATCAAGTTCGAAAGATCGGGGGTCAATACGCATTCCAGAGCGATCAACGGATCTGTGAGTGGTGATACGGTCGTCGGGAATGCTCGTGCGAGATAGCAACCAGGCTAAAGAGCGATACTGACTCTCTGTGTAGCCGCTGTGGGTGGTCGCGCGATTATTGCGACCGTCTGGTGGGGTCTCCAGAGAAATGTGGTAAGCAAAATTGTTCACTGACCCCGGCAGATCTGGATTCGTGACGACCGTTTCTTCACCATTGACCGACTGAAAAGCCGAATCTCCCGCGCCAAATGCTCGCTGCTCGGGCGGGACAATATAAATGACGGTGCCATCGCCCGCAATGAGGGTGTGATAGCTGACTTGATCATCATCCTGTGGATGATGCGTCTGAAATAGATTGATAGCGCTCAGCGCCGACCCGACTGTCTCGTGCAGAACTGCGATGTACTGATTGCTCAGAGAATTTCCCATCGCATCTTTGGTGTAGCGCTCTCCATAGTTACTTGGATCGGCTAAGTACACTACTTCTTGAGGATTGTAGTAGTCAGCACCGGCTGACTGGGGCACCGGTTCTATCGCGGTCTGGGGCACAGGTTGGGTAGTAGCGTTTGGGATTTGCTCTGACCCACTCAAAATAAAGTCGGTATTGCTGCCGCTTGATCCTGCTGCCGATAACCTGCTTTCAGCGTCAGCTTCTACTTGAGGGAGACCAACGGCTGCTTTGAGCTGAGAGAGCGGCTCTTGGGCTGGGCCAGAAGCGATCACCAAAGCAGCCGTTAGTAAGAAAGCAATGATGCTGGTAATCCAAACCAACCAGGAACGTCGCATAGAAAGTCAGGAATGAAGTAAGAAGAGGTCAATCAGCTAAATCACAGTAGGCCAAGTCGATCAACCAAAGGATAGCGCTTGCTACCGCTACGCAATTCTATATCTATTGAGATCTATTGAGCAGGCGATCGCGATCTATCCAAATACTGCCGGTAGTATTGCCGGTACAGCAACTCTAACCTGCCGCTATAGGCTTCAATGGCAGCGCGCTGGCGGCGATACAGCCCCATGAACAAATTGGCAAATAGCAGGGTAGCGATCGCCACGACCAGTCCAGCCGCCGTCGAAACCAGTGCCGTCCCGATGCCAGCGGTAACATTCCCCGCCGACTCTCCCACCGCTTCCCCAATCCGCAAGGATGCAAACGTTTTCATCAGGCCCAGAATCGTTCCCAGCAGGCCCAGCAGTGGTGCAACGCCGATAATCGTGTCAAAAGCTGTGTTAAACCGCTTCAGCAGGGGTATTTCGGCTTGAGCCGCGCTCTCTAAGGCTAGGCGGAAGTCTTCAGGATTGCCCTGCTCCAGCGTGAGCGCTGCCAAAAAAATTCGGGCAATCGGAAAATGAGTGTGCTTGCGGAGGCTGTCGATGGCGGCTTGAGGCGTTGTGCTGTAAAGCTTGAGCACCTGCTGGATAAACTGCTCCTGCTGCTGATATAGCTGTAGCCAAAACAGCCCGCGCTCTAAAATCAATGTGGTCGCCAATAGTGAAAACCCCAGCAGGGGCCACATCACCACTCCTCCCGATCGAAACAACTCAACTAGCGCCATCACCTACCCCCTGCACTGGTTCGCTCAGTAGCGTACAGCGATCGCGCTCCCGGTGGAAAGATTTGATCGGCCAGCAATCGCGATGGCTACATCCCTGGGAAGTGCTCGATTTCTGCGTAACCGTTAAATATCAGTCGGTTACCCTCTACCTCCAGGCGATTCACCCGGAGCGAAACACCGTCCAGATCGAACCGCTCTAAATCGACCATTTTGTTAAGTACGCCGACAAAGCCAGGTATCAGCGCCTCTGACAGCCACTGCACGTCTTCTGGAACGCCTTCTGGCTCGAACTGAGGATTGGCAAAGACCACGCGTCTGCGGCGCTCTACCTCGATGCCTGCCGACAGAGAGATAGGCACGTTGTCGCGGTTGGGTAGATCCGTCTCGGCTGAGACCTTCACGCGCTTATCAGGAAGCAGCAGAATCTTAACCTGACGGAAGGAAATGGGATCGCCGCCTGAGAGATCGGTGACTGCCTCGGTGTCCACATTTTGCAAGTGTTTTTCTACCAGCTCAGCCTTGAATGCCTGGTTGATGCCCGATTCAGTCATGGCCACTGTAGCGATCGCATGGGTTGCCTGCTTTAGGCGAATTTTACCGCCCATCAGCCCAGCCACATCAATCGAAACCGCATCCGTTTCAAACTCCATCTCTGCTGCTTCAAACATTTTTCGGATGATCAGACCGCGTCCCTTCATTTGGAAGCTGTCAACCACCCCCTGCAAAATTTTGCTGGAGGGCGAGCAACGGATTGAAATCTCAACCGACTCGCTGCGGGTGAACAGTCGCTGGATAGCCTGACTGGCCACGGAATTCAGCATGTTTTCGCCAAAATCCGTTGAGGAGGATGATTTAGAACCTAGCAGACCGCCTAACATGCCTTGGGTGATACCTGCCAAAGAAGTGCACTACCATTTGTAACAAAATATGAACATACCTGCCACGGTACTTTAGCGATCGCCGCATAAACCCATCACAAGAAGTATCCCTGTAGCCTTTTTCCCAAGTAGTGCTTACCAGCAGATTCAGTCCGACCACAGCGCTAGCTGTCAATCGGTTCAAATCTGAAGCGCTACTAACCTTTACAAGGTGAGGATACTTCATAGAAAGGCTTTGTGACCGATATCTTTTTCGACTGGCCAGACCTCTCTATGATTGCGATTGACGATTGCCGTTAAGTTTGTGTAAAGGCTTGATAATGTTCTATCCAAAGAACTAGAGAGGCCAAAAAACAGACAGGGTGCCTCATTCCTTGAGAAGAAATTAAGTTCTGCCAATCTGGCCCGCACTCAAAAATGTTTGCTGTATGATTGAAATAACTGTAAAAAATTAGGTGAAGCTTCCTAATATTCAAAGCTGTGGACTGTTAGCAAATGCTTTTGCTCAAGTAATAATTTCGTCTGATAGTTTGATTCAGCCTTGAATTGCTTCAATCCAAGCGATTAAATCTTTAAACCAGCATTCGAAATTTAGCAAGCGTCAGATTAGTCTGATTAATATGACCTATTATTTTTTATTGTCAGTGGCCTCAGCACGCCCCAGAGAAGAAAAGAACTAAGGAATTATTGGCTATGCAGACACTTTTTCAATAGCTTTTTACCCTATTATCTAGCATCAAATATTGCTGTAGAGGTTGGGTAGCCACCTTCCATTTCCTAACCCTGTTAGCAACGGGTCTAGCACGTAGCATAAGAAGATTTAGTCTATTAATGACGTCCTTTTAATGTTTGCGTCCTATCGCTTTTCAGCAGACCCGTTACTGTTCAATTGCTCGCGTCACGTTGCTTGCTATGCTCCTAGTCAATAATGATGTGAGTTGCGATCCACAATATTTAGATGCAGGCATTTGGCGGCAGGTTCAGTTTTATTCAGCCGTTAGAATGGCCATTTCAAAACCGTAAACTGTCCGAATGCGTTGCCTAGCTACTCGTTGAAAACAAAGAAGCCGTCGTAGCAACACTTGCTAAGCCTGAATTACCGGTTGAAGCCTCAGCTGTAAGAAACAGGTAATTCTGCTAACTCTAAGGAAATTCATGTTAAACAATCACAAGATCTTGGGTCACGATTCCGTCTTTACGCCGGAGCAAGTGTTAGAAAACCGGGGACGCATCGCCGTTTTTATAGACGGCTCCAATCTTTTTTACGCCGCTTTGCAATTGGGAATTGAGATTGACTATACGAAATTGCTGCGTCGCCTGACGGCTGGTTCGAGGCTGTTCCGCGCTTTTTTCTATACGGGTGTTGATCGCACTAACGAAAAGCAGCAAGGATTTCTGCTGTGGATGCGTCGGAATGGCTACCGGGTGCATTCCAAAGATCTGGTGCAGTTACCTGACGGCTCCAAAAAGGCTAATTTGGATGTGGAAATTGCGGTGGATATGATGTCGCTGGTCGGCTGCTATGACACAGCAGTATTGGTCAGTGGCGATGGCGATTTGGCCTATGCGGTAGATGCAGCTAGCTACGAGGGCGTTCGGATTGAGGTGGTGAGCCTGCGTTCGATGACCAGTGACAGCCTGATCAATGTGTCAGATCGCTATGTCGATTTGGACAGTATAAAAGACGATATTCGTAAAAGTTCGCGAGGCGGCAGTGGGCATCCTCAGCACAACTATACCTACCGCCCGCTGTCAAACCTTTCGGTGTTAGACGAGGCTGAAGCTCATCCTTAAGACAGCGTTGTCAGGCGTTTTTGTGGAGAGGGCGGGGTATTGAAAATAAATCGGTGGTATCGGTGGACGGCGATCGCGGCGACGGTGGTCGTGCTGATTGTGGCCCTGAGAACTTGCACCTCCAATCGCAACTTGGCTGATCAAGCGCCAGGTGAAACCATTAAAGCTGAACTGAAGCTCCAAACCGTTACTCTGGAGCAGCCCGATGAAAATGGCAATTTGCTGTGGCGGCTTAAGGCCCAGTCAGTCACCTACAGCCCAGACAATCAGCGAGCCGAACTGACTAAGCTAGATGGCGAATTTTTCCAGGCCGGGGAGACCATCTATACTGTCACTGCCGATGAAGGTGAGGTGCGCCAAAATGGCGAAACCTTATTCTTACGGGGCAATTTGGTGGCTAAGCGCCCCGAGAATGAGCTGACGCTAGAAGGTGAGAAGCTTAAATGGCAGCCCAAGCAAGATCTGCTAGTAATGGGTGAGTTTGAAGACGAGATGCTGTCTGAAGAGACTGCCTCATCATCGTCCGCTGCCAGTTCAAAGCAAGCGCCTGTGACCGGGTTCAATCCCCAAATGCAGGCGACAGCTCAAGTCGCCACCGTTTCCAATAAGGAGAATCGTGTCAACCTCACGGGTGGGGTTTTGGCCAAAAGCAAAGAAACCCCGTGGGTAACTTTTGAATCCGATCAGCTCTTCTGGTTTACTCAAAAAGAATTTATTGAGACAACCCAGCCGCTAAAAGTCGAGCGTTACGCCAGCAAGGACTATGAGACGGTCACTGATCGTCTGGTCGGAAATAGCGGTGAGGCCCAGCTCGATTAAAAAATCGTCACGCTTAACGACTCGGTTCGGCTAGATGCGCTGACTCAGCCGTTAGTGGTGCAAAGTGAGCAAGCGATTTGGGATCTGGAGGCGCAAACGGTCGCGTTGGATCAGCCCGTCAACCTTGAGCAGCCAGCGCGTGGGATTACCGCCTCTGCCAGCCGAGCCAATTTAGACTTGGCGAAAGAAGTCGTTTATTTGGTCGGGAATGTGCGGGCTAACGGCCAAAAAAACGATGCCCAGCTAGTGGCCGACCGGGTTACCTGGCAAACGACGACTCAAGAAGTCGAAGCCGAAGGCAATGTCAGCTATCAGCAGGCAGCGGCTCCCGAGATATCGATGAGTGGCCCTAAAGCCGTAGGCAACTTTGATCAGGGCACGCTGGTCGTCACTGGCGGTGACGCGGGTGAGGTGGTTACTGAAATTACGCTGGATGAACTTTAAGTCGTTGACGGGTAACGGCTTTTTGGCCTTTTAGTTTTGAGCAGGACTGCTAAAGAGGGGCTGGTTGCGCTGTTGATCGCCAAATTCGTAGGGTGCCTGGCCGATTCTCACGGTCGTCTGTAGCTCTGGCGGAATTTCGGTGGCCTTACCCCACTGCTGCTCTATGGCGGAGATGACTTGATCCTGGCGCGATCGCAAATCATCTAACCCAGCGCCATAGTTGAGTAGCGAAAACCACACGATGCCTTTTTCCTTTGTGGGCACTGCCCCAGCTAACGCGCTGACGACGGCCAGAGTGCCGGTCTTGACCACAGCATTGCTGGGCAAACTACGATCTCTGACAGTGCCTCCGTCCGCGCCAACAATCGGAAAAATGTCAGAAAGGGTGAACGTTTGCGCGGGTGAAGCGGTTCCTGCGGAAGTTTGCAGCACGGTTTGAATCTCTTGCAGCATGGCAACGGCTGCTCTGGGCGACATCTGATTGTCCTCGCCTAGCCCAGACCCATTTATCAGCGATAGTTCTCCCGGGACGACGCCGGCAACTGCTTCAGCTTTTTGGACGACCGCAGCTGGCCCGCCGAGGGTAATCGCAAGCTGCTCAGCCATCGCATTGTTGCTGTAGATATTCATCGCCTTGAGCACGCCGACCAGGGGCATCGAATGGTGACGGACTAGCCAGCCGCTGACCTGGCTTTTCCAGCTATTAGGGTCAGATTTAACCTGTCCGCCGATTTGAAGCGTGGGCTGAGGAGTATCCGGGGCCATGTTTTGATAGGCGACCTGCGCAGCGTAGTCCCAATCTGCGGAGTTGAAAGCTTGCTTCAGTAGCAGCCCCGATTGCCCAGCGCTGGTTTCAAAGTTCATGGTGAAGTTTTCAGCGATAATAAGATCGCCAGTGACCTGACGAATGCCCATTTGCTGAAGCGTATTCGCCAGGGCGATCGCCTCTTCCCACACAAACAGCGGATCGTTACCGCCCTCGACCACCAGGTTACCGGTGACGACGCCATTTTCGATTTGTCCTTGCCAGCCGACCAATGTCTCGAACTGGTGCTGCGGCCCCCAGGTAGAGAGCGCGGCTAAGGTCGTTGCGATCTTGGTCAGGGACGCTGCTGGTCTGCGGATATCTCCCTGGTACTGGGCCATTGGGTATTCTCCGGCAGCGACCCAGACCCCCTGCCGGTCAGATAGATACCCTGCCGAAGAAAGCCCTGAGAGGTACCCTGAAACGATGGTATCGGCGGCTGGATCGTCTGCAATCAGTTCTCTGACCCACGCCGACTCCCAGCTAGGACGAATATCAACCGAACCAAGATCAAGCGCCTCAGCAGGTTGCCAGTTTTGCAAACCAAATCCAATGCCAAAAATGGCCCCCGATATCGGGCCTAACGCAATCGGTAGTAGACCTGCTAAAAGCACGGATTCTCCTGAACTCAACAACTTCACTTCAGTCTTAAAAATTCGTCAGATACAATAAGTTCAGCACTTCTGCGCGGCGTGCTACTAGATCCCTTACTTCCTGTGACAATGGTTCGGCCCGATCAAAATCAAATACTGAGACGTTTGCCTATCGTGGCGGGCTCCTTGGGCGGGGCTTTGCTGTTCGTCAATCGTTTGACCACGCCTATTCTAAGCGATTCGCAGTCTCGAGGAGATGCTTTGGGTGTGATGTTGAGTGCCCTGCTAATTTTGACAGGTTTGCTGTGGCAGCGGGTTCAGCCCAAAACGCCAGAGGCCGTCATACTGGCCGGAGAAGAAGGGCTAGATCTCGATCAAAGTCTACCTGAGCAGGTTCAAGTTGAGCTGGCCTGGGCTTCACACTTACTGCTGACCAATACGGCAACAGGTAGCGTGGTGGCTTACTACAATGGCAAAGTTTTGCTCAGACGCGGCATCCTAGGCGCGAAGGCATCTGTTGTTCCAGGCAAAATCGTTCAGCTTGTGCTGGATCGGCAAAAGCCCGTTTATCTGGTCAATTTAAACATTTATCCGGGCCGGGTTGAGTTTGACTATCTGCCGGAGAATACTCAGGGCGTGATTTGTCAGCCTTTGGGCGATCGCGGCGTGCTGATATTAGGCGCAAATGCCCCTCGTAGCTACACTCAGCAAGATGAAAACTGGATAACGGGCATTGCCAATAAAGTGGGCGATACGCTGAATCGCTTTCAGTCACCACTTGAAGGGAGCTTAGGAGGGACAGGCGCAAGTGAACCTGCTAGCGCCTAACACTTTATTGCGAGGCTATTTGGCCTGATTCTCTAGGACCCGCACGGCGACCGTCGAAACATTGAAATGATAGGACTGACCTTCAATTTCTATCGGCGTCCCAATTTTTACAGGCACCCCCAGCACCGGGCCTTCTGCAGTAATTTGCGCTTTGCCACCGAGGGTGACCAGCATGTCAGCGGTGTAGCCTAGCTCGGGGCGAGGGTCAGGATAAGACTTAACCGTACCGTCGGGCTGAGGAACGGCAACGCTGCGAGGGAGCGCAATTACTTTTTTGATCGCGATCGGTTGGCCGTAAGGCTGATTGCGGACAATGATTTTTGTGGAGGAAGTCTTCGCCAGGTCGCTCATAAACGTTTCTGGGTTGAGTACAGTCAGCCCTCTGGCGATCACATCGACTTCAATTTCTTGAGCTGACGAGCCCACCTGCGCGACGGAACCCCTCGCCCCCGGATAGAAAAAGATGCCGACAATCACCATCACAATTGCCAGCGCCGCCCCCAAATCCAGGAGACTGAGTTTGCCAAAGAGCCGCCCTTGAGAATCTAAAACTGCCATTGCTTTACTCTGCTACACACTGCCATCACACAGACTCAATCTGTCCTCTTGACCACAGTATTTAACCACACTTTTAAGCCTTCCTTCCTGATTGAGCAACCGATTGTTGCGACCGGTGATAGCGGCTGTAGCCTCCACAGGCTATGGCTGCTATCTTCCCTAAGGTCGGCTCTCGGCAATTTGAGAAGTGTCACAATTTAGAGCACATTCATAGACTGTATTGCTAACGTTTAGTCAATGGAGTGTCTTCCCCTTCTGAGCTACTGGTAGTAAAGACCAGTAGCTATTGCCGATTTTATACCGATCTTTAATCGACGCAAAACTGGTTTTTACTGAAATAAGTCGTTCCTCTAGCTGCCAGCAGCCGGTTCTCATGTTCAATCTTCTCAGCTTCAAAAACAAGATCTATCGCCGTTTCGTGTACGGTTTGGTGGCGATGACCATGGTTTTGGGCATCGGCGTTACCACTGCGCAACCGTCTCAAGCCAGTTGGCTCGATCTGGTATTTCAAGGGGTCAGAGTCTATCAGCTTTCGAACATGTCGGATGCGCAGGAAGTTGATTTGGGCAGTGGTATCAACCGCCAGCTTGTCAGCGGCGGGCAGGTTAGGCTATATCGGAACACTGCGCTTAACAACTATGTCAATGGTGTTGGCCAAAAGCTAGCCGCCGTGAGCGATCGCCCCAATATCCCCTACACCTTCCAAATCGTTCAGGACAGCGCCGTCAATGCCTTTGCCACGATGGGCGGCTATGTGTATGTAACGACCGGATTGATGGCAGCGGCTGACAATGAAGCTGAGCTAGCCGGTGTTATCGGCCATGAGATCGGTCATATTGCCGGTCGCGATGCGGTCGAGCAAATGCGTCAGGTCGCGATTACTCAGGGTATTACAGGCGCTTTGGGAGTCAACCGTGACCGCCTGGTGAATATTGGCACCCAGATTGCCCTTCAACTACCCGCTAGCCGCAGCGCTGAGTACTCAGCGGATCGCCACGGGTTTGAAACGATGGGCCGCGCAGGCTATGACCAATCGGCGATGGTCAGCTTTATGAAAAAGCTGGTTCGTGGGGGCTCTCAACCAGAATTTTTGAGCACTCACCCCGACGCTCGCAACCGCGTAAATTCCCTACAGCAGCAGCTAGACAGCTCTGCTATACCCGGCGCTAATGCAGGGACGAACGAGAGAGCCTACCGGTCTAGTATTAGCGCCTTGCGCTAACCGCTCAAGCCGTGAACGATGTCCCTGCTGAGCCGCAGGCTTGCCGGTAAGCTCGCATTCCCCAAAACATCAAATGGCTATCGACTTGAACCCTGGCGGCTAGCGCTGGGGTTCTGTGCTGGAGCAGTATATATAACGCTGGGCCATCGCCCCCGGTGAGAACGGCTTTGCCTTCAGGAAACTGCCGCCACCAGTCAGTTAAATAGTCAGCAATGGTTGCGGCTGCGCCATATGCCAGACCGCTGGCGATCGCCTCCGCCGTGTCGGTCGCCCATCGCGGCGGTAGTGCTGCTCGGGTTTTGCCAGTCTCTGTTGATTCAAATAGAGACTGACTGACGGCAATCGCTTCATCGAGCGCTGCGGTTCGCCCTGCTAGCGCCTGCCCCTGTAGCCGTATGCCCGGTAGAATAGCACCACCGTACAGGGTCGCTGAGTTGGCTGGGTTGGACTGCGAACCGCCTGCGGTAAACGTTAGCGCCGTTCCCCCATCAATGACCAATACTGGCCAGCCTAGCCTGTAGCCAGCCCCTAGCAGATTGACAGCGCGATCCAGGCCGAGCGTTGAATAGAGCCCAGCAATGGGAAAGTTTGACCGCTCGACCGGTTGGGCTGGAACCGGCGGCTGCAGCCACAGCGCTGCTTGAGTAGGGACAGCCGCTGCCATCCAGAGCGCTGTTGGCGACAGCGGCGACTGGGGCAAGGTTGCTTTTTCGGCTGAGGTTAGTTCAGCAATCGCCTGCCAAGCCGCCGCGCTAAAACCACTCTCCTTCAAATAGCTGACCCCATCAGCAGAAAGATGCGGCGTATGCCATACTCCCACCAACCTTTGCTGCTGAAAAAATCCCCAGTGTAGGCGGGTGTTCCCTACCACCAGCGCTAACCAAGCTGTAGATAGGTCGCTACTCACCGCTGCCCGTTAGCTTCTGAAGCTGCTTGATGGCTTTGGCCATTTCAGGCAGTTTTTTGAACAGAATGGCTGATCGCAAATAAATGTTGTGAGGAATGGCGGGCATCCCAGTCACCGTCGCGCCTGCTGGGATATTGCTATGAATGCCTGCTTTGGCAGAAGCGATCGCCCCGTCGCCAACCACAGCCTGATTAGCCACGCCTACCTGCCCTGCCAAAATCACCCGGTTGCCAATGGTCACCCCGCCCGCCATACCGACCTGCGCTGCCATGGCCACGGCTTCGCCGATCTTGCAGCCATGTGCAATATGCACCAAATTATCAATTTTGGTATTGCGACCGACTCTAGTTTCACCGACAGCAGGTCTATCGACTGTCGAGTTACAGCCAATTTCCACGCCGTCTTCGAGTACGGTAATGCCCGACTGGTGCATTTTTTCCCAGCCGGTTGCGGTCGGCACAAAGCCAAAGCCTTCCGATCCAATCGCCGCACCGCTGTGAATCACACAGTCAGCGCCGATTTGGGTGCGCTCGTGAATGACACAGTTCGCGTGGAGAACCGTGCCAGTGCCGATGCTAGCGCCTGGATAAACTACGACGTTGGGATGGATGCAGACGCGATCGCCGACCTGAACGTGGGGCTGAATCACCACATGGGGGCCAATAGCGACATCCTGACCCAGATCTGCTGTCGGATCGATCACAGCGCTAGGATGGATGCCCGGTGACAGTTGGAAAGGCTGATAAAACAACGTGATCGCCCGGGCGAATATCAGCCGAGGATTTTTGACGCTGACCCAGGCGATTTGGCGATCGCTGGCTTTCTGCTGCAAGGCCGGATCGGTCGGGAGTATCAGTGCCCCGGCCTCTGTAGTGACCACCCGATCAGCAAGCTTTGGCCCCTCTATATAGCTCAGCGTGCTGGCGGTGGCCGTGTGAATTTGCGCTACTGCTTTGAGATCGGGATCGCTTGCAGACTCGCCCATTTCCAGGCTCGATGCAGTAACCGCTTCACCCAAGGCCGTGACAATCTGGCTAAATTTCATCGTCTTCCCCTCTATCGGGACACACCTACCCGTGAAATTAAGCTACCAGAAAGGCTGCGCACTCCACATGGGAGGTTTGTGGAAAAAAGTCGGCAGGCTGCACCCGGCTCAATCGATAGCGTCCGGTTTCACACAGTATTTTCAAGTCGCGAGCGAGCGTCGCAGGATTGCAGCTCACATAGACAATCCGCTCGGGCTTAATGGCTATTAAAGCATCCAGGACGGCTGGTTCGCACCCCTTACGTGGCGGATCCAAAAGGACAATATCGGGCTTCTCATCCAGATCGGGCAGCAGCACAGCGACATCGCCAATTTTGAATTCTGCATTCTCAATTTTGTTCAGCGCGGCATTTTCCTCAGCCTGCGTCACCGATTCGGTAAAGGACTCCAGGCCGATACAGCGCTTTACCTGACGCGCCAGCGGCAGCGTAAAAGTCCCCACGCCGCAGTAAGCATCCACCAGCGTTTCCTCGCCAGTTAGCGCCAGCTCTGTCTGGATGTGCTCAAGCAGCCGTTCTGCCTGGGCCGTATTGACCTGAAAAAAGGTGCTGGGCTGAATGTGAAAATTCAATCCGGCAAATTCTTCTTCCAGGTAAGACTGACCGGCAATGCAGTAGGTATCAGGGCCAAAAACAGCATTCGTTTTCTTCCAATTCAGGTTAACCAGCACGCCTACGACGTCGGGATAGCGCGTCATCCACTGTGCCGCCTGTTCATGAATGCCCTTGAGCTTCACCGAGCGGCTCACCAGGGTGAGCAAAATTTGGCCAGTGCGCCGTCCGATGCGCAAGGATAAGTGCTTCAGATGTCCTCTGTGCAGCCTTTCGTCATATATTTTCCACTCGCGATCTTGAATGTCCTGCTTGACTTCGGCCAGGAGCGGATCGAGCCTGTTATCCTGCACCGGGCACTGATTGAGATTGACTAGGCGGTGGGAGCCTTTGCGGTAGTAGCCCGCCTGGACAGTTTTGACCTGCGATCGCCCCAATGGATAAGTCGCTTTATTACGGTAGCCTAGCTGTTCCTCGCAAGCCATTACCGGGTCGATCTGTACGCCCTCCAGCTTACCAATGCGCACCAGCGCGTCCGTGACTAAGTGATGCTTGGCCGCTAGCTGCCTGGCATAGTCCACCTGCTGCCACTGACACCCTCCGCACTTGTCGGCCACGATGCAAGCAGGCCGCACTCGCTGAGGTGAGGGCGTCACAATCCCTGCCGGAATGCCAAAGCCGTGCGTCGCCTTGACCTTCGTCAGCTTCACCCGCATGACGTCACCGGGCACCGTATTCGGCACAAAGACAACGCGATCCTCCCAACGGCCCACCCCGTCACCCCCGTTGCTTAAATCAGTGATAGTTACTTTCAGGGTTTCTCCCTGCTTCCACTGAGAGGCAGGGGGTTCGGCAGGCCAAATTTCAGACACGTTTTCGGCCACTTTTTCAACACCTCCAATAGAAGCGTCTAGTTGATTTTTTTGAGGCGAGGGGGTTGAAGATGGCATGGTCATTTATTGATTCAGCCTTTTAGTATGGCGTATTTATCTACCTACGTTTTGTCAGAGAGGCAAATATCCGTTCCGATCTACGCTGATTGAAGATAAATGAGCCAACTTAATATTTCTCAACCTTTTTCTCAGGTACGGTTCAGCGGTGTTTGTGTTTATCTTTCAGGTGTCAATTATTAAGAAACTAAGGGCAAGTGCTTTCCTTGTCACCCCTGAAGTCGCTAAACTATGAAATATCAATAGAGTTACCGCAATCAAAAAACTATGTCTGTTGTCAGCCAAGTAATCCTCAATGCAGATGATGAGTTGCGCTACCCCACTAGCGGCGAACTCAAAGGTATCGAAAATTTTCTAAAGACCGGCAGTCAGCGTATGC
>JBBQAC010000359.1:0-3408 GCA_038315915.1 Phormidesmidales cyanobacterium
ACGGCTCGATTGGGGTGAACCAGCTCTAACCATCATTGATATCAGAAGCAGAAAGGCTTTTAATGAGAGCCACATTACAGGTGCTGCTTCAATACCCAATGCGGTTCTTGTAGAGAGTGTCTCTACGAGTCTTGAGTTGGAGCGCGATATCTACGTTTACGGTAGTGACGATGAGCAGTCGTCGGAAGCGGCTCATCGGCTACGCGAGGCTGGCTACCAAAGCGTTGCCGAACTCAAGGGTGGTCTACCAGCTTGGAAAGCGATTAAGGGGGCTGTTGAAACCTCTTGCGTGGCCGCAGCCTAACGCTCATTCCTTTCAAAGGTTCCACTTTCCCATGGAACCTCTTGGACTCCCATTCAGCCAATAAGACAGCTGGGTAGGAGTCTACTTTTTATAAAACTTAGCGCTCTTAAAATTTAAGGTGATGACTGAATACTCGCTATGCCCTGCCCTTAGCGAAGTTATCCTTGTTTCCAAATTGAATGACTGAATTGTCTTACACCCAAAAACAGAGTCTTGTTCACAGCTTCAATCTATGTTCTTCGATCAGGGCTGTTTCATTCTAAGTCACAGCCTTTTTGAATTAACGAGGATACGTGTTTTCAGGCTTCTAAAGCATACGTTTACGGTAGCTGAACGCCTGAGAATTCATTGTCTGAATCTAGAATGAAATAACCCTGCCCTCTAGATGCACCTAGACAGCGACGACGACTGTTCTTTCAGCAAGCTATCGACTTGTTGAAAGAACAGCAACCTATCGGCATTTTTCCAGAGGGGACACAGCCCATGATTCGAGCAACTGAGCCGCAGCAACTCGAAAGGGTTCATAGAGGCTTTGCCCACTTAGCACTACTAATTGGGGTTATTCGCATAACCCCAATTAGTAGAGTATTAATACAATAGTGAGATATATGAATTTGCAGCGGTTGTACAGTCGGTTAGTAAGTCTAGCTGTTGTAATTTTTTCGATGGGCCTGGTCATACTTGGCAGTGCCGAAAGCTCAGTGGCCTATAGCATCGACTACGGCATGGATCAAGCTCGGGGTGAGAAAACTATCGAGTACTATGGCGAGTCCTACGGCGAACCGCTGCGTGACATTATTGAACAGACCCTTCGCAATAATGTAGAGAGCCCTGATAGCAAAGCTACCGCTGAAAATACCTATAAGCGAGAAAGCTTTCTCAACGATTGGTTGCCGAAGAAGCGTAGCAGCGCTTTTTCTAGAGAGGCTTTAATGAAGCTACGAGAGACAGAAAATCCTAGAGATAGACTGAAGTAGCGATCGCATTCATGGAGTTCAGATATTAGCCGATGAAGTCCAGAAGTTTAGCAAGGATCGGGCGGCGTAGCCGTCATCAACAGCGCTGGGCCTGGCGTGTTAGGCGAGTTGCTATTTTTTGACCTGATAGTGAGGAAATCGGCTAGCTGGGCCATTGATAACGATGGCCTGATTTATGCTGCGAGTGTGACCTAAAATCGGCCTTTTTTGAATCACCCCCTTCCAGGCGATATCTATACTCGCAAGACGGCAGTGCACACGGTAATGTGGACTAGAGAATACAGCAGCGAGAACCCGGATGAAACTTCGTTCGATAGAGACCACACCGAGTCCGAACTGCATGAAGCTGAATCTGGATGAGGCGGCAAGTGCAAGACCGCTAACACTGACGATTGGCGAGTCCGCTTCAGATGCGCCCGAAGTCTTCCAGGCCCTACTCGCCATAGAAGGCATTCAGTCAGTCTTTGTGATCAATGACTTTGTCACCCTTACCCGCAAAAGCAGCGCCGACTGGCAGCCGATCTTGGCAGCAGCAGGCAGGCTCCTCGGCCTTGCAGAAGATGCCGATGCTACCTTAGGCGATCGCCTCCAAGCAGATATCCCCCAAGCTGAAAAAGCGGCTCAGAACGCTGGCGCTCAGAACTTTGGTCAAGTAGAGGTAGCCATTCAAAAGTTTCGAGGCATTCCTGTACAAGTTCGGGTGACAGACGATACGCAACAGGCCCGCGTTGCTCTACCCGAGCGATTTAACCAGGCCCTGCAAAACGCGATTGTAGCGACCGGCGCTGACTACGTCGCCGAGCGGATCTGGGCACCGTATCAGCCGCAATTTGGCGAAGTCGAAGAGATCGCCCGCCAAGTCGCCGAAGAACTCGATAGCCTCATTGACGCACCAGAACTTGCCCATCTAGAGCAGCAGGCCATCACCTCAGAGTCTAAAATCATCCCTGCTCTGCCCTCTCAAGCAAAATTACTGGCAGACCTACAACAGTCAGACTGGAAACAGAGGCTCAAAGCGATTCAGAAGCTTGAGATTGACGGCGAGACGTTTCCAGCCGTGGTAGAGGCTCTCCAAGATGACCGGGCCACCGTTCGCCGCTGGGCAGCAGCCTTATTAGGTGCGAGTGAACAGGCAGAGGCGCTCCCCCCCCTGCGTCAGATGCTGCTCACTGACCCTTCCCCCATCGTGCGCCGGACGGCAGGAGATGCGCTCAGCGACCTGGGCAATCCTCAGTCAATCGCGGCAATGGTGGCGGCACTAGGGGATACGTCTAGTTTGGTGAGGTGGCGGGCGGCACGGTTTCTCAACGAACTAGGTGACGCCAGCGCCATAGAACCGTTAACGCAGGCAGCTGACGCTGAAAGCGAATTTGACGTGTGCGTAGAAATGACAGCGGCGATTGACCGCATTCAGGCGGGCAAGGCTTCACAGCTACCCATGTGGATGCGCATTAGCAACGCTAGCTGAAGATGAAATGCTCTAGCAGTCAATCGCGGTCATCATCATCGAGCACGGACATCAGAGCGCTAGCCTCCTCCGGCGCAGTCGCCCGTTTCCCCTTTTCACAAGTGACCTGTGCCGTAAGTCGGTTGTGGAAGCCAAAGACAGCTATGTGAGCGGCACCTGCAAAGAACTCAAGGCGAGTGGCGTCGGCAGCGACTTTACGCCGGGTGATGCCAACTATACGTCGTCACGAAATAGAGATAATGATGGTATTGCCTACGAATCTTGACAACTTTCAGAATGGAATGCACAAAAGGACAAAGACAGCCTGTGGCGGGCACGCTAAGGACAACTACCAAACGCCGAAATATGGCTAAACGCCGAAATATGGCCACCTCATCCCTTCCTACAATAGCTGCGCCAGTCGCATGACATCAGGTGAGCAGCGTCTGGCCCAGCGACTTGAAGCAAAGCTTGACGACGATTACTTGCTTCTGAAGGATTTTACGAAGCATACAGTCACCGGGTTCAGCGAGCCTGTGGGTTAACGTGAGTTCGACAGTGTAAAGGCGTGCATAAAGAAAGGCTGGGACATAAGCTCAAAGTATTGAAATACAGAGTAACCCCAGCCATGAGCTTTAGTTTATCCCGACTAGACCTGACCGCACTATTCTGCGATGTAG
>JBBQAC010000318.1:0-4265 GCA_038315915.1 Phormidesmidales cyanobacterium
CCCAGGCTTGGGCGGCAGCGTGGCAATCATACTCAGGCGATCACCCCGCCTGAGTATCGCCACACCGACTAGCCCCGCCTTCAGCCGAGCGTTAGCCGCCTCTGCCGTATATTTGCTATCCCGGCTCATAGCTGCGATAAAGCTGTACTAAACTTACTCAATAATAAGTGAAATTAACTAATATTTCCGCTGTTATTTAGCCAAGAAAAAAGGCCCTAAGGCCCTTGTGTGGTTAAGAATTCATTGTACGGGGCTGGCGCGATTCGAACGCGCGACCTACCACTTCAGATTTGTGTGAGTTTCCCCACTCTCTGGACTATACCTTCACCATAGGCGCATGATATGACATGTGCCGTTAGGCGGTAGCCGTCTAGTCTCTACACCTTCCCAATCAAAAGGGCTTGGCTCGGTATTGCCGTGAAGTGTTGTACTTTTTAGGTTTCACCGAATTTGACTACATTCACACGTCGGGTTTCCCCTACGGTGCCCGGTAGTTCAGGAGGCGGTTGCTCTATCCATCTGAGCTACAGCCCCGCATAATTGGCAGCTAAAACGAGCGCAAAAAGCACATCGCAATTAACTGCCAGCTACTCAAAATACTATAGCAAGACGTTTCTTTTTGAGTTTTATTTCTGGTTTTTTTTGCAGCAGGATCTTTATTGACCCCGCGTCCAGCGAGCTGCCCAAGGGCCACCGCCGACTTCTAAGCCTGCTAGCTGACTGGTCGCGTCGAGGATGAGGTGATTTTGGGGCAATCGCTCCCATAGCCGCAGCCGCAATTCGCCGTGCGTGGTATCCCGGCACAGAAACTTCATCCCTTCGCGGGTGGGCACTCGCACCCAGGCACCCGGATCGTGGGCCTGACCGGTGAGTTCTACTTGATAGCGATCGCTCCTCGCCGTCAAATGCCAGTATCTCCAAGGATCGACCGCCCAGGTAAAGGCCGTTTGGGTTGAGATAAATTCATAAAACTGCCCTTGATAGTGAATCCCGATCAGTCCCACGTCTTCTTTCCACAGCAGTACCTCACGGACGCCGCCTACCGCCGTAACGCTCAGGCTCGGCTGACTTTCAAAGGCATTGCACTGTAGCCAGAACCATTTGGCCGGGAACGCGCCGCCCCAGTTTTTTTCGGCATAGGTCGGTGCCTGCTCAAAGGCGTAGTGCTGCCCTCTCCACTCCACCCACCCGGATGCCCAGCCGTGCGCCATGAGCACCTGCCACCCCGGTTCAAATACCGGCAGATAGGAGAGCCAGCCAGCAGTTGCTTTCGGCCTGGGTGCGCCCCAGCCCGCCACAGGTGTGATCTGATAGTTCCACTGAGCCTCTACTTCGCCTGACGGGTTGAGCAGCTTACCCTGGTGGCAGCGATCGCTCACCTGATAACCTTCTTTGACCTCGCGCTCAAACGCTTCAGCAGGCAGGTACCGGGCCGGGGAGTCTGAGCGATTACGCCAGTGCCCGACACCTAAACGATCAGGCCATGCCCAAAACTGCTTTACATCTGGAAACGTCCGGCAGTAGTAAGTTTCACCTGGCCCCAAAATTTGCGCTACGCCGCCGCTCTGCGCGGTGCCGCCTGCCGGATCGTCAATGGAGTACATGAAGGCAAAGGTTTGACCGCATTCGGGCAGCGTCAGGCGAAAGTACCAGCCTTCAAAAAAACGCGTAGAGTGCGATCGCCAGTGATAGCCACTGTGCGGCGGTTGACTATAAGACGGTTGAATCGGTAAGGTCATCAGCTCAGCTCTCTGCCCAGCGCGGCACGTAGCGCCAGCCCGTTTTAAGCTCGTTGCGCCACTGTGGGTAATCGGGCTGCTTCTCGCCGACGAGCGCCCAAAACTTGGCCGAGTGATTCATATGCACGGTGTGGCACAGCTCATGCACCAGTACGTAGTGCACCAGCGGACGGGGTAAAAAAAGCAGCTTATAGTTCAAGCTGATGTCTTTTTGGCTGGAGCAGCTTGCCCAGCGCGTTTTTTGGCCGCGTACCGAAATCCGACGGCAGGGCAAATTCAGCTCAAAGCCGAGCTGTCGCAGCCAGGGGGCAAGGTCTTTGTGCGCCTGATGCGCCAGCCATTTTTGGAGAACGCCCTGACAGTTTGGCAGGTGCTCAGTGTTGCCCTGAAGCGTCAGATGGTTGCCCGAGGTAGGAATGCACAGGGTTCTCCTGCCCTGGTCGCTGTTTTGGTAATAGACCGACCAAATATTCAGGTCGGGGTCGTTTGAACTGCTGGCAGTATCTGGATCGCTCAGTGACATCGACTGCCATCTAAAGACGATGGTTTGCGGTTTTTCGACCTGCCAGTCATCGGCAGTAGTTTCGGCGGTGTTGTGCAGGCGCGATCGCGTTTTCACGATCCAGTCGCGCTTTTTCTCCAAAAGATCGGGCAGGCGCGATTGGTCAAACTTAGGCGGTACAACCACTTCGACCATCCCTTCTACCGAGATTTTGATGGAGACGCGCTTAGCTCGCTTACTCTCACGTACCTGATAGGCCGGCAAGTCGGTCGGTGGGCGAGTTTTGTCAGCTTGCCAAGGGGTAAAGAGTTCTAGCTGAGACATCGGTTCCTATGGTCAATTGCCCGCTCAATCATTGACATTATACCTGTGCGGCCTCGTCTCAGACAGAGGGTGTTGAAAGCGATCGCCCGCCGCAGCGTCAGAGTGACTATCCTCTCTCAAGTGACAGAATTCTGTTATTTATTCTGATAGGGGATGTCTACCCCTAGAGCATTTAGACGCAGGCGTAATCTCGCTAGGCTAGTAATTGTAAAGAGAAGTTAACAACTGGTGAGCGACGCTGCTGACCAGGTTAACGAGCAAATTTTGAGGTACTCAATGACTTACACAACTGTCGATAGCATCAAGCAACCCCTGAACGAATTTAACAAATTCGATACGGACACCAAGCTGGCACTGCTGTGGTACGGCTATCTGGATATTAAAGACAACTTGAATCCTGCTCCTCCCAACGACGTTGAAGTAGTCGGTAATGCTCTGTTCGACAAGGTGAAAGCTTTGCCTGAAGAAGAGCAGTTACAGGCCCAAAGAGATGTTGCTGAAGGCAACGGTGCAGATCTCAGCAAAGAATACGGTGCACTGAGTTCTAGTGGGGCGCTAGAGTTTTGGCTGCTGCTAGCTCAGGGGATGGAAGCAGGCACGATTGTAACAGTCCCCGATGACTACAACTTGCCTGAAGAAACTAACGGCTTTGTAGAAACGGTGAAAGGGCTAGATTTTGAAGAACGCGTCAACTTGACCCGGAATATTGTGACTGGAATGGGTTCTAAGTAATTCAAGATTCTCTCTGTCCCTGTGCAGCGTTAAAGCTCAACTGTGGATGGAGTAGAGAGATGATGAGGAGCAGGGGAGACAGCTTATGAAAATGCTCTCTTGTTTCTTCTTTCCTTTACTTCCCATTTTCTCAGCGCTAGGGAGAAGCGATCGCCCCGCCCACAATCTCCAACCCCGACAATGTCCAAACGGCGCGAAACTCTTGGGAAACCGCCAGCTGGTAGCTGTCGTAATACCATCCCAATACAGTCATTTCCATTTCATCAGTCTGTGCTGCCTGCTGCCAACTACCCTGAGTGTGCATCGGGAAAAAGGTCGTCCCATAGAGCCCAGTTGAGCGGCTCCCCAAGACGACCGGTAGATCGCTCACCGGTTGAAATGGCCCCGTGATCTGATCGCAAACGTACCAATACAGCGTGGAATCGGTAACTTTCTCTGGGCCAATTTTCTTTAGCCAATCCGGATTTACAAATTCCTTAAAGCAGGAGAAAAAGAGATGGTACTTCTCCTGAAAATAAATAATTTGGGGCCGTTCCAAATGGTAGAACGGCCAATTTGAATTGGCATCTGCTGCCGTATTCACAAGCCCGGGGCCAGCCGCTGGGGGGAGTAATTGGTAAGGGCCAGCGAGCTGGTCGGCAACCGCGACACCGAGCCCACCCTGATACAGCGCTGAACTCGTTAAAGAAGCGCAAAAGAACAAATAGTATTTTTGAGTGGTGGGTTCTTTGACAATGTAAGGATCTCGCCAGTGGAGATGGCTCGCCCAGTTACATTGACCCGCGTAGCGTGTACCGGTAGCCGTGCGCTGGTGGAGGCTCTCCCCAAGAGAGTCAACTCCATTCTCTTCAAAGGCATCGTTGAAAGAGAGCAGCGGACTCTCACGGCGTTGCCAATGCCGCCCATCGGAGGACGTAGCCAAACCAATCGCTTCCTGAGCAATATCACTTTCAGGCGCTGCTGAGTAA
>JBBQAC010000175.1:0-9660 GCA_038315915.1 Phormidesmidales cyanobacterium
CCACCACATAGAAGCTGGAATGCTAGAGAACAACTCAGGCTGCGAGGCATGTTCAGCAAAGTACACCAGGCTCGCTGACACCATCAGCAGCGTAAATACCGTAAAGATCGCCGAGAGCAAATCATCGCGTTTAGACCTGACGACATTACCCAGCGTTCGAATAGATTCTGAATAGCGGCCAATCTTCAACAAGCGTGCCAGCCGCAGCAGATGAATCTCTCGAATAAACACCAGATTCGGGAAAAACATAAACAAAAAGAACGGCAAAATTGACAGAATATCAATAATCGAAAGCGGCATTAGCGCGAACTTTATCCGGCCCCACAGTGGATGCCGGTAGCCGCGCTGCAAGGTGCAAGTCCACAGCCGCAGACCGTATTCAACCGTAAAGACAATCGCTGAAAAAGTTTCAAAGTTATTGAAGTGACTTTTGTAGGGGATAGAGATTGAATAAACGGTCTCGAAGGCAAATGCCACCACGTTCAGTGAGATCAGCGCAATCATAAAGGCATCGAAAACTTTACCCGCCCAATCATCGTGGTGAGTGACCTCTAGCGTCTTGAAAATAAATCGCTTCAGCTTTAACTTGCCGTACCGAAGCTGCCTGTTGGATTCAGATTGACTGCGCCTTTGAGTGTGCTTTTTAAGAGAGGTCATAGTTATTTTTTGATGGCCTTTTTGATGGGCAGCAGATTGAGATAGTCAGTCGGATGGGCCGGGTCGAACTGTACGCCATCGAAGAAGGTTTCTATACCTCTAGAGGTGCTTTTGGGAATGGCGGCGGCTTGACCAATGGCAGTAGCAGCCTCTCTCCACAGATCTTCTCGGTTGACCTCGGCAATTAGCTGCTGCATATCGGTCTCCGGCGGCAGCTTCCCCCAGCGGATGTTCTCAATGAGAAACCACAGGTCGTGACTCTGATAGGGGTAAGAAGCATTGTCACCCGGCTGACTTGTCTGCCAGAATTTCATGCGGTAGTTACTGCTGTTCGCAATCAGCCCGTCGCCAAAGTCGAAGTTGCCTTTGACTCGCTCAATAATGTCTTTGGCTGGAATATTAAAGTACCGACGAGCCGCGATAATTTCGCACATCTCTGCTTTGTTCTGCATTTTGTCGCACCACATTTGGGCTTCTAATACGGCCATCAGCGTGGCTTTGGCGGCTCGGGGATATGCGCTCACCCAGTCGGCCCGCACAGCCAGCGCTTTTTCGGGATGATCCAGCCATAGCTGCCCGGTTGTCAGGGCAGAGTATCCGGCTTTGTGGCGGCTGAGCTGTTCATTCCAGGGCTGACCGACGCAGAGCATGTTCATAGTGCCGGTTTTCATGTTGGCGACCATCTGCGGCGGCGGCACCACATACATCGAAACGTCTTTTTCTGGGTCGATTCCGCCTGCCGCGAGCCAGTAGCGCATCCACAGGTCGTGGGTGCCGCCAGGGTAGGTCATGGCGACTTTGAGCCATCGCCCGGGGCCTTTGGTTTTGGCATGGTCGACGGCTTCTTTAAGCGCTTCGCTGTGCAGACCGACATTGAGCGATCGGTAGATGTTGGCCAGCGAAATTCCCTGGCCGTTTACATTTAAGCGGGCCAATATGTTCATAGCTAAGGGCTCGCCACTGGGAATAGCGCCTGCGGCCATCAGGTAGGGCATAGGTGTGAGGATATGTGCGCCGTCAATGCCGCCTGCTGCGCTGCCGCGTGCTAAATTATCGCGAGTGCTGCCCCAGGAAGCTTGCTTCACAATTTCGACATGGGTCATGCCGTACTTGTGAAAGTAGCCTTTTTCCTGAGCGACAATGATCGGCGCTGCATCGGTCAAGGCGATATAGCCCAGGCGGATGCTGTTCACTTCTGGCTTATCAGCGGGGTCGAGTACAGGCGCGGGCCGAGCAACTTCTGCCTTGAGGTCTGAGGCGCAGCCGTGAGTGAGCATAATGCTGCTGGCAGCGATACTCCACAGGAGTGGCGTTGCCATCGCCCCTCCTACAGCACCCATAAACTGCCGCCTCGACTGCCTGCTGGCAAAATCAGCCATACATCAAACGCCTTTTGAAATGGAGTTGGACTCCTAAATTTCACTCACCCTACGAGGAATTTCGATGTCGTTTGGTATTGCTTCTTATGCGTTCATAACCTGCCATACCAGATTTGCATTGGAGATATGCGCTTAATAAATTGCTATCGCTGACTTATGCTGTTCGTAACTTATCAAAATGCTGAGAAAATTTTGATAAGCTAACGTCGTCTATCTGTGGTTACAGAGTTCCAGGGCTCTGATTTCGCAAGTGAATGCAGGAGTAGAAGAAAATATGAGCAAAGTACTGATCAAGGGTGGACGCATTGTCACTGCCGTTGACGATTACGTCGCGGATATCCTGATTGAAAATGGGAAAGTGGAAGCGATCGCCCGTACCCTACAGCCAGAGGATGCCGAAGTTCACGACGCCACCGGACTCCTAGTCATCCCCGGCGGCGTCGATGTGCATGTGCATATGGAAACGCCGATGGGTAACGACGTTTATACCTGCGATAGCTTTGAAAGCGGCACTCGTTCAGCCGCCTTCGGTGGTACGACAACCATCATTGACTTTGCCCAGCAGTTTCAAGGCGAAAGCCCAAAGGCTGCGCTAGACAGGCGACTGGCGGCAGCAGAGCCCCAGTGCTGTGTGGACTATGGCTTTCACGTGATTTTGACCGACGCGAATGAGGATGCCTTAGCCGAACTCCCCGACTTGGTCAACAACGAAGGCGTCTCCAGCTTTAAGCTCTACATGGCCTATCCTGGCGTGCTGATGGTAGATGACGCCGCCATTTACAAGATTATGCGCAAGGTCAGTGACCACGGCGGTATGGTAAATATCCATGCGGAAAACGGCGTCGTCATTCAAGCTCTCATTGAAGAAGCGCTAGCAGCGGGCAACACTTCTCCTAAGTTTCATCAGCTCACGCGGCCCCGGCTGATGGAAGGCGAGGCGACCCACCGGGTGATTCGGATCGCGGAGCTGGCGGAGGTGCCGGTTTACATTGTTCATTTGTCGGCAAAAGAGGCTTTGGATGCGGTGGTAGAGGCGCGCGATCGCGGCATCCCTGCCTTTGCCGAAACCTGCCCTCACTATCTCTTTTTAGATCATTCGGAATACGACCGACCGGGGTTTGAAAGCGCTAAGTACGTCATGACCCCGCCGCTGCGAGATCATAAGTGTCAGCACGAACTCTGGCGCGGCCTGCGTTTTGACGATTTGCAAATCGTATCGACTGACCACTGCCCATTTTGCTTTAACGAAAACCCCATGGGCATTCTCAGATCCAAACAATTTGGCGAGGACAACTTCAACAAAATCCCAAACGGTGCTCCCGGCGTAGAGCTTCGGCTAGAGCTGCTATATGACGGCGGCGTCAGGGAGGGCAAGATTACACTCAACCGCTTTGTGCAGCTGACAGCAACCGCCCCGGCCAAAATGTTTGGCCTGTTTCCACAAAAAGGAACCATTGCCGTTGGCAGTGACGCCGACATCGTATTGTTCGATCCCAATCAGCAACACAAAATCAGCGCCAGTACCCAGCATTCCAATGTGGACTACTCTCTTTTCGAGGGCCGGGATGTGCAGGGGAAGGTGAAAAAAGTGTTTCTGCGCGGGGAGTTGATTGTCGATGAAGAAAAGTGGCTGGGACAATCAGGAATGGGACGATATATAAGTAGGGCAGCCTCAGGACGAGTGCTGTAGGTAGGCAAAGTTTTGCGCAAGACTTCGAGACCCAAAAACAGGGTAGGGAGTTGACCTAATCAAGTGCTGTTTACCCTGTTTTTTGCATTTAGCTGTGAGCACCCCAGGAAACCCAGCGTAGCGTATCTGACTGGGTTTCACAGGTATCTACTCTCAGCAGATTCTCAAAAGTGGCTCCCTCATATTCGGCATTTTCTAGTTCGTGAGCATCGACATAAGCGCCTCTGAGATTCGCCCCGCACAAATTCGCGCCGCTCAGCCTTGCCTCTGTCAGATCAGCGCCTCTGAGATCGGCATTTTCTAAATTTGCTGCTCGCAGGTCAGCGCCTGTAAGATTTGCGCCGATTAGGCTTGCGCCCTGCAAATCCGCGCCGATGAAGTTCGCACCTTGCAGGTTTGCACCGCTGAGATTGGTACCAATCAGTTCAGCGTCGGTCAGGTTGGCCTCTGAGAGATTGGCGCGGCTGAGGTCGGTTGTACTCAGGTCTGCGCCAGTGAGGTCGCAGCGGCTGAAGTTAATCCCGACCAGATAAATACCGATTAAAGGTTCGCCTCGCATCGATGCTGCCGAAAAGTCGCGATCGCCCTGATCATAGGCTTGAAGCAGTTGTTGAAACTTCATGAGAATTTGCCTCCTGAATGCGGCCAGGCGGTAAGCTCACCGACGGTCGCGTAATTGCTGATTAAGGAGCCGATCAAGTCTGTCAGCAGTCGGCCCCGCAGATATCTCCCCACTTCTAAACAGTATTCAAAGAATATGAAGAAACTGTGAGCAAACCGTTTTTTCGAGATGAATCTCTACAGGGTTAAGCTGTAGACCTGTTGACGGTGAAGCCTGCCATTGCGACGTCGACAGGGGGCTATATCGACGAAGGATCAATGCCCAGTGCTGCCAGCCGGGCTGCCAGTCGTTCTGCTTTGGACTGTGATTGTTCGAGCTGCTGACTGGTTTCGCTCAGCTGCTGACTGGTTTCGCTCAGCTGCTGCCCGATTTCTACAAAGGTTAAAAACCGCGAGCCGTCTGGTCGGTATATCTCCAAGGTTTCGGGCTGAAGACTGAAGCGGATATTTAGTAGAGGGCTGACCCAGTTATCGACCGATTCGAGTGGCTCCAACCCGCCCCCCTGACGCTGACAGCCCACCAGCTCAACGTTATAGGGATCGTACTCGTAGTATTCTTCGACGCCGTAGCGCTCGTAAAACAGCAGCTTTCTCGCCATTTCTGTTCGACGGTTGCCGGGGGAGAGCACTTCAAAAACGACCTGGGGAGGAATATTATCTTCTTTCCACTGCATGTAAGAACCGCGATAGCCTTTAGGCCGACCAAAAGCCACCAGGGCATCAGGAGCCTGACGAATCTTGTTATTGCCCTCGACAGGGTACCATAGCAAGTCACCGGCTACAAAGACAGAGGGATCGTCGGCATAAATGAGTTCCAGGTTTTCCTTGATGGTGACAATCCACTGAAACTGTAGGGTATTGTCTGACATCGGCTGACCGTCACTATCGGGATAGATCACTTCAGAGGTGGAAAGCTGCTGAACCATAAGACTAAACCCAGAAAAGTCGTCGAGCTGCTGCCTGTCAGTCTAACAGTTACGGAGAAACTGCCGCTACCTCAGGCGACTTCAACAAGCGACCATCTTCCATGCGTTCACCAACAATCACAGGGTTAAGCTAGCGCCGTGTTTTCGGAGCCATGCTTTGTGATCGCTATAGTCGGGCATAACTTTATCCACTTCGTTCCAAAAGGCGTCGCTGTGGTTGGGATAGTGCCGGTGACACATCTCGTGGACGACAATGTAGTCGATAATGCTGAGCTGGGCCATCATATAACATTTCCAGTGAAAGTTGAGCTGGCCGCTAGGGCTACAGCTCGCTCAGCGATAGCCGGTGTCTTTGACGGTGAAGCCTGCGATTTCGACGCCAACTTTTGTAAGGTTTCTACAATGGCTTCCATTAGCGCTTTGATCTGGGGCTGGTGGGCGGCGGGCACAACACTAACAAAGGCTTCGTTGGCAATATGGCGTAAAAGGGGATGGGGGTGTAAGTCACTGGCTTTTGCCCTCAGTTTCTGCTTGTAAAGATAGCATTTTGCCTTCAGCCATTTCGGTCAGCCCTGTGACGGTGGTAATGACATAGCCTCGTTCCTGGAGGGCAGGGAGGATTCTTTCTAGCGTTTTCACAGTGCGATCGCCCCGGCCTTCGCCATCGTGCAGCACGATAATGTCACCGGGTGAAACCGTGGCCAAAATGAAAGCGATCGCGAAAGCAGAAGACGGGATGTGAGTGTCATAGGGAAAAACAGAACCCAATACCAGACGATATCCGTGGCGCTGGGCAATACTGACCATGTCGGCGCTATACCAGCCCATGCCAGGGCGTAGCCAGCGTAAAGCAGCACCTTTCAAATAGGGCAAAGCCGCCCTCTCCGCCACGAGCAAATCCGCTTCAAACTCAGCAGAGGTCATCCGAATGCTGGGCTGATCGGCGCTCATATGGTTGCCCAACTCATGCCCGGCGGCAACGGTCTGCTGCACAACTGCTTCATGCCCCGGTAAATGACCGCTGATGTTGAAAAAAGTAGCGCTTGCATCGTAGCGCTCAAGCACCGCCAGGATATCGGCAGTCGCTGAACTGGGGCCGTCGTCTATGGTCAGAGCAATGACTTTCGGCGTTTCCGGTGAGGCAGGTAAGTTTACTGCGTAAAGAGCACCGGGCCTGATGCGGGTGGCCAGGGTAAAAAGCCAGCGCGATTGGCTCAGGAGAAAAAGGATTGTGACAAGTGCTAAGACCACCCAAAGGAAATAGCGTTTGGGCGATGGCGAAGCCTTCCAAGGGAATCGCTGCTTCACCTGCCTTGACCGTTCTCTCATCGCTTTCACCTTCAAGCCTTCTATCGCTTGGTCTATCTTGTGAGGATCGTAGCGGTATCGCCGCAGGATTGTGTAAAAATGCTAAGGGCAAAAATAAAAAAAGGACTGCTGACTATGGCGTCTCCCTCTAGCGTAAGTGTTCAAGCTGTGCAGGCGATTGGCCTGACGGTGTCTGATGCTAGCCGCGCCACCGATTTTTTTACCGGCGCTTTCAATTTTGAGGTCGTTGCTGATGCGACTATCAGCGGCGATGAGGCCAGCTACCTATACGGCGTGCCTGATGCTCAGGTGCGGATTGTGTCATTGCAGCTTGGTGAGGAAACTATTCGCCTGATGGATTTCTCAGGCGTAGAAGGTAAGCCAGTACCTGAAGATAGTAAAAGTAACGACCTGTGGTTTCAGCACTTTGCCATTATCGTCAGCGATATGGACAAAGCTTACGCCCAGCTTCAAAAGTTCTCCTTTACTCCCATCTCGCCTGAGCCACAAACTCTTCCGAACGACATTCGCGCCTTTAAGTTTCGAGATGCTGACGGCCACGCGTTAGAACTGTTGCAGTTTCCGCCTGGGCTTGGCCCCGACTACTGGCAGTCCAAAGAGAATCTCTTTTTAGGAATAGACCACTCCGCCATTTCCATTTTTAGCACTGAGCGCAGTTTGGCTCTGTACCGCGATGTATTGGGGCTGACGCACCAGGGTAGCTTCACTAATATTGGGATTAAACAAGAGACGATGGACAATCTCTTTAGTGCCAAAGTGATTGTCACTTCTCTCACGCCCGCTACCGGACGGCTCGGGGTCGAGTTTTTAGACTATTTGACTCCGCCAGGGGCGCGGCCTTTTCCACTCGATCAGCAGACCAGCGATCTGGTGCATATGCACTTTGAACTGAGGGTGGAAGATATTGACGCGGCGGTAGAAGCGATAGAAGAAGCCGGTAGTAAAACGCACGTTCAGTTCGTATCGCCTCAGGTGATCGACCTACCCGAGGGGATGCCTTTTAAGCGCGGCATTTTGTGGCGCGGGCCAGACGGACATAATTTATTGCTAGTACAAAACTGAGGAGACACTTTTGTTGGAGGTATTGAGTGGGCTGCTGTCTGAGCTATATCCCGATTTTATTGCGGGGCCGCAGGGCTACATGCTGTTGGTGTTTCGCGCGGTAGTGGGTTTTTTGTTCATTTTGCACGGGTTGCCGAAGCTGAAGCATCTTAAAATCTGGTCGGCGGCGTTGGGGGCTCCGCTGCCGCTATGTTTTCTATCGGCAGCTTTTATGGTGGTCGGGGGCACCGGGCTGATTTTGGGGTTGCTGACGCCTTTTTCGAGCCTGTCGATTTTGGTGTCAATGGTTTATGCCATTGTAATTGAGCTGATTAAAGGCGACCCGATCATCGCGCCGGATCCTTATTTGCTGGGCGAATATTATGAAGGCCCAGAAGGGCAAAAGGGAGAGCCGCCAAGCTACGAAAAAGCACTGATCTTTAGCCTGATGCTGACGCTGCTAATTGTGTTTGGGCCGGGTACCTACTCGTTGGATGCGCTGCTGCTAGGGGGCGGGCTGTAATATTCGTAGCTTGCCTTTACGGGTTTGGGATGGCGATCGCCATCCCTTCAGCATTTTTATGTCCGTAGATAGCCTCTCGAATCAAGACCTTTTGGTATTGTGAGGGCTCAGTGAGTAATTTTGCTTAAGGAATATCTTTGGGCTGTAATCAGCAGGTGTGGCTATGAGGACAGAAGGCGCGATGAGAGTGGGTGCAAGCTTTAAAGATGGCTGCAAGTTCACGGTATGGGCTCCGCTGCTAGATCAGGTCGCGGTCGAAATTATGGGCTCTGCTGAAAATTCAGCGGGCGAAAGCTCGCCTGCCCTTTTGCCGATGGAGAAGGATGAAAGGGGCTACTGGCACGCTAGCGCCGTCGATTTGCCGGCGGGCACCCGCTACAAGTACCAGCTAGGCGGCGAAGAATCCTGGCCCGATCCGGCTTCGCGCTTTCAGCCAGAAGGTGTCCACGGGCCTTCTGAAGTAGTCGACCACAGCCAGTTTGACTGGCAGGATGGGGATTGGCAGGGCATCCTCCTCACCGAGTACATCATTTATGAAATACATGTCGGTGCGTTTACTTCAGAAGGCACTTTTACAGCGGCGATCACCCGCCTCCCTGACCTGGTAGAACTCGGCATCACCGCCGTCGAAATCATGCCGGTCGCTCAGTTTCCTGGCGCGCGTAACTGGGGCTACGACGGCGTATTTCCCTTTGCCGTGCAGAATTCCTACGGCGGGCCGAGCGGGCTCAAGCAGCTTGTCGATGCCTGCCATCAGCACGGCTTAGCGGTGATTATGGACGTGGTGTACAACCACTTTGGCCCCGAAGGTAACTACACCGGCAAGTTTGGCCCCTACACCACCGGCCACTACCGCACCCCCTGGGGAAGCGCGATTAATTTTGACGATGCCCATAGCGACGGCGTGCGCAACTACTTCATTGAAAACGCCCTGATGTGGCTGCGCGAATACCATATCGACGCGCTGCGGCTGGACGCTGTTCATGCCATTTACGACTTTGGTGCTAAGCATTTTTTGCTGTCACTGGCCGAAGTAGTCGCCGAGTTTGCCGCAGATCGCCCCAGTCCGGCCTACCTGATCGCCGAAAGCGATCTGAACGACCCCCGGCTAATTCGCCCGGTCGAAAAAGGCGGCTACCAGCTCGATGCGCAGTGGAGCGATGACTTTCACCACGCGCTTCACGCCCGACTGACGGGCGAAAATATTGGCTACTACAGTGACTTTGAAGCGGTCGAATCTCTGGCAGTCACCCTGAAAAATCGGTTCCTTTACGCGGGTGAATATTCTCCTTTTCGCCAGCGATCGCACGGCGCTCCGGCCCTGGACTTGCCCTCTCAGCAGTTTGTTGTCTGCAACCAAAATCACGACCAGGTGGGCAATCGGATGATGGGCGATCGCCTCTCTACCCTCGTCCCCTTTGAAGCCCTCAAGCTTGCCGCTGGCCTCACCCTGCTCTCACCCTATCTGCCGCTGCTATTTATGGGCGAAGAATA
>JBBQAC010000203.1:0-8657 GCA_038315915.1 Phormidesmidales cyanobacterium
GAGCGCAGCGGTGACGGCTGAATCTGACATGGATGACTTTCCTCAAAAGCAGTAGGGCGTCAGGTATCTGACGCCACGTATCTATGTATAATCCTCGAAATCCAAACGGAAATTTGGCACATCTATCAACAATGGCTTGTACTTTTGAAAATTAATTGGGCACCCTAAAGCGCAGATGTCATCCGTTAAATTGCGTTAGATCGTCTCATGAGCCTATCGATGAACTTGTGTAGGTCAGTTGCTATGTCCGATCTTTTAGGGGCGATCGCGCAAGCGCTAACCAGTCAGTGCGCTCAGCCTGTGTACGTCAAAGACACTCAGCATCAGTGGCTGTATGTCAACGAAGCTGCCGCCGGGCTGATCGGCCTGACCGCCGAGCGGATCATTGGCCGCAGCGAGGCTGACTTTTTGTCTCAGCCGCTGGCCCAGCAGCTCCGAGCCCAAGACGAGGCTTTCTTTTCTACCCAGAGCGCTAGTCAAGATCCCCTCATTTTCGGTGAGCACTGTCAGTTGATTGGCCAGCGGCAGCTGATTGAGCTAGCAGGTCAGCCGGCCCTGGTGAACACGTTGCAGGATGTGACCGAACTGATACAGACCCGGCGCATCAACCAAACCCTCACCGCAGAACTCAGCGCTAATCGCGAAGAATTTGACACCGCCTTACTTCTGGAGTCTACGCTTAAGCGCATCACCGACCGGGTACGCGATAGCCTGGATGAAAGGCTGATTTTGCAGACTGCCGTTGAAGAACTGGTGACCTCTCTAGAGGTAAAAGCGGCCAATACCGCTCTCTACGATCTGGAGCAGGGCACCTCTACCGTCTCCTACGAATGCTCCGCCGGGCTCGCACCGATGCGGGGCCGGGTATCTCAAATGGAAGCCTACTACGAGGTATATCACCAGCTACTAGCAGGCGATTATCTACAGTTTTGCTCCATTTTCCCCAATCCCGATCGGGGCCGCGTCTCCATGTTTGCCGCGCCTATTTTGCATGATCGCGATGTGCTAGGCGACTTGTGGCTAATTAACGATGTTGGTGACAGTCTCAGCGAACTGGATATTCGGCTGGTGCAGCAGGTGACTAACCAGTGCGCGATCGCCATCCGTCAGGCCCGGCTCTACCAGGAGTCTCAATCTCAAGTGCGCGAGCTAGAGCGCGTCAACACTCTCAAAGACGACTTTCTCAGCACTGTCTCCCATGAGCTGCGGACCCCAGTCACCAGTATGCGAGTTGCCTTGCAGCTTCTTGGCGTCACCCTCGAACAGGAACACGACCTGGAGCGCGAACTCGCCAAACCTCAAATGGAGCAAAGCCGAATCGCTCGCTACTATCGGATACTCCAAGAAGAGTGCGAGCGGGAAATCAGCTTAATCAACGACCTGCTGGATTTACAGCGGCTCGACGTAGGCAATCATCCCATGATGATTCAGCCAATCGACTTGCAAACCTGGCTACCCAACTTAATCGAGGGCTTTCAGCCCAGAGCTAAAAGCCGCGAGCAAACATTGACACTCTCTATTCCTGGCGATCTGCCCGAGTTGTCTTCCGATTTGGCCAGCATGGAGCGAGTGCTTGCAGAACTCATTAACAACGCCTGTAAATACACACCGCCGGGACACGGCATTCATATTGCCGCCGTCAGTGCTCGCAGCAGTATGCGTATTAGCGTCACCAACACAGGCGTTGAGATCGCAGAAGACGAACGCGAGCGAATTTTCGACAAATTCTACCGGGTGCCCAGCGCTGACCCCTGGAAGCAGGGTGGTACCGGGCTAGGACTGGCCCTGGTAGAAAAATTAATGAGTCACCTCGAAGGCACCATTCACGTCCAGAGCGGCCAAGAGCAAACGGCGTTCATTGTCGATCTCCCGCTAGCCCCAGCCAATCAGTAAAGCCGCTAGCTGATCCGAGCCCGCGTTCCTGAAATCTCAACCTATTGGTTGCTAGCACCGCCTGCAAAGGTAAAGGGAAAACTCACAGTAGGCCGACTGGCCGAAACCGTACCCGTCTGCGTCTGCACCTGTCCTTGAACTAAGGTGGTGAGCGTAAAATTAATGGGTGTCTCAGATCCGCAGGGGCTAAAGAGGTCGACTTTAACGACATAGTCGCCTGGTACACCACCGCCAGTCGGCCAAAAAATATTTTCAACCGGCGCGGCCATTCGCTCTGTACAGCCAGAATTAGCGTCGATATCTAACTGTCCGCCCGAGGCAATTTCGGGCTCGAAGTAAGAGACCTCTTCGCCAAACGGATCGCGCACAAACAAGTCGAGGTCATCGGCTGTATCCCAACGCAGTGTCACCTGCACGTCACCCGTTTGCAGCACGACCGCTTGAGAATTCTCAAAGCCTGCACACAAGGCAGTCAGATCATACTGCTGACCGTCTGAAGTCCGCAAATAGCAGGGCGAATCGGAAACAGGCACCTGCGCAGCAGCGGGTGAGCTGACTCCTAGCAAGCTAGCGGCACCGCCTAAGCTCAGCAGTCCCCCAGCCAAAATCTTTCGAGAAACACTTTTTACAGACATGGGTTCATATCAAATAAACTGGGTAATATCGAATGAACCTGAGCTTTGAACAGACCCAGCGTAAAGAGCGGCTATTTCTGAGGTTTGAGCTGGCCACTTTAGCCTGGATACATCCAAAAGATTCTTCGTACTGTTAGCGTTCCCCCCAAACGTCTGATGACTTCTCCCAGAACACACGGGATAATAGTCGTAGGCGAGCGATCGCTCTATACTTTTTCAGGCAAACGTGCTAATTAGAAAGCACACTCTCCAGAGTCACCGTCCATGGTTTCGTCAATTTTAGCCATCTTCGCTTTTCTGGCCGTTGGCTACACGGTCGGCTCCGTGCGCATTATCAAGGAGGGCAACGCAGCGCTGGTCGAGCGCTTGGGCCGCTATCGAGGCACGCTTGAGCCCGGTTTGAACTTGATTGTGCCGCTGCTGGACTCGGTGGTCTTGGAAGACTCCTTACGAGAGCAAACGCTTGATATTCCGCCTCAACGCGCCATTACCAAAGACAGCGTCAACCTGGAAGTCGACGCGATTATTTACTGGCGCATTTATAACCTGGAGCGCACCTACTACGCGATTGAAGATGTTGAATTTGCGATGCAGGAGCTGGTCGTGACCACCTTGCGTTCTGAAATCGGCAAAATGGATTTTCAAAGCCTGTTTTCTTCTCGCGAAAGCATTAACCGCGCCCTGCTCGACATTTTGGACGATGCGACTGCGCCCTGGGGACTCAAGGTAAACCGGGTAGAAATTCAAAAGCTTGATCCGCCGCAAAACGTCATCGACGCGATGCAGCAGGAAAAAGAAGCCGACTTCAAGAAACGCGCCACTATTCTTGAAGCCGAAGGAACCGTCGAGTCGATGCGGCTGCTCTCCCACGCGCTAGAGAGCACGAACAACCAACGAGAAGTGCTGAACTACATGCTGGCTCAGCGCTACGTCGAGGCTAACCAGAAAATTGGCGAAAGCGCCAATTCCAAAGTGCTCTTTATGGATCCTAGAGCGCTAACTGAAGGACTGGTCGACTTGATCAATGAGGGCGACTCTTCAAACCCGTAGGTCACTATCCGGTCATGCGACTACAATAGAAGCCGATGACTGAGCGTTTTTTGGCCGTCTCAGCGAGTCTTCTTCAAACGAGTTTACGGTTATGGTGACAGCGACAGCAGCAGATGTATCGGCACAAACGGGGGAGCCGACTGCCGAAGTGCCTTTGCTTGGTCAATCGGTAGAGTCGCTGACTGCCTGGGTCGTGCAGCAGGGGGAGAGCGCCTATCGCGGCAAGCAGCTTCACAACTGGATTTACCAAAAGGGCGTGCGATCGCTCGATCAGGTGACGGTGTTCTCCAAGCAGTGGCGCGCTCAGGTCAAGGATTTTCCGGTGGGGCGATCGCACCTACATTACCGCTCCGAATCACCCGACGGCACCATCAAATATTTGCTCAAGCTGGCCGATGGTCATATTATCGAAGCCGTGGGCATTCCTTCTGACAAGCGATTGACGGTCTGCGTATCCTCGCAAATCGGCTGTCCGATGGGGTGTGATTTTTGTGCGACGGGCAAGGGCGGCTTTGCCCGCAACCTGGCAACGCATGAAATTGTCGATCAGGTGCTCACCGTTCAGGAAGATTTTCAGCGGCGGGTGAGTAATATCGTTTTTATGGGTATGGGTGAACCTTTGTTGAATACTGACAATGTGGTGGCAGCAGTGCGATCGCTCAATCAGGACATCGGCATTGGTCAGCGCAGCATCACCGTCTCCACCGTCGGCCTTCCCGGTCACATTCGCAGGCTGGCCGAACAGCAGCTGCAAGTCACGCTCGCCGTTAGCCTCCATGCCAGCAATCAAGCGCTGCGTACCCAACTGATTCCCAGCGCCGAGCACTACCCCTTAGCCGATCTGCTCAGTGAGTGCCGGGACTATGTGAAGCTCACTGGCCGCAGAGTTACCTTTGAATACGTCGTCCTGGCAGGGCTCAATGACCAACCTGAGCACGCCTTAGAGCTAGCGAGTGAACTGCGCGGCTTTCAGAGTCATGTCAACTTAATTCCCTACAATCCCATTACCGAAGTCGATTACAAACGCCCTAGTCGCCAGCGCGTAGAAGCCTTTACCCAGCAGCTCAAAGACGAGGGCGTTGCTGTCAGCGTTCGCTACTCTCGCGGGCTCGAAAAAGATGCCGCTTGCGGCCAGCTACGGGCCTCTAAAGCCACGGTATCTGTTTAGTGAGGCTTAAAAACGGCTCAGTCAGATGGAGAAGTTATCCAGGCAAAATCAGCGACTTCAGGCTCTATTTCTTCATTTTCAGCTACTAGCTGTAAGCTGACCTGTGCTACTTCGGGCATTCGCCTTTTTACCCGGCTTGGGATTCCATAGCCGTAGGCAATATGGCCTTCTCCAACCAGCACAATCACCTGCCGTGCGGGATCTGTGGCTAACTGCTGAGCAATACCATCGGCCATGGTTTCATCCCACAGCACTTGAGCCGCAAAAAAATTGTCAAAATCGAGGCTGTTCGCTGCCCCACCGTGGCGGGTGAAAATCTCGCTGATCCAGCCCTTGTAAGCTGGGTCGTCTGTATTGATATCGGCAATAGGTGGAATGTATGCCAGCGCCTCTCCTGCAAGGTTTTCCAAGCCTTCTTTTGCCACCTGACGAGTGACTTCAGCGGGTGCATTGAGGGCAATTAAAGGGATCTGGTTCGCTTTGGCGTAGCGCAGAATGGGGGCGTAAAATTCCCAGTCGTAGCCCCAGCGCGTATCGTATTCGCTTTCGGCGATCAGCGCGGCTTCGGTTAGCGTACCGGCTAAGTAAGCTTCTAGCGCAGGCTGAAAGGGGCGCTGAAACATCTCCAGGGCGATCGCGACATTCCCTTGCTCGTCCAGTGCCTGCACAATCTCCAGTTGAGCGGCATGATCAGCAAAATCGGTGTGGGTTTCAGCTAAATACACCACCTGAGCCGGGGCGATCGCCTGCAAAATATCAGCCTGGCTGGGCAGCTCATCGGTGCGCTGAGTCACTAGCCGGGCGCAGGGAAGCGAGAGATAGGTCGATTGGGCGATCGCCACGTCACTGCCAAACATTGACAGGGAGCCTGTTAGCAACGCGATACTTAGCGCCTTGCCCCAAAACCAGCCTCTGAGAGGAAAATCACCCCCGGCGCATTTGCAGGCAGACAATTCAGGCATGACTCGCCTTTTGCTTAAGCCATGTTCTGTAGGCAATAGCAGCTTCCTCTGAAACCACAGCAGGGCGATTTTGGAATTCGACCAGGGCAGTTTCTGACCGCTGTGCCTTCAGCAGCTTTGGGTTAGGCGAGCGCAAAAGCTTTTGATGGCCTGATTGCTCGCCCCGCCTGGTAGCGTGATGGCTTAATGGCGTGCGTCGCTCAGGCACCTGATACAGTGTGCTGCGATCGCCCGCAGGAACCTCTCTTTGACCGTTAGAGAGATTCGACAGAATGACTTCGCAAGTTTCCTGGCTAGAGACCGTCGCGAGCAAGCGAGCATTGCTATAGATGCCCCATTTCCCGGATGAAAGCTGCTGAGTAGAGAATTTCATAACGGTGAAGGTTTTCGACTTAAGGTGTGCTGTATCAAACAAAAAACATTGAAGAAAGGATGCAAAATGGAGTTAAATCCTTAAGTTGCTCTTATATTATCGCAATTGTTAAATAATGTTGAAGTTTATTTCTATTTGTTTCAGTAGATACATTCTGCGAAGCGAAAGCCGCTCTTTCAAGGCGATACATAGTTTGAGCAGTGCTTTTCCTTCGTTTTTTCAGCCGGTCTTTGACCTTGTGGCATAGCTCAGTGCAATACAGCCTGTAAAATTACGGAAAGATTGTTGACCAAATCATCTGAGAGGATATTGAATGAAACGCCGTGACTTTATGAACTGGATTGGAGTGGGCGCGATCGCTACCTCTTTGCCGGTGGCGATCGCTGCCTGTACACCCGGAGCTGACGAAGCTGCCACTTCCGAAGCGACTGCACCTCCCGAAACTGACAGCGGCTCGGCAGACGGCTTTGTTGCCCTTGGAACAACTGCCGAACTCGAAGCGCAGGGCTCTTTAACGAGCGAAGACGCCTTTAGTGAGCCAGTAGTGGTGATCCAGGATCCCGCTGATCCGGCAGCACTGATTGCCCTGAGCGCCAAATGTACCCATGCTGGCTGCACTGTCGTCTGGCAAGAAGATCTATTTGCCTGCCCCTGTCACGGCTCCAAGTTCAATCCTGACGGCACTGTCGCCACTGGCCCAGCCGATGCACCGCTGGCAAAGTATACAGCCAAAGTCGAAGGCGATTCAGTGATGGTTTCAGCGGCGTAGGTCGGGTTCTCTGGCCTTCGCGGCAGCATCCTGATCGGCGGTGTGATCGTAAAAGTCGATGCGTTCGGCAAGCTCAGCAGCAGGCGTGTTCTGTGTCCAGTATTCGATCAGGGCATGGCCAAAGGCCCAAGCTTGCCGCTCAGCCGGACGGTCGCTCTTGCGCAGCAACGGCCATAAAGTCAATAAGTCAAAGCTGGCCGTTCGAGTCGCTTTCCAGCCGGGCTCATCGCTCAGCAGCAGAAATAACTCGTAGGCCATTTGTAGCTTGCCGAGCACGATGGGCACGTCTTCAGCAGGAATTTTTTCACTCAGCAGCGCGCCCAAAGCAGGCGTACCGGTCGTCAGGGTAGAAATAAACTGCAAAATTGGGCTTTTGAGCAGCTTGGTTAGCCCTTCTGTAGTGGTCATTTGGAAGGTGTATCGGTCAATGATCTTAGCGGCGGCAGTGGTTCGCGCTTGCCGATTGCGAAAGAAGCGGGCAAGGCGCAGCTGTTTGGTGGGCGCGATCGCTCCGATTAGCGCCTGAGCCAGCTCCTGATCGCCCCAGGGGGGTCGCTGGCTGGTTTGGCTGGCTAACGGTAGCACCTGCTGGCAAAGCTCGCCGAGCTGCTCGGCCCGGTAGGCAACCGCCTCCCGAATCGCGGTTTCTTTTGGCCAGGAGCCGGTGCGCCAGTAGTAGGGCGGGCTCCACTCGCGAATCGGCCTGAGCCTATCGACCTGACTGACGACGGCGATCGCGGGTAAGTCGGCCACTTCGCTGCGCATCTCTTGCAAAAAGTCGGCGTCCATTTGCAGTGCCGGATCGAGGGCTGGGGTTACCAGCAGCAGCAGGTCGGCCTCACTCGCGTAGTCAAGTACCTGCTCGCGCAGATCGGGGCGGGCGACCTGCTCATATCCCGGCGTATCCCACAGCACCAGCGTTTCTTCAGCGCCCGCGCCATTGGGACGCTGCCATCGGTAGCTCTGAATTTTGTCGGTGCTGGGCAGCACGTCTACCGCAGCCTGCTCTGAGCGAAACAATGTATTGATGACGCTGCTTTTGCCCGCACCCGTCCGTCCAACTAGCAAAATACTAATGGGCTTTTGCTCGACGGCGGCAGTCGGCTCAGCCCGCTCTAAAATTTCTTTGAGCGTCTGCGTTTCGGCCTTGGGTACAGCGGCTACGGTCACTTCCTCCAGCGCCACCTTTGCGCCGCCACCATAGAGGGCGACTGCCTGCTGAGCCAGGTTGCGCAGCGCAGTTTCTCGCAGTAGGTTGCTGAGGTTGAGGAGAATTTGCTGATTGGCTTGGTCAGCATATTTGGCGCTGGTTTGGTTGGCGATCGCCGCCGCCGGGTTTAGCAGCCACTGCGCCCAGTTGAACGCTTTGACCAGCTTTTTAGCCGATGGCTCCAGCTTGCGGTAGATTTCGACGCCTTCGACCATTTGACCAATCGAGACCTGGCCCAGGACAGGGGTGAGCTTTTGCATCATCCGGTCAGTATCGTCGACGGTGCCCCGAATCAGGCCGTAAGCCTCTGGCACGTATATATTTAACAGCGGTCGCTTCACCTCAGGGTGATACACCTGAGAAACTGCGGTAATCAGAGCCAGACAGCGCTGCCAAAAGATCCCCCAGTCGTCCCACATCGGCGGATCGTTCTGGGCGGCTTCCAATGTCTGGGATAGTACCGCTTCTATCTGACGGCTTTGACTGCCGCTATGACTTTGCGCAGCGGCTTCTACGGCCTCCTGGGTCACGGCCTCTAGCTCTGCATTCACTTCGCTGACTAAGGCTTCGGCCTGGGCGATCGCCGGACGCGTCCAT
>JBBQAC010000086.1:0-15169 GCA_038315915.1 Phormidesmidales cyanobacterium
GGGCTAGCTGCCCGCATCCGCGCCCTTCAAGCTACAGGAGCAATTGAGTAATGACTGCCTTTGGAGATTTTATTCCCCCTGATAATGCCGATTTTATTGATGAACCGCTAAACCCGGTTGTCTTTGGCATTGAGCTGTCGCCCGCGATTTTAGGTGGCCTGATTGCGCTGGTGGGCATTGGCGCGGCTGGTTACGGCTTTGTCAAGCTAGTACAGCCGGTCGCACAAACCAACCAAACCCTGCGTCAGGATATTGCCACGAAAGAGGGCCAGCTCGCCTCTCAGCAACAGCAGCTAGCAGACATTGCCGCCGTTGATGCGGCGCTACAGGTAGCGATGGAGCGTCGCCGCAGCGTTTATTCGCTATTCGCGAACGAAGAGACTATGGACACCTTGCTGCTGGATGTTAACCAGCGCATTGAAAGCAGTAATGCCTCGCTCAGTGGCGTCCGTAGCCAGGTGCAAGGACGAGGCATTCCGTCAATTTTGTTAGAGGCAAAACTCAAGGAATTTACGCCAGGAGAGCAAGTGGAGATCAGCGATAGCTCCCTGGGCGAGGGGGTCAACGGCAAGCTGAAGCGAGAAACCTACTCGGTGAAGTTTTCAGGCGACTACGCTCAAACCCAGTCGATTCTACGCAATCTAGAGCGGCTAGAGCCTTTGCTGCTCATTCGTGACTTTAGCCTCACGAGCGGTGAGCCCGTTGCAGAAACGGTCATCGGTGCCAATGGCCAGGTCGTTATATCGCCTAAGACACCCATTGAAACTTCTTTTCAAATAGATGCCCTGATTCCGACTGCCGATGTCAACGTGCCGCCGGAGATTGCACCGCCCGAGCCACCACCGGTAGAGGGCGAGGTGCCGCCTGATGCGCCGGTTGAGGACGCAGGTGGATAACCGCTCACTTGAGCGCGCTTCGCTCTCTATGCTTTCAATTTTCATCTACCCACCGCTAGTTCTGACTCAAGGAGTGACCCGTGAAACGTCGTCTTAATTTTAAAAGTCTAATGGTTGGAGGTGCTTTGGCCGTTATAGCTGGCCCTCTCACTGCTGTTGAGTCTGCTAGCGGCGCGACGACTGTGCAAGGCGTTGCCCTGCGCAAAACTACCGCTGGCGTAACCCTGACTTTAGAAACCTCTGGGGACGCCCCTCAGATGATCACTGCCCGCACTGGCAAAGTGCTACAAGCAGATATCGCTCACGCTCAGCTAGAGCTGCCTAAGGGCAAAAGCTTTACTCAAAAGAATCCGGCACCTGGGATCGATTCCATTCAGCTAGAGGCGATCAGTGGCGATCGCGTCCGCCTAACGGTAAATGGCCACGACCAAGCGCCCGTGAGCAAAATTCAAAAGTCGGCAAATGATTCTGTGCTGATTAGTCTGGACATGCGAGCAGGGGCTAAGGCCACACCGTCTAAGCTGCCTGAGGCGATCGCCACTATCCCTGGGGAACCGGCTACCAGCCCAACTGCTACGCCCACCTCTACTCTCAGAACCGTTGCCCCCTTCGAGCTAGCCCAAGCAGTCGAGGGAGAAGCGCCCAACATTCTGGTGCCCAACCCTCAGGTGATTATTGACGGTACGCCGGTCACTAGCCCGACTCTCAATGGGGCACCGCCTTTCTTACCCAGAGCCGTCGCCCCACCGGTCGGTGACTTCTCTGTGTCGGATATCGACTCCAGTCTCGACGTCATCGACTTAGGTACGGCTGAGCGAGTGCCTCGGCTGGTCTTGCGGGATGCCTCCGCGCGTGAGGTGTTGTCATTGCTGGCTCGCGCCGCTGGCCTAAACCTGGCTTTCACCAGCTTAGAGGGCGGTGATATTGCAGCCGATACGACCGTCTCTTTGGATATTGAAAACGAGCCCGTTCAAAACGTTTTTAACTATGTGTTGCAGCTTTCTGGCCTGGAGGCCAATAAAGTAGGCCGTACTATTTTTGTCGGCCCCCGGCTACCTAACAGCGCCCGCAATGTGTTGGTTCGCAGCATTCGCCTCAATCAAATTGATGTCGGTAGCGCCGTCAACTTTTTGGTGTCGATGGGCGCTGAAACGGCCATCTCAAGAGAGCGTGAAGTCACCAGCGTCAATGCCACCGAAGTGGGCGGCGGCACCGATGTCGAGCAAACCACGACAACCGAATCGGTGGTGGAAAGCCAGCGTGCCGACTTTGCAGATTCGAATCCGCTGCTGCGAGGACTTCAGGTCATTGGCGATGAGCGGACAAACTCTCTGACGCTAATTGGCACCCCTCGTCAGATTGAGATTGCAACCGCTCAAATGACACAGCTCGATCTGCGTCGTCGTCAGGTGGCGATCAATCTGCGGGTGATCGATGTCAACCTCAATGCGATCGATGCCTTTGGTACTAGCTTCTCCTTTGGTGTAGGAGATACTAGCCTGGTACAGACGGGTGGCCTGGGCCTAGTGAACTTCGGTGGCCGTGACCCCGCTTCCACCAATATCGCACCCACCCAAGTCGGTCGTGCCTTAGCCCCGCTCTTTGGTTCGCTCCCCTTCAATGTGGCTTCTCAATTCTTAGCGCAGCTACAGGCAGTGGTTACTAACGGTCAGGCCAAGATTGTGACCGACCCGACGCTGGTGGTTCAAGAAGGGCAGACAGCGGCTGTACAGCTTACTCAAGAGGTGGTCACCAATATTACTACTGAGCGGGAAACCACCGACGCTGGCACCATCCTGACAACTACCTTTGAAAAGGAAGATGCTGGCTTGAACTTGCAGGTACAGATCGCCCGAATCGACGACAACGGCTTTGTGAATTTGGCGGTGGCTCCTAGTATCTCAGCGCCAACCGACACGTTCCAGGTAGGTGATCAGGGAACGGCTATTCTCCTGGCCAAGCGTCAGCTCACCTCTGGTCAGATTCGCGTCAGAGACGGGCAAACGCTGGTGCTTTCTGGAATTATTCAGGAGTCGGATCGGGTGACGACTTCCAAAGTGCCTATTTTGGGCGATATTCCGATTTTAGGTGCGCTATTCAGGAGCACAAATCGTAGCAATGAGCGACGGGAGCTGATTGTCTTGCTAACCCCTCAGATCATTGATGACTCTGATAGCAGCGTATATGGCTATAGCTATACGCCCGGTGAAGATGTGCAGCAGCTTTTGGAAGATCGTCAGGAAGGTCAATAGACCCCATGTCTGCTGCTCGGGACTCTACCTGTAGTGGTTTGGGCAGCAGAGACGTTTTCTGATGAGCCAAATAGCATGACTTGAACCGATGCTTCCTGATTCTATAGGGAGGCATCGGTTTTTTGTCAAGTCAGAATTTTTAATTTTTTCTCGAAAAACTATGAACTTTCTTGAAAAACCCTGAAATCCATATAAATTAAAGGTTATATCTGTTCAGATTGACCAAGTACCCCTTAGAATGATTCAGTAAAATTATGAGGTTTCAAGGGTTTCAGCGATTGCTGCTTTTCCCCTCATGCAAACTTTAAATTTTGCCATCGGGCAATAGTGTAGTCCACTTAGATCTCAGTAATCCAATCATCCTCCAAGGAGATAAGCATGAATAAAGGTGAACTCGTCGATACAGTTGCAGACAAGTCTTCCGTCACCAAGAAACAGGCAGATGCTGTCATTTCAGCCGCTGTAGAGTCCATTATGGAAGCCGTGTCCAAAGGTGAAAAGGTGACTTTGGTAGGCTTTGGCTCATTTGAGCCTCGGGCTCGCAAAGAGCGCGAAGGTCGCAATCCTAAGACTGGCGATACGATGGTGATTCCGGCAACGACGGTACCTGCATTTTCTGCTGGAAAGCAGTTTAAGGAGATGGTGGCTGGCAAGAAGAAGTAGGTTCTTGATTAGTTCAAGGTCATGTCTAGACCAATTCATGGGGGCAATTTGTCTTGGGCCGCTCGGCTTGCCGGGTGTGCTCCCAGTGAACTGTTAGATTTTTCAGCTAGTATTAGTCCGCTTGGGCCACCTTGCTCTGTCAGTGAGGCGATCCAAGCGGCTTTTTCGTTGATGGTGGCTTATCCCGACCCGCAGTATGGGGAGTTGAGGGAAGCGATCGCCCAACACCACAACGTTCCTATCGACTATGTACTGCCCGGTAACGGCGCGGCAGAGCTTCTGACCTGGGCCGCGCGCGATCTGGCTCAGTGGGGAGGCTGCTTTCGACTGACACCCAGCTTTAGCGACTATGATCGGGCGCTCCAGGCGTTTGGCTGCTGTCCTACGGGCATTGGGTTGCTCGGTTCCGAAGGGTGGTGCTGGGATTGGGATACGGCTCTGTCAGGCGCTGATTTGAGTCAGTCTGGTCTGTTGCTAAACAATCCGCACAATCCAACCGGGGCGCTATTTGGCAGATCGACAATACGGCCTTTGCTGTCGCGCTTGGCGCTGGTAGTAGTCGATGAGGCGTTTATGGATTTTTTGCCGCCATCGCATGAACAGAGTGTGGTGGAGTGGGTGGAGGAGTTTCCCAATTTAGTGGTGATTCGGTCGTTGACCAAGTTTTACAGTATGCCGGGGCTGCGATTGGGCTATGCGATCGCCCAGCCTGATACCCTTCAACGCTGGCAGCAGTGGCGCGATCCCTGGTCGGTGAACGTGCTGGCGGCGGCGGCAGGGGTGGCGGCGCTAAGCGATACGGTTTTTCAGCAGCAGACATGGGCGTGGCTAGCAGCGGGCAATGAGCAGATGTACGAGGGATTGAGCAAGGTATCTGGTTTGAGTCCGCTACCGAGCTGTGCAAACTTCTTTTTGGTGGGCTGTAAGGTCTCTGCTGTGGCTTTACAGGCTGAGCTATTGAAGCGTCACCGGATTTATATTCGCGACTGTATGAGTTTTGCGGAGTTGGGCGATCGCTATTTCCGAGTCGCTGTCAAAACCACCGCAGACAATCAGCGGCTGCTGACCGCGCTGGCCGATGTCCTCCCCGATCTGGAATCGGCCCATGCCCGCTGACTACGATCTGGTAATTTTGGGCGGCACGAAAGCGGGGCGGCTAGCGGCAATGATGGCGGCTGGCTATGGCGCTCGGATAGCGCTGGTAGAACCGCCTGGGCTGTTTGAGCGACGGCAGCAGGCACACTATTTGCTGCGGGGCTTACAGCAGTTAGCAGAAAACCGGCAGCGACAGCAGGTTGGCGATTGTTTCCAGTCTTTGAGTGGGCGGCAGGAACCCGCTGGACTGAGCCTGGACTGGCCTGCGCTGGTGCGGTGGAGCGCGATCGCCGCCGAAACTCAGTCCGAAACGCTCTCTCCAGCGGTGATGAGCACCTGCGGAATTGATGTTGTGTTGGAGATGCCCACGAATCTGTCACGACATTTGGTGGTGACGACCGCTCAGCGGCGGCTGCGATCGCGCGCAGTTTTGCTGGCTTTTGGCACTGTGCCAACTGACTTGAAGCCGCTGCTGAGTGGTGACGCTCTACCGGAAACGATCTGCATTTCAGGCGGGTCGGCGCTGGCGGTTTTGTGGGCGATCGCGCTGGCTGACCTGGGCGTGCAAGTGACGCTGATGGCTAAAGAATTTTTGCCGGGTGAAGATGCAGATATTCGGCGGTTGGTTCGATCGCAACTCATGGCAGCGGGGGTGGCGATTGCTCATCCCTCGGATAGCGCTGATCGGGTATTGGCGATTGCTCATCCCTCGGATAGCGCTGATCGGGTATTGGCGATCGCGCCCAGACAGCCCGCTTTAGACCTTCCTGCCTTCGTACAGGGCCGCTCAACCGGTGGGAATGGCATCACCGTCAACCGCAAGTTGCAGACCTGCCATCCTCGAATATTTGCCTGCGGTTCAATTTTAGGCGGCTCGCTCAATTCAGCGATCGCCGAATACGAGGCCAAAATCGCGGTTCAAAATGCGCTATTTATTCCCCACCAACGAGTGAGCTATGAATCTGTGGCCGTTAGCCATCAACGCTTTGCTAGAGTCGGCCTGACTCAAGCCCAAGCGCAGCAGCGATATGGCAGTGCCGCCCGCGTATGGACGGCTAGCAGCGCCAATAGCGCCGATTTGAGTCGGCTAAGTCCGCTGCCTGACTACTGCAAGCTAGTGAGCGTCGGTGGCCGGCTGATGGGTATTCACTTGTTCGGAAAGGGCGCTAGCGAACTGATTCAGCCATTGGCTGCGATGATTGGCCAGCCCGTTGGGAAACTATACCGATTGCAGGCATTTAGTGCGGACGGTGTGGCTTATGATCTCGCTGAGTTGGTTGGTTTGGCGGGAGGGCGATCGCAGCGATCGCGCTGGCAAATCGGTCACTGGCGGCGAGACTGGGCCGAAAACTGGTTCAACTGGCGACGCAGCCGGTATCGCCAATGAGAGAGTGGCACGAGTAAACCCGCCAAACCCGATAAAATGAGAGTATCTGCGGCAAATCTGAGCTGAGCAAAATGGCTGACCCACAAGAAAAATCCACTCCGGGACAAAACCCAGAAGAAGCATCAGCCTCGCGTCGAGACAAGGTCTGGCAAGGCGCTGTAAATCTGTGGCGAGAGACCCAGAAAAACGTCACTGTTCAACTCACGCAATGGCTACCTACCGATGCGATGCAGCTACGCAAAGCCTACGCCAACGCCCAAAATATTTTTCAGTCATTTAGCGTCAGCGACGAGAAAATTGCCGACATTTTGCAGCAGGTACGCGCCGAACTGCCGACCACTGAAGCCCTGCTTATCGGTAAACCTCAGGCAGGCAAAAGCTCCATTGTGCGCGGGCTAACCGGGGTATCTGATGAGATTGTAGGCCAGGGTTTTCGGCCTCACACGCAAAATACAGAGCGCTACGCATACCCGTCAGAAGATTTACCGCTGCTGATTTTTACAGATACGGTGGGTCTCGGCGATATTGGTCAGGAGACAACGGGCCTCGTGCAGGAGCTGACTGACGAACTACAGCAGGAAAATCGCTGTGCTCAGATTTTAATTTTGACCGTTAAGATTACAGACTTTGCGGTAGATCAGCTCCGGCAAATTGTTCAGCAACTCAGAAAAACCTATCCCGATGTGCCTTGTCTGCTGGCGGTGACCTGCCTACACGAACTCTATCCGCCTGCGCTAGATGACCATCCCAGCTATCCACCGCTTAAGGGCGATTCAACTGATCCCATTGACCGGGCTTTTGCAGCTTTGCAAGACTCCTTTGCAGGCTGCTTTGATCGGGCCGTACTGCTCGATTTTACCCGTGAGGAAGATGGCTTCATGCCGGTATTTTATGGTCAGGTGGCACTGCGAGATGCTTTAGCGGAATTACTGCCGGAAGCGGAAGCGAATGCGATTTACCAGCTGATAGATGACCAAGCGATGGCTAGTACGCAGCTCGGCAACCTGTACCGGGATGTAGGGAGGCGCTACATTTCAGCGTTTGCAGTGATTGCGGCGACCCTGGCAGCGGTACCTTTGCCCTTTGCCACCATGCCTGTGCTGACGGCTTTGCAGGTTTCGATGGTAGGGCTCTTGGGTCAGCTTTACGGGCAGCGGCTGAACCCGTCGCAGGCTGGTGGAGTAGTGAGTGCGATCGCTGGCGGCTTTTTTGCTCAGGCGATTGGCCGCGAGCTGATCAAATTTATCCCCGGCTTTGGCAGCGTGATTGCGGCTTCCTGGGCAGCGGCCTACACCTGGGCACTGGGGGAAGGCGCTTGTGCCTATTTTGGCGATCTGATGGGCGGCAAAAAGCCCGACCCTGAAAGAATTCAGCAGGTCATGGCCAAAGCCTTTGACGCCGCTAAAGAACGCTTCCGAGCGAGCAAATAAACGCGGGTCGATTCATTGATCCACAAGCGCTGACGACTATTGATACTTTTGAAAGCCTCTGGGTGACGCCCCACAGCTCAACTTCATAGTTGTCAATAGTTGCCAGCGGGCCGCGTCTGTAGTGAGTAAAATCTGTTCCGACAGATAAAAACGAACAAAAACCCTATTTCTCCTGATGAAATATTTTGCATGGTTGACGAACAGTCATCTCGAACTGCTCATGTAGTGGGTGCTCCAGCAGATATTTGAGTTGTTGTATGTTTCAACGATTGGGCAGAGTTTGGATCGCACCGGATCGATTCTCATCGCTGCATTAACGGCTTTACAGCAGGGGACACATCAGAAGCTTGAGTCAATGACCGTTGATCTTTAGAATTAGGATGTGTTAGGAAAATACTAGGAGGAACTATGGCTGAGCGTCCGATCATTCTTGGCATCGTAGGCGATAGCGCCGCAGGAAAAACCACCTTGACTCGCGGCATTGCTCAGGTGTTGGGAAAAGACAACGTTGTAGCCATTTGTACCGACGACTATCACCGCTACGACCGCAAACAGCGGGCTGAAATAGGCATCTCAGCGCTCGATCCTGACTGCAACTACCTCGATATTATTGAGCAGCATTTGCAAACGCTTAGAAACGGCAAGGCTATCTTAAAGCCTATTTACAACCACACCACCGGTGAATTCGACGCGCCTGAATACATCGAGCCTAAAAAGTTCGTGATTGTAGAAGGACTGCTGGGCTATTCTACCAAGCTTGCTCGCAATGCCTACGATGTAAAAGTGTACTTAGCACCGCCGGAAGAACTGCGCGCCAAGTGGAAAATCAAGCGGGATACGCGCAAACGAGGCTATACCGATGAACAGGTGCTGGAAGCGTTGCGCAAGCGCGAGCCAGATTCGGAAGCATTTATCCGTCCGCAGCGGCAGTGGGCTGATGTTGTAGTGTCATTTATTCCGCCAAAGGATGAGGACGAAGCAGGGAACGATCTGCTGCTGAACGTGCAGCTCGTACTGCGGCCAACGCTACCGCACCCTGACTTTACTCACATTCTCGATGACAAAGGCAATGATCTTGGCAATGCCATTCGTCTGACGCTGGATCGCGATATGGGCAAGCCGGTCGATGTGCTCTGTGTCGATGGCCATGCGACCGAAGATCAGGTGCAGCAGCTAGAGCGTGTTTTGTGTGAGGAAGTGCCTTATTTGGGTCAATTTTGCAGCCTACAGGGCAACCAGGACGTGGGCAAGCTAGTAGGAACAACGGGCGAAACGCTCCAGAGCTATCCGCTGGCACTGACTCAGCTATTAATTACTTACCATATGCTGAGGGCGGTTGAGCGCTCACAGCGGAAGTAGCGAAAGCAACGCTGAAGACTCTTTGAGGCTGACCAGGCTGTTGGCACAGAGAATGCCAGAAGCCGCCACGGCTGGAACGCCGATTCCTGGAAGGGTGCTGTCGCCCACGCGATAGAGCCCTTTTACAGGCGTTTTGCAGCCGGGAAACCGGCCTGTTTGAGCAGAGATAGCAGGCCCATAAGTCCCTTGATACCGCCGTAAAAATCGGCTGTGCGTCAGCGGCGTACCGATCATTTCCAGGACGGTGCGACTTCTCACGTCTGGAATAATTTTCTCTATTGCCCGCCACAAAGTCTCTGCTTTCTCTTTCTTTTTCTGCTCGTAGCGATCGCCCTTGTGCCACCCTTCAAACGGTTCTAGCGTATAGGCATGAATCGTATGATGTCCCGGCGGTGCCTGCTGCGGGTCGAGTACGGTCGGAATCGAGACCATGCAAACATTGCCCGGTGCGGTAATGGCCGCATCGCTACCCTGAATTACCACATGATGGATAGCGACATCCTCCAAGCCATCGGTGCGAATGCCCAGGTGCAGGTGCATAAAGCTATCGACTGCCGGTGTCTCTAACGCTTGAGCGCGATCGCACTTCGGTAAATCTGAGGGGTCGAGCAGGTGGCTGTAAGTATCCCAAAGCGTGGCGTTGGAGATGACTGTCGGAGCGGTGAGGCGATCGCCATTTTTCAGCTGCACGCCAGTCGCCCGCCCTTTTTCAGTGACAATTTTTTCTACATGCGCGCCCAGCCGCAGCTCACCGCCCCACCGCTGCAACCCCCGAACTAGCGCCGCTACGATTGCGCCACTGCCGCCAACAGGATAGTCGATCACAGAGCGCGATCGCTCCCCAAACATAAACGCCATTTCCGGCGCAACGGTGTGATCGCAGGTCATCCCCGAGAGCAAAAAACATTCTAAGTCGAGCAGCCGTCGTAGCCACGGATCGTGCACAGAATCGGCCATCACCTCGCCCATCGAGCGGCCCAGGTCAGGCAGGACAGGCAGCATTTGTGCCAGTGCGCCCGGATAGCGACGCAGCAATAGCGGCAATAGCTGCCAATCAGCCCGCAGTGCCAGCGTGGGAATAGTCTTAAGCGGCGCGTAAATTTTCAGCAGCCGCGCCTCTAGCTGAGCGAGCTGAGCCGCCGCCCCAGGGCTAAATTTTTCTACCGCCTGACGATACTTTTCGCCGTCGCCGTACACCGGCAGTGTCCCTTCCGGGAAATGGTAATAGCCAAACGGATCGTAAGGCACTGCCGCTAGCTGTTCGCCCAGCACCGCCAGCACCTGCGCAATTGGGTTTGCTGAAGCCGGATCGGCCAAGCCGCAGTAAAAAGACGGCCCAGAGTCGAAGGTAAAGCCCTGCCGGGTAAAGGCATGTGCCGCCCCCCCTGGTAGCGTATGGCTCTCACAGACGATCACCCGCCGCCCGTAGCGGGCCAGTAATGCCCCGGCGACCAGTCCGCCCAGGCCGCTGCCAATCACAATGACATCTGCGCTCTGCATACAATAAAACCCTATACACACTGAGGCTGCATCAGCGTTCTTTCAATATCGCCCAGGTGCTGCTGAACGACCGCCTCTTCAGCCGGATCAATCGCGGTCAGCGCCTGGAGCCGCCAGCAAGTGGCCGCGTCTAGCTCTTTTAGTTCCTGTTCGATTTTTTGGCGATCGCGCCCCTGCTCCGCTGCGCTCAGATCTTTGGCAGCATCAACTTGGGCGAGCTGCTGATTGAGCAAGGTTGACTCGCGCCCGGCAAACGCATTGACCGCCTCGATTTGCGCCTGCACTCCGCCGGACTTGACCACTGTATACACCTCCATGAGGCGGTAATAGGTTTGCAAGTAGGCGTCATCGCCCTTCGGTAAAGTAGCCTGCAAGCCGCGCGAGTTGGCCAGTCGTTTGCGCTGCTGCCACCAGTCGAGCAGCAGGGGGATAGAAACGCTGTTAATACTAAAAGGTAGAGGCATTGATGGTTCTCTCAACTGAACGAAATAGGGGCAGATTGAGACGGTAATCAGAAACTGAAATCGTATCGGTACTTACCTATTAGAGCGCGATGGGGGTCTGGTTGACGAGCTGAATTTGTGAACTGACAGAGTAAATTCCATTTGATCTGTAGCGCTACGGATTTGGATAGAACGCTTTATGGCATGGCATCCTGTACATTTAAAGGGTGTTCAAGACGGCTGCGGCATGGTACTCAAGGCGGCGCTATTCAGCTTTCACGGCATCGTTATCAATGACGATGACATTCGCCAGACGCTGAGCGAACAGATTTTGCTGGCGGAAAACCTGCGCCCTAATCGGGATGACTACCTGGCGGTGTGCTGGGGCCGAAGCGATCGCGCCTGTCTCCAGTCCTTACTTGCCCAGCGCGGTCGTAGCATGAACGACTCAACCTTAGACAAGCTGCTCGCACAGCAAGCTACCGCCTACCAAACCTGGCTGGACGGACTCGATAAGCTGCCCATTTACCCCGGACTGGAAGACCTCATCTTTCGCTGTCGGGCAGCCCAAATCAAGATGGCCATTGTCACTGGTAGCGAAAGGCAACCGGTGATCAGCGTGCTCACCCGCGCTGGCCTCAGCGAACATTTTGAGGTAATTATCGCTGGCGACGATATCCCAGCAGCGCTGAGCAAACCGGCTCCCGACAGCTATTTAATTGCCATTGAACGGCTGAACCAGACACATAGGGAGCTTGGCTTACAGCCTGAGAACTGTATCGCGATTGAAGATTCTTTTGCGGGCATTGAATCTGCTAAGGGTGCGCAGATTCCGGTCATTGGCGTTGCTCATACGTACCCAAACCATATGCTGCAACGGCGGGCTACCTGGGTAGTGGACTATTTACGAGAGATTAACTTTGACTGGATTGGCGAGAAGTTTGACGGCGATTCTGCCGAGGAGGGCCAGCGCCTTAACGATCCTTCGCCTACCTGAGGAAGAAGCCGCCGATTGACGCTGCACTAGCTATGCAATGACCTTGATCTGTCGGCTGTCTCGCCCGCTTCAATAGCAGCACATCGCTTGAGCTATCTGTGCGGTTCCTATGGCAGATTACTATAGGCGCTAGTGGCAAGCGACTCAGTATGTCGAGGCGTCTGAGCGTCAAACTCTCTGGTTCGCTATTGTTAAATCAAATCTCATGACTTTCCTTTTTCCTAAGAATGGTACGAATAGGGCCGAAGATGTAGAAGCTGAGCGCGATATCACCCGCTGGACGGTGCGCCCCGCCGTTTGGCTGCTGCTGCTATTTGCTGTCGCCCTGCTAATTCGCTTTACTCATCTCGCGGCCAAACCCGCCTGGATGGATGAAGTATCTACCGTGATTTTCAGCCTGGGCAACTCCTCCCGGATGATTCCGCTGAACGATATTATCAGCCTTGATGAAATCCTGCGGCCCTTACAAGTTACACCGGGCTCTACAGCAGCTGACGCGGTGACCAACCTGCTAGCTGAAAACAATCATCCACCGGCTTACTTCGCCCTGGCTCACGGCTGGATGTCGCTGTTTGATCGTTTTTTTGGCCGCGAAGATGGCTACGCCTCGCTGTGGGCAGCGCGGGCACTCTCTGCTATCTTTGGCGCGCTAGGCGTACCTGCTACCTATTTACTGGCCTGGTTTAGCTTTCGCAGTCGGCTAATTGGTGTTTTCTGTGCCGCGCTGATGGCTGTATCGCCCTTTGGCGTGTTCCTGGCGCAAGAAGCTCGCCATTACACGCTGGCGATTTTGATGGTGATTGCTTCGCTGTGCTGCTTTGTCCTGGCGGTGCAGGCGCTGCGCCAGCGAGCAGCCCCTAGCTGGCGGATCGTTTTCGCCTGGGTGGGGATCAATGCATTGAGCATCGCGGTGCACTATTTTAGCGGTATTACCATTCTGGCGGAAGCCCTAGTGCTATTGGTGCTGCTGGTCAAACAGTGCCGGGAAGATAGGGCCACCTGGCGGCAGGCGCGCTGGGTCAGGATTTATGTGGCAGCGGCGGGAACGTTTATCGGTGCGGCGATATGGCTACCCATTTTGATCAATTTTTACGGCAGTCCGCAGTCTAGCTTTTTGAGATCGGGGCCATCAAGCTGGAAATATTGGGTGAACCCGTTGGTGCAGTCGGCGGTGGGATGGCTATATGCAATCCTTTCGCCAGTGACCAGTGGCTATAGCTGGCAGGCGGTGACGGCAATGGTAGTCACAATCTCACTTACGCTGCTGCTGTATGTTCCCTGGCTGATTGCTGGTTTATGGCGATCGCTCACCTTCCAGCTCCAGCAGCCTGCCCTCCGAATCGGCCTTCAGAGTATCGGCGGCTTCTTGATCATGGCCAACGTCATTTTTGCAGTGATTTGCTACGGACTGGGTTTTGATATTACCCGAGGCCATCGCTATAGCTTTGTCTTTTTTCCCGCTATTCTCATTCTGGTGGGCGCAGGCTTGGCCCCTTTCTGGCAGCAGTCTGCCAGAGAAAGTTTCAGCCGGGTGAAGCTACCGCTGGTGAAGCGTGTTATTAGCGGACGTGCCTTGGTCGCTACGGTGCTCGTAGTTGGCTTTCTGGGCGCTCAGGTGATTGTGCACGATTTCACGACGCTCAAGTTTTACAAGGCAGACCGCTTTGTTCGGGTAGTTCAGGCCGACTCTACTTTGCCGGTAGTCATAGGGACAGCTACGACGATTACCGAGCAGCCGATTGTTGTGGGCATTGAAATTCTCTCAGTGGGCTGGGAAATTAAACGCCATTTCAACCCTTTTGACCCTTCGAGTCGCTGGCTCAGTCCGCCTCAGTTTGTGATTGCAGAAACCAACCTCGCTAAAAGCTTCAATGCCGAAGAACAGCTTAAAAAAAGCTTGGCAACTGTTTCCCAACCGTTTGATCTGTGGCTGTTGAACTTCAGCCCCGACCTTGCTGAACAAGGTTGCACGGTGCCGGAGATGGGCAATAGAGGTTCTTTTAGCTATGCTCACTATGTTTGCGGTAACAGTCAGCCCGCAGCTTGATTGCTTGTTTCGTAGCAGCCGCGCTGTGTCGGTCATGCCGATGCTCGCGGGTAGGGCGACGGTCTTAGCGCTCAAAAAGGTAATCGGCAGCGTGACGTTTTGTCCGGAGAGAAGAGCGATCGCACCCCCCAAGCACCAAAGGAAATGATTCGCGATCGCATTATCAACACCGTTTACAAACCGGTTGCCGTAGGTCAAAAAGTGCAGTTTCAAACAGTACAATGGATGAAAAAAATTTCTGAGAAAGGACGCTACAGTTACTAGATGAATAAGCCAGCCCAGCGGACGCTTAGTCTGTATGACCTTATTAAGAAACGTGTCTCGTTAGCTGTGGCTGCAAGTATCGGTATAGGGCTAACGCTACCTGTTGAAAGCATTTCGCTCTTATCAACGGCTGCTGCTGCCATCTCACCGACCGTCAACTCAGCCAGCATCAGCAATCAGTCTAAATTTTCGACTGCGCAGGCAGATCTCTCCAAGCCTACTCAGCGCCCGCCCAAATCACGAAGCATAGTACTGGCTGTGCTAAGCGGGCTTGTCCTCGCAGGATTGGGGAGGGCTGGCTTTGGGCTGATACGAACTACCCGTCATTCTCGCCAGGAGTGGCTGCGCCAACGCGATCAGGCCATGACTGCTTTGGCTGCGCAGGCCGAGCTACTGCGGACTACCCTGGCCAGCATCGGCGATGCGGTCATCACCACAGATAGCAGCGGTCGGGTAGAGACCATGAATGTGATCGCCCAATTGCTCACTGGCTGGACAAGCGAAGCTGCCAAAGGCCAGATGCTAGAAGACATCTTTAATATCGTCAATGAAGACACGCGCCAACCGGTCAGCAACCCGGCGACCAGAGCGCTGGCACAGGGCACGATTGTGGGCCTCGCAAACCACACGATTTTGATTGCCAAAGACGGCACCGAAACGCCGATTGACGACAGCGCCGCTCCTATTCGGATTGGCGGCGAGACGGTCGGCTGTGTTCTGGTTTTTCGTGACATTACCGAAAGGCGACAGCAAGAGAACCAACTGCAATATGAGCAGGAGCGCCTGAGCTTGGCGCTAAAATCTGCTGAGCTAGGCCAATGGGATATCAATACGGC
>JBBQAC010000267.1:0-5706 GCA_038315915.1 Phormidesmidales cyanobacterium
CCAGCAAAAGCGGAGCCGAACTCGAAACCCACTACAACGAACTCCTGCGCGAACTCGCCAAAGCGCCCAGCACCCTCGGCCAAATCTTCCTCAAGGCCCAAAACAAAATTCAAAACCCCGCCATGCTCTACAAGATCATCAACATGATCGACAGCGAGACATGGACGGTGCTCGGAGCCGATGTCAAAGGCGACATTTACGAAGGACTGCTAGAGAAAAACGCCGAAGATACCAAATCTGGCGCAGGCCAATACTTCACCCCGCGTGCCCTGATCAGCACCATGGTTGACTGCATCCGGCCTCAGCCCAATAAAACCATCGCCGACCCCGCCTGCGGCACCGGCGGATTTTTCCTCGCCGCCTACGACTTTCTTAATGACCCCAACCACTACCCGCTCAACAAAGCCCAGAAGAAATTCCTAAAATTCCACACCTTTGCCGGTAACGAAATCGTCCCCGGTACTCGCCGCCTGTGCCTGATGAACATGTTCCTGCACAACATTGGCGACATTGACGGCGAAGTGCCCGTCTCCAGCAGCGATGCGCTGATCGCCGACAGTGGCGAAAGATATGACTACGTACTCGCCAACCCACCCTTTGGCAAAAAAAGCACCACCACTATCACCAACGCCGACGGCGAAGAAGAAAAAGAAGACTTCACTTACAACCGTCAAGACTTTTTCACCACCACTTCTCACAAGCAGCTTAACTTCATTCAGCACATTCGCACCCTGCTCAAATCCACCGGACAAGCCGCCGTCGTCCTCCCCGACAACGTGCTGTTTGAAGGCGGCGCAGGCGAAACCGTCCGCCAAAAGCTGCTGCAAACTACCGATCTCCACACCATTCTGCGCCTGCCCACTGGCATCTTCTACGCCAACGGCGTCAAAGCCAACGTACTCTTCTTTGACAACCACCCCGCCAGCAAAGATCCCTGGACAAAAGCCGTCTGGTTCTACGACTACCGCACCAACATCCACCATACCCTCAAGAAAAAGCCCCTTACCCGTACCCACCTGCAAGATTTTGTAGATTGCTATAACCCTGAAAACCGCCATCAGCGTCAGGAAACCTGGCACCCAGACAACCCCGAAGGCCGCTGGCGTCAGTACAGCTACGACGAAATCATTGCCCGAGACAAAACCAGCCTCGACATCTTCTGGCTCAAAGACAAAAGCCTCGCAGACTTAGAAAATCTGCCAGACCCCGACGTGCTCGCCGAACAAATTATCGAAAACATGGAAGCAGGGCTAGCCAGCTTTCGAGACGTGCTGAGTGCGTTGCAGTAGCAGCTCTAAGGAATGACATAATGCCGTGAGCATCGGGCGGTCAACTGCTTGCTCGATGCGCTCATGGCGTTCCATAATTAAGCGAGTCGTAGAGGTTAACTCAGCCCCATCTCGAACTTGCTCTGCCCTGTTGCTGAAGTCTCGATAAAAAGGATCGCTAGGCTATTCGTAAGCTATCCCATCGCTACTATTATCTGGGGCTTGTCGCGGTTGTTAGCCTGAGCTTTGGTCTGCGCTTTTGGCAGCTCGCTCGCTTTAATGCCTTAGTTTTCGATGAAGTTTATTTTGCTAAGTTTGCTCAGGCTTACCTGGCCGGTGCGCCTCAGTTTGATGCTCATCCGCCGTTGGGAAAGTATTTTATCGCGGCGGGTATTTGGCTCGGTACGCATGTTCCTTTTGCAGGCTGGATTGATTGGCCGTGGGCGACAGCCGTTGAGCCCGAAACCGGTTTGTCTCCCTTGAGCTATCGCTGGATGAATGCGCTGATTGGGAGCTGCATTCCGCTGGTGGTGATAGCGATCGCTCACACCCTACACCGCCGCCAGAGCGCTCAGCGACAAACCTTTGTACTGCTAGCTGGCTTTTTCGTCGCGATAGATGGCCTGTTTATCACCGAATCTCGCTACGCGCTGCTGAATGTCTATATGGTTTTCTTGGGTTTGCTGGGCCATTGGCTGTGGCTGCAAGCGGGCCAGAAAGAGACTCACGAGCCGGTTAGAGGCATTGTCTATCGGGTTTTAGCGGGGGTTGCGTTAGGGGGGGCGATCGCCGTCAAGTGGAACGGCTTAGGCTATGTACTTAGCCTGCTGATCTGGGACGCGCTTACCCGAAAGATATGGCAGGCCAGTACTCGAACAATGATCCGTAGCTTGCTCGCAGGATTAGTTTATGGCGTATTAATTCCAGCGCTCACTTACAGCCTGATCTGGTGGCCTCATCTCTACCTTACGGGAGAGAGCTTAAGCGGAGTGCATAGTAGCTTGATATCTTTTCACAGGCAACTTGCCGCACTCGGGCATCCGGCCTGCTCTAGATGGTATACCTGGCCGCTGCTAATCAAGCCGATTGCCTACTGGTATGAAACTGTAGGGTCGCAGGCATACACGGTGAACAACCTGGGGAATCCGGCGCTGTGGTGGCTTTCTGGCGCAGCAACGGCACTTCTTTTTTACAAACAAGCCTTGAATGTCATCGCCTCGGTTCGAGGCCACTTCACCGCCCGAATGACCGCTTCAAGCGCTGCGACCTCTCGGCTTGGCACCTCTCGTCTCAGCACTTACTTGCTCATTGGCTATGCGGCGAATTGGCTACCGTGGATATTGGTGAGTCGATGTACGTTTATCTATCTGTATATGCCAAGTGTAGTGTTTAGCTTTATGGTGCTGGCCTGGTGGCTGAGTGAATGGCTACACTTACCGCCTGAACGGGGATCGTCTCGAACGATGGGACTGGCATTTATAGGAATTATTATTCTGGCCGCTTTATTTTGGCTACCCCTGAGCTTAGGATCTCCCCTTTCTTTGGAGAACTTGCAACTGCGATGGTGGCTCAAATCTTGGATATGATTTTGGGAGTGCGTTTTAAGCGCTACAGAAGAACTGGCTTATCTAGCTAACTGACGAGTGCATCCCACTTTTGCAATGAGCATAAATACTTAGCTGTCAAACTGCCTGAAATCAGAGGCTTTGAAAGTCTGTCTCAAGATTGGTCTTGCAAGACTGGGATGCACTCAACTGACGGCGGCCTGGAGTGATTTCTGAAGCAATTCTACGCGGGTATTGCGCTTAGAGAACTCTTTGACAACCCGGCTATAAGCGTCGCCTCTAAGACTGCTAATGTTATTGTGATTCGCGCCAGTAGCAAACCAAAGCTGCTTAGGCATAGGCGAGGCATCATAAAGGCGCTGACTCATCTCAGCCGGGATATCAGGGTCTTGGTCGCCGTGAACGTAGAGGACAGGAATCTCAAGCTGGCTGACTTTGCTGAGAGAGTCGAAAGGGTGAGTAAGGAGTCGCTCTATCGGAAACGGGCGATAAAGGGGTTTGGATTCAATCACCTCTTGCATCGAGGTGAAAGAGCTTTTGACGATGAGCTGAGCCATGTCGGGGTGCCGGGTGGCCAAGTCAATGGCGATCGCCCCACCCATAGAATGCCCCATCACCGTGATCCTGCTGGGCGCAACTTGACGACGGCTGGTAAGGTATTGCCAGACAGCTTCCGCATCCGCGTAAGTACTTTGCTCAGTGGGGCCCAACCCACTGCTTTGGCCAAACCCCCGATAGTCGAAGGCCAGGACAGAAAACCCTAAATTGTAATGGAAGCGAATACGCTCCAGATTGTAGCTGATGTTGCCATAGTTGCCGTGGCAGAATAGCAATACATGCTGACTCCCCGGATTGGGTAGCCACCAACCATGAACCGTCCCCGCTACCTGCCCTGGCGTCGCCTCTACCGGAATCCAGACGTCTTCATAAGCAAGCCCGACATCCGCAGGCGTGCTCATCAGCGTAGAAATGGGGCGAAAGATGAGCTTGTTTTGATAGCTGTAGAGTGCCAGACAAACCCCGGCATAAGCGATCGCCACCAGGGTTCCGGAAAGTAATACAGGATGGACGACTTTACTGGCTGTGCTGGCCATAGTGAAGGTAAGCAGGCGTGAAAAAGAGAGTGACATAAAACGCAGCAAGGCGTAGAGGAAGCCATAGATAACAGGCTAAAGTTTACCCGTACTGACCTCAAAAAAAGGTGCCCGATAGCACCTTGTCTGTTCTGTCCTAGCAATTAGTCATCCGTCATAAAAAGCATATCGGATGACTGATTGCCTGAGCGCTTTACTTGCGAAACCACTTGGAAGCGATCGCGCCAATGGCCGCACCTACCAGCGGGTTGCTGAGGAATTTCAAAATCGCTGGTTGGTCAGCCAGCACGTCTTGAAAAATATCGGGGTGAGCGGTGTAGGCAAAGGAGGCCAGCTTACCCACGTCATCTGACTTCATATGCTTGGTGTTGTGAGTGGAGAGCCCTAGCTGCTTTTCGAGATCGCGATCACTCAACCCTCTCTCCTTAAAGTGCTTGAAGAAATCGCGAGCCACATCGTCGCGCTCATTGGGCTTGATTTTTTCAATCGCCTGCTTCAGCTCAGGATCCATCTGGGCGGCAGGTACCCGATCAGGGCTAAAAGACCGCTTGATCAGGCCATGACGCTCATCTCGGGAAGACCTGTCAGCGAATTCATCGAAGCTCTGATACTTCTGACCCAGCGCATCGTTGTCATCGAGCACTTCTTTGTTACCACCCGCAAGATCTTTCATAATCTCGCGCTTGTACTTATCACTTGTAGACATGGAAATAGGCTCCAAAAATTGAAATGTGAATGTTATAAGTGCCAGTCGAAAGGCTGCACTTCAGAGTCGGACAGTGCGTAGCTAGCTTGCTAACTAGGCTGCTCGTACATAACTTCTCTGGTTTGAGAGTCGTATTTAGCCTGTAAGATCAGCTCTTTGTCCGGGGCGTATACCAAAACTTTCAGATCTTTTTCAGGAAAGCTTTGGCGAAAGCCTTGGAGTAGAGATCTAGATAAGTCTTTGACTTCGTTAGGTTTGACCGAATCAGAGATGACCACAGCTAGCTTGTCGTTGTCGCGGACATAGGCGTCAGAAATAAGTCCCTGAGCAGCGCTGATCACCCAATCGCCATAAGCTTGCCCAGTAGAAGAGTTGCCTCGTTCGATTTGGCTGTAGCCAATGGTGCTACCGGTAGGGGCTTCGGTAGTGGCTGTTGAACAGCCAGTCGAAACGCTGAGTAATAGTACGAGTACGAGTGCTGTCATCCAGCGACGGCTGCGTTGAAAGAAAGTCATGGTGTTTCCATGCTCCTTGGCTTAACAATAAGGATGTGCACTCAAAATGTAAGTGCCACATACCCGAATGGTATAAAGGCATGCCGTTTATTTAGCACTTCTAAAAGCGTAAATTTCGACAGGTGTCACTTTCTTTGGATAGATTATCGGCGCTGCTGTGTTTGGTCGCTATCTGGCGGCATGTTGCTGATTGAACCGGCTGCTTCGCGGGCAGGCTGCGCGTTTTGCCAGTAGCGATAGGCGCTGTAGGCCATGGTGGTGACGCCCGCTAGCAGCGCACTTTCATCAATTTCGAACTGAGAGTGGTGCAGGGGGTGATTGATCCGCTCAGCAAAGCCCACGCCGAGGCGAAACATACTGCCAGGGGCAAGATCTGTATAGTTGGCAAAGTCTTCTGCGCCCATAGAGGCATCGGTGATCCACTGAATGCGATCGCTTCCCAACGCCTCACTCGCACAGTCGGCAATCAGCTGAGTCAAATCCGGGTTGTTACGGACGGAGTTGCAGCCGCGAGTGTAGTTGACCGTACAGGTCGCTTTGTGCAACCGGCAGGTATCG
>JBBQAC010000381.1:0-2681 GCA_038315915.1 Phormidesmidales cyanobacterium
CGATTTTTATCTGGTGCCGCTCAGCCTGAAGTACCGTTACCGTCAGCCTATGCAGCGGGTAATCGAATCCACCCTAGCCCGACTCGAAGCCGCACTAAACCTGTCTTTGCAACCCGCTGAAAAAGCAGCTCAGCTCGATGACTACGACCGGCTACGCCAGATTGCTCATGAGGTGATTGTAAAGATTGAAGCTGAGGCTCAGTTACCCCACGAAGAGACCCTAAGCTGGAACAAACGCATCGACCGACTGCGGCAGGTTTTTATGCAAAAGTGCGAAGCCGCTTTGAGTATAGAACCTAGCCTGAATCTGCCAGCTCGTGAGCGGGTCTACAGAGTGCAGGCTCTGCTCGAAGAAGCTGAGATGGCTGGTGGTACTGACTACGCCACGCTTGATTATGAAGACATTTATTGGGACACTGTGCGCCTGCTGAATTTTGATGCGATCTACGACGGCTACGTGGCCGAATCGCCCACGCCGGAACGTTTTTTAGACACGCTGATTCGCTTGGAGCGGGAGGTATTTCGGGTGGAACATGCTCAGCCTAAAGCGCCGCGTCAGGCGTGCTTTTATATTGGCGATCCGATCAATTTGAAAAGCTATTTGGCGGGCTATCAAAGCGATCGCACAGGCACTATTGACCATCTATCTAAGCATCTGCATGAGGTGATGCAGTCCAACTTGAATAAGATGAGCACCCAGGCTATTGACCTGTAGGTTGCCCAATGGGTGATCTCGCTCCTGTACAGGTGCAGTCGATCACCCATAAGATACAGAACTACGGTTTGATAAAGCTACAGTTTTTAAGATGAATCCTTTGCTCAGTAGAAAAACAGGTCAGCCGGTGCGCCCCTCATCCGGCATGAGCCCGCGCTCGCGGCAAAGGCCGGCGATGCCTTTTCTGAGCCCTCCTAATAGCGAGGCCCCAGCCGGTGAGTCGACTGAAGAAAGCCGAGTACAGTCACGATTAAAAAGCCAGGGCAGGCGCGATCAAGTCTTTTTGAAAGTGCTACGGAACCAACGCTCGACCCGCAGTTGGCTCAGTCAAAGGTTGGATAAAAAGTATTTTGTTAGACGGTGGCGACATGCGGCGGTCTTGACTCTAGTGGGTCTGAGCCTTGGGGGAATGACCTGGCTCTCTTTGTTTATGAGCGGGCGAGTTACGCTAGGCGGCGTTCCTTACCCAATTCTCAATAAATTTTGGGATGACGAAGCTGCAAAAGTTGCTTATTTTGGCGGTGATCGCCAGGTTCTGCATGACCGCCTCTCCGAAATGAAAATCGAAGAAGATATTAAGGACTACTATCGCTACCGTTTTGACGATGAAGGTGAGCTGGATCGGTATATTCATCAGATTATGTTTGACCGCACCGGCTATGTAGGGGAAGCCTACAAGGTTGATAACTACGGTCGGCTATTTTGGAAAGGATATTAGTTCCGCCGCCTCTAAAAAAGGGTGATTTGCTTTATGTCGTTGCGCCTAGTGGTGGTCTTCAAGCGACAGAAAAATTTGAAGCTGGCTTAGCAGTGTGGCGTCAGCGCGGCTACAGGATACATTTGTGTGAGGGTTATCGCGACTGTTGGGGATATTTGGCCGGAAGCGATCAGCGCCGTCGACAGCAGCTTTTGAGTGCGCTTAGCGACCCTGAGTGCAAGGGCATTCTCTGTGCCCGAGGCGGCTATGGGACTACCCGCCTGCTGGAAGATTGGACGTGGCCTACCGCTCGGCTGTCTGGCAAGTGGCTGATTGGCTTTTCAGATATCACAGGACTACTGTGGAGCCTGGAGAAGCAGGGCATTTCGGGTGTGCATGGCCCCGTGCTCACGACGCTGGCAGATGAGCCGCCTGCATCGATAGATCGTTTATTTGACTGGGTCGAACGCCATCAGATAGCCCCGATTACGGGTAAGGGGTGGGGGGGCGGTCAAGCCAACGGGCGCTTACTGCCTGGGAACCTCTGTGTGGCAACTCACCTATTAGGAACGCCCGCTGAACCTGATCTGAGCGATGTCATTCTGGCATTTGAAGACGTGGGTGAAGCGCCTTATCGGCTAGATAGAATGCTGACACAGTGGCGATCTACAGGGAAGTTTGCGCAGGTAAAGGGCATCGCGCTTGGTCGCTTTAGCGGCTCGGAACCGACCAAGCCGGGGCCGACGCTGAGTGTTGAGGTGGTGATGCGCGATCGCCTGGGCGACTTGGGCATTCCGATTGTGTCGGACTTACCGTTTGGCCACGATGGCGAAAATGCCGCGCTGCCCGTAGGTTTGCCCGTGCAGCTAGATGCCGATGTGGGTGAGCTGTCATGGCTGTTGATCGATTCGCCTGTGAAGTGTTGATGAAAGCCTGTCTCAAATCATTGGCGGATAGGTGCTTTTAGCAAGAACAGCTTGTATAAAATAGAGACATTCTTATTCCTTGGTCGCCGTGGTTCCTCTTAATGATGACAATCCGACTAGTACAACTCCGGTCATCGTCTATGGATTGATCGCGCTTAATATTGTTATTTTCGTTTATGAAAAATCTCTGGGAGAGAGCGGACTCCAGCAGTTTTTCGACGAGTGGGCGATTGTCCCGGCTGACTTGAGCAGCGAGTGGTTTACGCTGGTGACCTCTCAGTTTCTGCACGGGGGCTTTCTGCATGTGGGCGGCAATATGCTCTACCTGTGGGTCTTTGGCAAC
>JBBQAC010000052.1:0-20255 GCA_038315915.1 Phormidesmidales cyanobacterium
ATCTTCCAGGGTATCCTTAATTTTCTCTTCGATGGTAGTAGCGCCTTTGGCCTTTGCTTCATCACGGCTGATCATATTTTCTTTGTCCCCCACGCCCTGAACGCCGTTGAGACCTTCCTGAGAGTTCTTGATAACGCTCTCGGCGTCGTTGTCTTTGCTCAGGGGGCCAGAGACTGCTTTCTCCGACTTCCTGGTGATGGTATCGAGCGGCTCCTCTCCCTTATCTAGTGGAGAAGGGGCGCTACCGAAGGCAAAAGCGGGCGCTGCACTCGAAAAAATCAGCAGTGCGCAGGCCAATGCGATCGCCAAGGGCCGCAAGTTAGTCAACAGGGCAGACAGATAATTGCGAACGCTTTTCATGAAAATTCCTCCTGGGAATATCTAAACTAAATGCACAAGTTACACAGAAGTGCGAATCTCCAGTAAAACAGAATTTCAGACTCCTCGATACCTGCACCGAAACAAAACTTGGCAAAGCCTTTTTAGCCGTAATCACACGCTAAGCAAACATCGCCAAGTGACAGCATCCAAGCTGACATGCAAGCCCACATCCAGGCTGGGTACCAGCGCCCATTAAAGCTAGTTAAAAAAGTCTTTGATAGACTCTACTATGCCGCCAGCACTATCTTTAAGGTCATCGCCTGCATCAGCCGCAGCGCCTTTCGCCTCGCCTACATCACGCTTTACCTTGCCTTTGAACTCGTCAGTTGCACCTTCTGCCTTCTGAGCCGCACTGTCGAACTTGCCGCTGAGAGAATCATCCGTCCGCCCGGTGACTTCACCGACCCCACGCTTCATTTTGCCGACCGTCTTTTGCGCGGCCCCTTCAAGCTGATCGCTGGTGCCAGCCCCTGCCATCCGGTCTAGCTCTGCCGCTGCCCGCTGGTTTTCCACAGCCCCGGCTGCTTGAGAGCCCACTGCGATCGCGCTGGGCATCGAAACCCCACCCCAAACCGCAACCGCAATCATCGCCAAACAAACCGCACGAACAGTCAATCGCTTCAACAGTCTGCGGTAGTAATCAAATTTAATCATTGCGCCTCCTAAAATTAAAAGTTTTTCAGTACCTATACATACAATCTCTTAATCATCCGCTTCCAAATCCACCCTGTGACATATTCATCCGTATCTTTAGGGATATACCCGCTTATTCCCTCAGCCCACTGTGGGAATGTCCTTCTATATGCGTACATCATCCGGGGTCAAACTCTATCCCTAGCCTCAAAAGACACAGGAAGATATCCGGCTAGTCTTATAAGCTTATAGAAGTCAGTCAAATATAAAACTTTCCCGTCGAATTTGGCTCTAGTTCAGTTCGACAAAGGGTTTTCTCCTTTAAGATACTCTTCACTTGTAACCGGGGCGCAGCAACCTGAGCCGTCACAAAAGCAGGGCTCCAACCGATAAGACGGTTAGAGCCCTGCAAGCAGCGTCACAAATCGTAATTGGCCATCCCATTCTCACAGGAGAAGCTACATGGAAATCGCTCAACAGCAAACCGCTGGACAGTTGGAACGAGAAATTTCGCAAAAGGTGCAGGCGCTCTACAAAAAGCACCTGGGCCATCAGCCCAGTAAGGTCACCTCTCAGCTGTTTGACGAAAAGCTAGCGATCATTTTGGAAAATTCGGTAACTCCGCCAGAGCGACTCCTCGCTGAAGAAGGCCAAATAGAGCTGGCACTGCAAGTACGCGCTGACCTCAACCGAGCCATGCAGCCCCAAATCAAAGACCTTGTCGAAAACATTTTGCAGGTAGAAGTGTTAGATACCTTAAGTGATGCCACTTTGAATACAGGCCGCACCGGAATCATTTTAATCCTGTCGGATACTCCGTTAGTTCGCAACCCAGAAGCTATCCCAAAGGTCAGAAAAGTCTAGCGCGCTTGTGACCGCCCCTGCCGCGCCCAGGCAAAGCCTCATACTCGGTAGCCTGCCTTGCTCTAGGCGGGCAAGTGGCGGCTGAGCATCCGCTGTAGATCATCTATCATGTATGGCTTGAGCAGGTAGTCAGAGAAGCCGGCTGTCATAATACTTTCGTAGTCGCAGGGACGGGCCAGTGCCGTCACCGCAATAACGGGTATGTGGGCGATCGCCTCGTGTTTTCGCAACTGACGAAACACATCTATCCCGTTAATACGCTCCAGTAAAATGTCTAGCAAGATAATATCAGGTAGGCAGGTCATTGCCGTGGCTACAGCGCCCTGACCAGACTTCATCGCGGTTGCTCGATAGCCCAAGTGCTCTACTGCATACTGAGCAAAAAGCAAATTGTCAGCATTGTCTTCGATAATTAGGACGCTGCGCTGGTGGGTACCGGCGGCATTTTGCTGCCCGCCGCGCTGCAACTCCTTGCGGAGAAAGGTTTCTGGCTTCTCATTCGGTAGCGCCATCTGCCAAGAACGCTCTAACAGGTCAGCCTTCAAAGAGCTGTCAGGCTGAGGCTTGGGCGGTCGTTCATTGGGGAGACCTGTTAGCGGCAGGGTTACTTCAGTCAGGCGAGCCCAGGGAGAGTTCGAAACAAAAGGCTGGTCTGCTAGTTTGACTGCGTCAGAGGCAAGTGATGAAGCCATAGTCAAATACACCAATCACGAAGACGATTTCCCAAGCACGTTTCCTCTAAGTTTATCGCTATTGCCCCGTAAAAAACGCTAGCTTAAACAACTGTCAAGCAGCGCACACTGCCATTATTCTCCAGCTAATATATAACCTCCGCGCTTCGCTTCGTTGTATTTAAATATACCTACACAATCGTATCTATATCAAAAGATGGGGTGAGTCTCAAGATTTTTCTCTCTAGCGATTGACCAAGGTAGCCTCAGCGCTCTCGTACTATGGGGTGAAAGGCCGTAAGAGAGCATGTAATTTGACTGAATTGCCGCAGGGCATACGTCTGAATACAGGATTTGCGCCCTCGCAGGTATGTTCTTAAGCAGCGATACTTTATTTCCTTGTTTATCAATCACTGTTGACAGCGATTGATAAATGAGCGCTGAGGGCTGATGTGTGCACCAGGTGCCTTTGAGCGCCTGCCGCCGTTACGGACTTACTGGTCTATGTGTCATAGCGGGCACCTATTTTTCAACAAACTGCTGGAGATATTTTTTTATGACCATAGAACTTAAAGAGGACATTGCTTACATTCTCTTGAAAAAGATGGGCGATCGCCCCGAATCAGACCGTCCCTTGCCGCTCAACTTGAGCGCTACAGATTTTGTCGGGCGCGATACCAACCACTCAGAAATTCTGGCTCACCTCGACTACCTCAATCAAAAGGGCTACATCAATGCCGACTTTGACGGCGATGCCTACGCCAATTCCGGGCCAAATCCGCTGCCGGACAATGTCGAACTCGAAGCCGTCGAGCTGACCCCCAGTGGCCGAGACCTGCTCAAGAAAATGAGCGAAACCCCCCCGGAAAATCTGAACGTTGGGCCCAGCACCGAAATTGCCACTAAAGACATGGACTTTCTCAAGAAAGTAATGCTCAAAGGGCACATCGACAATCTTTACGATGCCCGAGACTTTACGGAAGTCGTATTTCGCACAATGCGCGATCTGATGACGACCGAAGCCACCGGCCACGTGGCCAGCGAACTCCATACAGAAGCCACTCACACCGAGAAAAAAGCCGCTCAAGAAGAAGTCGCCGACCTTTGGGAAGATTCAAACCCAATCGTGCGGTTCCTGAGCAATATTCGGCCCACACTTAAATTTGACGATGACACTTTTCTGTATAGAGTAGAAAAAGAAGGCGGACTGCCAAAAACTACTGGCCCTAATACCGTCGTCAAAGCCGTCTTTAGCGCTACTAAAGATGAGCTGTCATCGGAGCGTATCGCCGAGATCGCAGGCTTTATGCCCGGTAAAATTCGCACCCTATGGGAGGAATCATAATTAATCATGAGTGACGATCCAAGAGAACCCGATCAAAAGGGTACAGCGCATATCAATCCGGGTGACAAAGAAGCCCCGCCCTCGGCCTCGGTAGAGGAAAAGAGCGAAAAAACTGCCGTTGCCTACGAAGATGCGTTAGGTAACCCCGTAGAAGTGCCGACCTACTTCAAAGTAGAAGGAGAAGATGGCGAGGAGGAAGCTTTGCATCATGTTAAGGATGCAGAGGAAATCTCGGATGTCATTCGTCAGGCCCGAGTCGACGAAGACGGAGAGCGCACCTGGCGCTAATTCCTCGCTAGCTGTTCAAATACCAAAGACCCAAAAGCTGCCACAATAGCTGCAAGATTGAGTTCTGTCAGCTTTTTGGCAGCTTTTTAACTTTGTCGTAGCTTAGAAAAGGAGCAACTATGGATTCTTTGGTCAAAGAGGTTCAAGCCAGGCTGATTGACTTGACGGCCCAGGGCGTCATTATTCTGCCGGGTTTTGTCTTCGCAGTCATCGTACTGCTGCTGACCCGAACCGCTGCGAATCTGGTGCGTAGGGGCCTGCGCAAAATGGCGAACCGCACGCTAAACAGCCTTTCCCTGCGTTCATTGCTCGTCCAGACTAGCTACGCGGCGACCTGGGTAACCGGCATATTGTTTGCTTGCATTCTGGCCTTTCCAGACCTCGGGCTGAGTGATTTAATTGCTCTGTTAGGATTGGGATCTGTCGCTATCGGCTTTGCTTTCCAAGACATTTTCAAGAACTTCTTAGCGGGTGTCCTCCTGCTGTTGCAAGAGCCTTTCTCGCTGGGCGACCAAATAATCGTCCAGGACTTTGAAGGTACGGTGGAGGAAATTGCTTTGCGCTCGACCCAAATTAGAACGTACCAGGGTGAGCTAGTAGTAATGCCCAATTCTATTGTCTTTACGAGCCCTGTGCAGGTCATGACCGGCAAACCTCAAAGGCGGACAGATTTGGCAATTGGGGTGGATTACAACACACCGCTGCCGCTAGCAGTGAAAACAATGTTCGACGCGGCAAAGGGGGTAGAAGAGGTACTTTCGATCCCTGCTGTAGAGGTCGATATCACTGGATTTGGTGATAGCTCTATCGATTTGATCGTCCGTTACTGGACTCAGTCAGAACAAAAGATCGTTCGGCGCATAAAAACGCAGATGATGATCGCGCTTAAGCAAGCCTGTGACAGCGCTGATATCAGTATTCCGTATCCTATTCGCACTGTTTATCACTTCGACCAGAATGAGTATGAAGACAATGCGCCAAAGGCTACTGATAACGGCCAAAGTAGCTATGCCGCTAGCGGAGATGTCACCGCTTAGAAATGTTCTCAAATGTGGATATGTAGTCAGTGTTCCAAAATATTTATCTAATTTTCAATCCGGCTTCGGGGCAGGGAGATCCCCAGAGTGAGCTAGAAACCATTCGCCAAAAGATTGGAGCGGTGGCCCAGCTCAGCGTTTTAGAAACCTCTTTGGAGGAGTCCGCCAGTGATTTGGCCCAAAAGGCGATCGCTCAATCTGCCGACTGTGTCATTGCTTCGGGAGGAGACGGCACGGTTTCTCAAGTGGCAGGGGCACTGGCCGATACCTCTATTCCGTTGGGCATCATTCCCCGAGGAACAGCCAACGCGATCGCTGCTGCCTTTGGCATTTCCAATGAGCTTCAAGACGCTTGTGAAATCATTCTTTCGGGGGTTGCTCGCAACATTGACTTGGGCCTCTGCAATGGTCAGCCGCTGCTGCTGCTAGCGGGCATTGGCCTCGAAGCTGAAATTATCGAGCAGGCTAACCGCCCGCTCAAAAATAAGATCGGCACCGCAGCCTATATTCTCTCAGCTTTTAAGCAGGTGCAGAATCTCAACATCTTTAAAGTTGAGATGGAGACACCCGATAAAACTATTACGGTAGAAGCTTCGGGAGTCACCGTCGCCAATGCAGCACCGGCCACCTCTGTCCTGGCTCAGGGGCCTTCTAACATAGTGCCCTACGATGGCTTGCTGGATGTCACTATTTTTGCACCGCAGGGAACCGGTAGCGCGATCGCCGCTTCCTACAATTTATTTCAGTCTGCGCTGAGCGATCGCACGACCCAACGTACAGACGTTGGCTATTTTCGCTGTGCTTCGGTCAAAATTACAACAGAGCCCGAACAAAAGGTAGTGCTAGACGGCGAAATCATCGGCAGTACGCCCGTCGACATTCAGTGCATTCCGAGAGGATTAACATTAATGACGCCTGAAACGAGCGGCGTTGACCCTGCTGAAAAGTTAGAGGGCTTGCCGCACCTTCAGATTCAGTATAAGACGAATTAGTGGGGTACTGGCAGCGCTGGGCTGAGTGCGAGTGATGCTGGTGGAGGGGGAGCTTCTGCTCATAATCAGCTTCGATAGCTTGTCACACGGACAGATCCCAGTTCAGGTTGTAGTCTTTTTCAAACTCTGTTTGAACATTCAGCAAAACTTTCCGTTCTTTGCTGAGGCTCTGCTTCAGAGAAAATAAATGTTTAAAGCAACAACACCCAGGACTTAGCCGTCGGTTGAATTCTTCTTCTCTATTGAGACAATATGGAGATGAGTCATCTACCGCTTTACGTTTTCCCTGATGCCAGCAAGCAAGCATTAGAAGAAACAACAAGACTTTTAAAGCCTTGGCCTAACAGATGTTCAATACTCCCGGTAGTCACTTGAAGAAATATCCGGATGCTATCTGGGCGCTGTTGCTTTTGCATGAGACAGACGCTTTTACAACCGTCGTCATAAAGCCTCCTGAGGCTAACGTGAACTGGCTGTTTTATCTGTCTGTAAGGAGCTATCTGCTCCATACCTTTATCTTAAATCTCAACCTGCTAAAAATGATGAACAAGCAACAAAGTTAACAATCCAGATTAACAATTTAGATGAGATCTTTGGGCCGAGCCTCTGGGAGGCCGTTAGAATCGGCATATAAATATGACGGTTTATTAATGTTAATATTTCTAGGGAAGCCCGGCTTTTTAATCAAGACGGTCAGTCACTATTTTAAGGAACGAATTCATGAGCGATCAGAGCATAGGATGTCTTAGAGTAGGCCAGAGCGCACCTGACTTCACAGCGACTGCCGTCGTTGATCAGGAGTTTAAAACGATCAAGCTATCTGACTATCGGGGCAAGTACGTGGTGCTCTTTTTCTATCCGCTGGACTTTACGTTTGTATGTCCGACCGAAATCACTGCCTTTAGCGATGGCTACGACAGCTTTAGCGATATCAACACTGAGATTTTGGGTGTTTCTGTCGACAGCGAGTTCTCTCATTTGGCCTGGATTCAGAGCGATCGCAAAACTGGCGGTGTTGGCGATCTCGAATATCCCCTGGTCTCCGATATCAAAAAGGAAATCAGCGCTGCTTACAACGTTCTCGACCCCGATGTAGGAGTCGCCCTGCGCGGCCTGTTCATCATTGACCAAGAGGGCATTATTCAGCACTCCACTATTAACAATCTTGCCTTTGGTCGCAGTGTTGAAGAGACCTTGCGTGTGCTTCAGGCTATTCAGCACGTACAGTCCCACCCCGATGAAGTCTGTCCGGCTGGTTGGGAACCCGGCAGCGCCACCATGAACCCCGATCCAGTGAAGTCGAAAGAGTTCTTCGCGACTGTTTAAAAAGCCTGCGATTGTTTTTGGCTATTGGAAGACGCCCTGACGTAGGCGGCGGCTCGACGTTTGCAAATCAGCAGCTATGCAGCTTACCTCTTATGATTTTCGCGGCCTGATCAGCCGCCGTTTTTTCAAAAACCTGCTGCCGGTTCCGGCGACCGGTCGGTTTCAGCTGGCTCAAAAGCTCCCCAACTTCACGCTAGTAGGCGTAGGGGGCGCTTCTCACCGGCTTTCCGACTATCGGGGTAAGCCCGTCGTGCTGGCGTTCACTCGCATTTTCACCGAAAGGCAGTACTGCCCGTTCTGCTATCCGCACCTGGTTGCCCTTGCTGAGGCCCATCAGCAGTTCGTAGGGCTCGGAGCGGTCGTGCTGCTAGTCACTAGCACCGATATGGCTCAGAGCAAAGTCGTCCAGCAAGACCTATCGCTGAAGATGCCGCTACTGGTCGACCCTGGTTGCCGTAGCTTTCGCCAGTATGGTACCGGGCAAGCCCTGGGCGCACCGCTACCGGCTCAGTTTGTGTTGGACGGTGAGGGCAGGCTGCGCTTTCAGCATCTCTTTTCGTTTGCCCAGCCGAACGCCAGCCCCGAAAGGCTGCTCTGGGCTGTTCGTAACCTGTAAAATCCTGCCTCAGTTCTTAAAACTCTTTCAGGGCGATCGCTCAAAACCACGGAGAAGGAGGGATTCGAACCCTCGATGAAGTTTACACCCCATAACTCCTTAGCAGGGAGCCGCTTTCAACCGCTCAGCCACTTCTCCAAGTGAGCAACCATAATACCAAGAACTCTGCGAAAGCTCCACCTAAATATTCCACTTATTTTTTTATAGACTGGCTTGAGAGATGGATTTGGGCGGCGCTAGCATCGACACCCGGCCAGTCTCGATTCGGGGTAACCGATGCTTAAAGCCGCAAAGAATCTCCCACGAAATCGTATTGGCCATCTGGGCCCACTGGTCGGCGCTCAAAACATGGCTCTCTACCTGTCCTAGCAGCGTCACGATATCCCCTTCTTGCACTGACTGGATATTTGAAACATCGACCATCATCTGATCCATTGTGATGGCCCCAATTTGCCGGACTCGCTGGCCGTGCAGCACCCCCTCCAGCCGATTCGACAAAATGCGAGGGACGCCGTCGGCATAGCCGATTCCCAGGACGGCAATTCTCATCGGCTCAGGGGCAATAAATTGGTGACTGTAGCTCACCCCCGCGCCTGCCGGGATGCTTTTGAGATGAGTAATCCGAGCTTTGACCTCTAACACCGGCTGCAAGTCGACAGCAGACCGTAGGTGCGGGGCCGGATATAGTCCGTAGGTGGCTAGGCCAACACGCACCATGTCGTAGTGCAGGGCCGGGTCAGCCAGGGTCGCGGCGGCATTGGCCAGGTGCAGTCTGGCAGGCCGTAAGCCAGCGCCCGCCAGCGCAGAAATTGCCTGTTCAAAGCGCTGATGCTGCTGCCGCATCACTGTTGGATCGGGGTCGTCAGCCGTCGCCAGATGAGAATAGACGCTCACCGTTTCTAAGTGGGCTAACTGCTGCACCAAGCGAGCGAGTTCTACCGGGCGCTGCCAGCTAAACCCCAGCCGTGACATGCCGGTGTCCAGCTTGAGATGCACCGGCACAGACAGCTTTGCCTGCTTTAGGGTGGCGAGCGTTTCAGAAAAAACCAGCGCCTGCTTGGGGTTCACAATCGTCGGTTGAAGCTGCCAGTAGGCGATCGCCCTCACTTCTGCTGGATCATTCACCGCCCCCATCACCAAAATTGGCGCATCAATGCACGCTTGCCGCAGCTCAATGCCTTCTGGTACCGTGGCCACCCCCAGCCAGCTCGCCCCCGACTGCAAAGCTGTTCGCGCGACGGTGACGGCCCCGTGCCCATAAGCGTCGGCCTTGACCACTGCCATCAGATCGGTATGGGGCGCTAGCAGTGACTTGATCGCCCTGACGTTGTGAGAAATCGCCGAGCGGTTGATTTCTACCCAGGCACGGCAGCAGCGCATCGGTTCAAGGGCTGGCGTTTGATCCCAGTTGAGCATGGTCACCTCACACTATCGACGTCAAAGCTAGGGAGCACAGTATTTAGTTGAAGAGACCAGCCAAGCCCTGTAGCAGTCGCTCAAACCCGCGCATGGCTTTGTCTGTGCTACTATCTATGGAGAATCTTGGCAGTTACCCAATGAGTAAGGTTCTCGTTCTCAATGCTTCCTATGAGCCGCTCAATATTACCAGTTGGCGGCGAGCGGTCGTGCTAATTATCAAAGGAAAAGCTGAGCAAGTTGAGCAACTCGAACAGCTGCTTTACCCTGGGTTCCCAATGCCTACGGTGATTCGTTTGCGACACTACGTGCGCATTCCCTACAAAGATATTCCGCTCACCCGGCGCAATCTCCTCCATCGGGACAATCACACCTGCCAGTACTGTGGCTACGTTGGAGATGGCCTTACCCTTGACCATGTCATTCCCCGGTCACGCGGCGGTGGCGACTCCTGGGAAAATATCGTCAGTGCCTGCGTCCGCTGCAACGTCAAGAAAGGTAGCCGCACGCCTAAAGAAGCCCTGATGCCATTGACCAATCAACCCCGCAAACCCCACAGCAGCCTCTACTTTGAAATCTCGCGCCACGTTCGCAGCGGCGTTCATCAAGAGTGGCGTCGTTACGTGATCGGGCTGAACTAGCGGGCCAATTTTATTGCTGATACATCCAGAAGATCAGCCGTCATAATAGTAGAGGGGCTAGCCGCAGTTTTTTACAGAGCGATTCCCCTTTTGTGAGCTTCCCTAGGGTTGGTTTACCTGTTTGGGTTCCTCCTAATTCGAAGGGTAATTGTCACTACTCCATCCTCACTCCCAAAGCCTATAACCGCAGGCTTTACCCCCTATGTCACTACCGGAAAGCGCTTTGCTAGATAATCAAAAACTTCACCCTGAGGCTCCGCAAAATTCGGCAGAGCACTCCTCCGAGGAATACTGGGGAGATAAAACTGCGGCCTTGAAACGAACCGCTGGCTTTGAGGATGATCCTGCCGCAGCGCTGGAGAAGTTGCTCAAGAAGCATAGCGGTAGCCATCAGCTTGTGCTGCTACAAGATTTTCCTGATCCTGACGCGCTGTCAGCAGCTTGGGCCTACCGCCTGATTGCCAGCGCCTACAGCATTCAGTGCGATATTTACTATTCGGGCACGCTGAGCCATCAGGAAAATATTGCGCTGGTCAAGCTGACCAACCTACCGGCCAAACGCTGGCCTACCCAGGGGAAAGATGTCCCCGACCTGTCGCAGTACCAGGGCTACGTGCTGATTGACACACAAGGAACCACTAGCCACCTTACTGACAAAGTCCGACAGGCTGATCTGCCCTTGATTTTGGTGATTGACCACCATGCTTCTCAGGGCAAGCTCAACGCCGAGCTAGCCGACATTCGCCCGGACATTCACGCGACGGCCACCATCATGGCTCAGTACCTGAAGGCAGGTCTGATCCAGCTAGATCGTAGCAACAGTACCCATGTCAAATGTGCCACGGCGCTGATGCACGGGCTGCGCTCAGATACCAGTCAGCTCATGCAGGCGTCTGAGCCTGACTTTTTGGCAGCGGCCTATCTCAGCCAGTATTACGATGCGCAACTGCTCAGCGCGGTATTGCAGGCATCTAGGTCGCGCCGGGTAATGGATGTGATTGAGCGATCACTGCGCAACCGTCACATGCAAAACAGCGTCTCCATCGCTGGCGTCGGCTACCTGCGCTACGAAGATCGAGATGCCATTCCCCAAGCCGCCGACTTTTTGATCACTGAAGAAAATGTCCATACGGCAGTCGTCTACGGCATCGTCCATGACGAAGACGAAGAAAAAGAGCTGGTTGTCGGCTCCTTGCGCACCAACAAAATCACCCTCGACCCCGACGAATTTATCAAAGAAGCCTTTGGTAAAGACGCCCAGGGTCGCTTTTTTGGCGGGGGCAGATCCACCGCAGGCGGGTTTGAAATCCCGATTGGCTTCCTCTCCGGATACTACGAAAACAGCGACTACAATCGCCAAAAGTGGGAAGTTTTTGACAAGCAGATCAAGCAAAAGCTTCAGCGGCTCGTCGATCCAGAAAACGGCGTACTCAATACGGACTAAGCGATCGCGCGCGCCCTGTAGCCAACTAATATGACGACTACTCAGACCTACTTCATTCGCCACGGCATTGCCGTAGACCGCAGCAGCGAAAGGACGGACGAGGCGCGGTTCCTTACGCCCAAAGGAATCGACAAAACGCAGCAGGTCGCCCAGCGCCTGCTCGATCAGGGGCTACAGTTCGACGCTTTGCTCACCAGCCCTCTGGTACGCGCTCAGCAAACCGCTGAAATTTTGCACTCAGTCGGGCTCTCTGCGCAGATTGAAGAATTTTTGCCTTTGAGTCCGGGCGGTGATCTCTCAGGTTGGCTGTCCTGGCTCAAGAACTGGCAGCAGGCTTACCCAGAGCGACAGTCCGTGGCGCTGGTAGGACATGAGCCCAAATTGAGTCAGTGGGCACAACAGCTCGTGACCGGTGCAAATAGCCCTCCCCAAAGCCGTCAGTGGATACTCAAAAAAGCAGGCGTGATCGGCTTGCAGGTGCCCGCTGCTGACCGGGCTGTCGGCCAGAGTCAGCTCTTTTGGCTATCACCGCCGCGTTTTTTGCTGTAGACACGGGTATCGCTCATACAAATACGGAATCTTGCTGAGCAATATGGTAAAAATCAGCTAAATCACTCATCAATACAAGCAAGGAGTCTCCACATGGCGGCATGTGACTATCGGCCCGGTTTAGAAGGCGTTCCGGCCACACAGTCAAGCATTAGCTACGTAGATGGGCAGGAGGGAATCCTTGAGTATCGCGGGATTCGCATCGAAGACATTGCTCAAAACAGCAGCTTTCTAGAGACTGCCTACCTCTTGATTTGGGGAGGATTGCCCACTCAGCAAGAGCTTCAGGACTTTCAGCACCAAATTCAGTACCATCGCCGCCTGAAGTACCGCATTCGCGACATGATGAAGTGCTTTCCCGAAAGTGGCCATCCGATGGACGCGCTACAAGCTTGCGCGGCGGCGCTGGGCCTATTCCACTCTCGCCGCGAGCTAGAAGATCCGGCCTATGTTCAAGATGCCGTTGTCCGCCTGCTGGCCAAAATTCCCACGATGGTCGCCGCCTTTAAAATGATGCGCAAAGGGAACGACCCGGTACAGCCGCGTGACGATCTGGGCTACGCGGCTAACTTTCTATACATGCTCAACGAGCAAGAGCCCGACCCTTTAGAAGCCCGCATTTTTGACGTTTGCCTGATCCTGCATGCCGAGCACACTATCAACGCATCGACCTTTTCGGCGATGGTCACCGCCTCTACGCTGACTGATCCCTACGCGGTGGTGGCCTCGGCGGTGGGTACGCTCGCTGGCCCGCTGCACGGTGGCGCTAATGAAGAAGTAATCACCATGCTGCATGAGATTGGCTCTATCGAAAATGTGCGGCCCTATGTAGAAGCCCGCATCACCAACCGCGAGAAGATTATGGGTTTTGGTCACCGCGTGTACAAGGTTAAAGATCCTCGGGCCGCTGTGCTCCAGCGACTGGCCGAGCAGCTTTTTGATAAGGTCGGACGCGATGCCTATTACGACATCGCTTTAGAGCTAGAGCAGGTCGTTGAGGAAAAGCTCGGGCACAAGGGCATTTACTCCAATGTCGACTTTTACTCAGGTCTGGTATATCGCAAGCTGGGTATTCCGACCGATTTATTTACGCCGATATTTGCGATCGCTCGTGTCGCTGGCTGGCTAGCCCATTGGAAAGAGCAAATCGGCAAAAACAGAATCTTCCGGCCCACCCAAATTTATGAAGGGCCTCACGACCAGCTTTATATCCCTCTGGAAAAACGTTTGCAGCTCTGGGAAAAGCAGCCTTAGCGCTTGTACTTACTTGTACTTGTAGGGTTCTCAACATAAGGTTCTCAACGTCAAAGCACATTGAAAATTCATCTGACTTTCGGTGAATATACAGAGGTGATGGGCGCTACCCCTCTTGGCAATAACCGAAAATCGCACGAATATATCCCCAGTGACGATTTTCAGGAACTCCAGCCCCTTCGGCCTTGCGCCGAGGGGGTTTTTATTTTGGCCTCATTCACCGTCAGATAGACCCGTCAGCAGGTATTTCATTGCGATAAAGAATCGTACAGAAGTTGATTAAGCGCTAGAATCTGATCGTCGACTGTAACCCTTCGCGCGCAAGCGTCTTTAGAGAGCATGAATCCAGGCATTGACCTTCAAAGGACTTTCGTCCAGGCCCTCATCGAACTAGGACTTCCCGCCGGGGTCGCCAAAGCCGTCTGGGTTCCGCTGCCGATGCTGCTGATGCTGATAGTGGCGACAGTGAGCATTTTCATTGCAGTGTGGCTGGAGCGTAAAATTTCAGCCGCTGCCCAGCAGCGCGTGGGGCCTGACTATATTGGTGCATTAGGTGCTTTGCAGGCCGTTGCCGATGGGATCAAGCTTATTTTTAAGGCAGATATCACCCCCGCCAAGGCAGATCCGTGGCTGTTCACCTTAGGCCCTGCCATTGTTGTGATTCCGGTGTTTCTCTCTTTCCTGATTGTGCCCTTTGGCCAAAACATGATAATTACCGACCTGGGGATCGGTATTTTCCTGTGGATTGCGCTTTCCAGCATCACCCCGATTGGTCTGCTGATGGCTGGCTACTCCTCCAACAATAAGTATTCACTGCTAGGCGGACTGCGGGCGGCGGCTCAATCCATTAGCTACGAAATTCCTCTGGCGATCGCCGTGCTAGCGGTAGTCTTGATGACAAATGGACTCAGCACCATCGACATTGTCAATCAGCAGTCGGGCTACGGCATTTTGGGCTGGAACATTTGGCGACAGCCGGTGGGATTCGTCATTTTTTGGATTGCGGCGCTGGCTGAATGCGAACGCCTGCCCTTTGACCTGCCTGAAGCCGAGGAAGAACTTGTCGCAGGCTATCAGACTGAATACACCGGCATGAAATTCGGCCTATTCTACGTCGGCTCTTACGTTAACCTCATGCTGTCGGCGCTGATTGTGTCGGTGCTGTATTTGGGCGGGTGGAGCTTTCCGGTGCCGGTCGAAACGCTGACTGGCCTGATTGGGGTGAGTGAGACAGCGCCCTGGGTACAGGTAATCACCGCTGCTCTGGGTATCGTCATGACGATGATCAAGGCGTATCTGCTAGTCTTCCTGACTATTTTGCTGCGGTGGACGGTGCCTCGCGTGCGTATTGACCAGCTTTTAGACCTGGGTTGGAAGTTCCTCTTGCCGATTTCTTTAGTTAATCTGCTAGTCACTGCTGGCTTGAAGCTGACGTTCCCTTTTGCTTTCGGCGGCTAGGTCAAAAGCGTTCTTGTTCAAACAGCCATTGATCCCCCTGTTTTTTACCTATCATCTAGCGCTATGTTGCATTTTCTCAAGCAAGTTGGTGACTACGCCAAAGAAACGGCTCAGGCAGCAAAGTATATCGGCCAGGGCCTGTCAGTTACCTTCGACCATATGAAGCGCCGCCCGGTAACGGTGCAATATCCCTACGAAAAGCTCATTCCTTCAGAGCGCTATCGCGGTCGGATTCACTTTGAATTTGATAAGTGCATTGCCTGCGAGGTGTGTGTACGGGTATGCCCAATTAACCTGCCGGTGGTCGACTGGGAATTTAACAAAGAGACGAAGAAGAAAAACCTCAGTCACTACAGTATTGACTTTGGCGTGTGCATTTTTTGCGGTAACTGCGTCGAGTATTGCCCGACGAACTGCCTCTCGATGACTGAAGAATATGAGCTATCGTCCTACGACCGTCACGATCTCAACTACGATAGTGTGGCGCTCGGTCGCCTGCCCTATAAGGTCACAGAAGATCCGATGGTGACGCCACTGCGAGAGTTTGCCTATCTGCCTAAAGGCGTGATGGATCCGCATGATCTGCCAGCGGGGGCCCAGCGAGCAGGCCGGTTGCCCAAAGACATTCTCGAAGAGATGGAAGCGCAGGCAGCGGCTGAACCGGCAGAAGCCGCCAGTGAGGGAAAGGGGTAGCGACTCAGACTCAACCCCTCATGAATTCAACCTGACGCTGTTAAGCAGACTGGTTACGACCCAAAAAAAATCAGTGAGGAGAAAATCGTTTTGAATTTGGCAGAAGGTGTACAGCTTGTCTCGTTTGGGATTTTGGCGGTGCTTGTGGTCGTTTCGGCTCTGGGCGTGGTTCTGCTCTCAAACATCGTTTACTCAGCCTTTTTGTTAGGGCTGACATTTACCAGTATCTCTGGGCTTTATATTTTGCTGAATGCTGGCTTTGTAGCCGCCGCTCAGGTGCTGGTGTATGTCGGCGCTGTGAACGTGCTGATTTTATTCGGGATTATGCTGGTTAATAAAGAGGAAGCCTTTGCACCTGTCAAGCAAGCCTGGATCGGGAAAGTGGCGACGGCTGCGGTTTGTGCAGGTATATTTGGACTGATCGGCACGATGGTGGTTTCCCATCCGTGGGCGATTTCGACTGCGCCTGCGGCGGGTGATAAAGCGATTGAAATTATCGGTCAGCACTTTTTCAGCGACTATTTGCTGCCTTTTGAGCTGGCTTCTGTGCTGCTGTTAGTGGCGTTAGTTGGGGCAATTATCCTGGCTCGCCGTGAGTACATTCCAGAGATGTTGGATAGCCAACAGGAATCGCTAACGCTGCCTGAGCGTCCTCGGGAACTGGTGGCCGCTGGCACACGTGACGACAATTAAAGGAGTTCTCTTTCATGCAGCTCGAATATTTTTTACTGCTGGCAGCAGCGCTATTTAGCATTGGTATTTATGGATTGGTTTCCAGTCGTAACGTCATCCGCGTGCTGATGTCGATTGAGCTGATGCTCAACGCGGTCAATATCAACCTGATGGCGTTCTCTAACTATTTGGATCCGAGCGCTATTAAGGGGCAGGTCTTTGCGGTATTTGTGATTACGATCGCGGCGGCTGAGGCGGCGGTGGGGCTGGCCATTGTGCTTTCGATTTATCGCAACCGGGACACTGTCGATATGGAACAGTTCAATCTGCTTAAGTGGTAGAAGGTCTTAAGTGGATCTAAAGCAGGTCATTATTGTTTACAAGGCGGGCAGTTCGTCGAGTAAAAGCTGGGCTGATAAGTGTGCTCGTCGGCTGGAGTCTTTAGGGGCCAAGGTAATGATGGGGCCGAGCGGCGCTCAGGATAATCCTTACCCGGTTTTTCTAGAGTCAGCGCCCGCGCCGATTGATTTGGCTGTAGTACTAGGCGGCGATGGTACTGCGCTTTCGGCTGCTCGCCATCTGGCTGCTGACGATATTCCAATCCTGGCTGTGAATGTGGGCGGTCACCTGGGATTTTTGACTGAGTCTGCCGATGTGATCGAGGACTTCGATCAGGTGTGGGAGCGGTTGCTAAGCGATCGCTACGCCATACAGCAGCGCATGATGTTGCAAGCCCGGGCTCATCGAGGCGCATCGGGCAATTTTGATCCGATGAGCGATCGCTATTTTGCCCTGAACGAAATGTGCGTCAAGCCCGCTTCTCCTAACCGCATGATCACCTCCATTTTGGAAGTTGAAATTGATGGGGAAATGGTTGACCAGTATCAGGGCGACGGGCTGCTGATCGGCACCCCCACCGGGTCAACGGGCTACACCGTCTCGGCCAACGGCCCGATTATGCATCCGGGGATGCAGGCAATTATCGTCACCCCAATTTGCCCGATGAGCCTGTCGAGTCGCCCGATTGTGCTGCCGCCCGGAAGCACCGTCAGCGTCTGGCCGCTGGGCGATCCCGAAGGCAACACTAAGCTTTGGACAGACGGCGTCTTTGGCACCCCGATCTGGCCCGGTCAGCGAGTCGATATCTGCATGGCCAGCCATCTGGCTAAGTTCATCATTCTACGAAAAGACCACTCCTATTACCGGACGCTGCGGAGTAAGTTGCAGTGGGCAGGGGCGAGGGTCAACTATCGCCATGACCATCGGGATTGAGACTGCTCTAGTAGTCGTCGCCGACTGAGTCAGTCGGCGCGGCGGTTAGATCGGTCATTGAGGTGATGATTTTGACGGCTTCAGCAAGTGAGACATTCTGGCAGGCGCTCTGAGCCGGGTAGGTTTGCACGGTGTCGGCACCGGCTAGGCGGTAGGCTCCTTGAGGATTGGTCAGCCATTGACTGATTAATTGGGCCGGGGCGGGCTCCCCTTGGCTGTAGTAGAGGTTGCGGTTTGAACCGAAAATAGGGGAGTTGAAGGATTCAACCGGCAGCGAGGTGAGATCTGGCGGCAGAGTTTCCGGTGTTTGACCCGCGCTCTGATGTTCAATGGCAAAGCACTGGCCATCTGTGTTGCGGTAGATCAAGTAATAGCCATTTGAGGGCGTCGTACCATGCTCAGCCAGTGTGAATCCGGTGGGAATATAGGCAGGAGCCAGTAGAGGCAAGTCTTTGAGCTGGTCAAAGACAGGCGGAGAGACTTTTCCTAGGTACGCACCCGGTGGCGGTGGCGGCGGGGCTGAGAGCGGCAGGTCAATGGCGGCAGGCTGATCGGTGGCGGGCACTGGTGGCGCGCTGACCTGGGACGGTTGAGGCTGACAGCTTGTGAGGGCGAAGCTTGTGAGGGTGGTCGCGATCGCACTCAACCCCATCACTCGCCTGGTTTTGCAGGTAAAGGCCACTAGACTAACGACCCCGCTTGTAAGCTCTACCGTCACTGCGAGCAAACCGCCGCTGGCCGTTTTCGGTCAGAGCAAAAAACAAATTGTCATCTGGATACTCCGCCCGATCAGGCGCAGATCGATCACCCACTTCCAAATACACCGCTGGCGCATCAGACCGGTTGATCAGATGATGGCCATTTTCGACGCCTGCTGCGAACCCGGCCATATCGCCGGGGCGCAACATCTGCTCGCCTTCATCGGTCACCATCACTACTTCGCCCTGCAAAATGTAAATGAATTCGTCCTGGTTAGAATGCCAGTGGCGGAGCGCTGACTGACTGCCCGGTTCGAGCGTGGTCAGGTTGACGCCAAAGTTTTTTAGCCCGGCGGCATTGCCGACTCGCTGACGCCGCCGACCGGCGACGGTTGCTTTGAACTCATCTGGGTAGTTCGTGCCCGACTCGACCGGAACAGATGACAAGTCAATTTTCATGAACTGCACTTCTCCTTGTGACCGCTTAGCCTGTGATTATTTTCGGCTGCCAGCCCGGTTCGAGCGGGACGGCGACAAATTCTGGCAGCGCCTCCGCCCGCTCAGACAGTGCCGACAAAGCGAGATAGGTTTTCATATTAACCACATCGGCCACGGTATGTTGGGTAAATTGCCAGGCGACGCATACGGTAATGTCGGCCTGGGTGAGTTGCTCACCGACCAACCAGCCGGATGTCCGGGCCGCACTCTGGGCTGCGTAAGGTTCTAGCAAATCGTAAGCGGCGATGAGCTGGGCTTGAATGCGATCGCACCAGGGCTGATGCTGCTTCTCGACTGGCCGCAAGTCGCGCTCATACACAATCTGGACGCTCTTATCACAGGCGTTAAACGCTAGCCCAATCAGCCGCAGTGCCTTTTGATAGTCATCGAGATCCGGCGGCATCAGCGTTTGGCCCGATAGCTTTTCGATATAGCTCAGTATCAAAGTCGAATCCATCAGCACTTCGCCATTGTCACAGATTAAGGTCGGCGCTTTGATCAGTGGATTGATCTGGCGGAACTCGTCCATATTGCGAAAGACGGATAGGAACGAATGCTCAAAGGGGATGTTCAGATGGTGAAGGGCGATCGCCACCCGCCGAACATAGGGAGAATCGAGCATACCCACTAGCTGCATATCACTTCCACCAACGCTCAAGGACTCCTTTAGAAAACCACAGGAAGTCGCCCGCGCCTAGTGACCGATTAGATAGATGCTATTTATTTAATCAATCGTCTATTTGGGCAGCTATTCGGGCAGCGCCTGAAAAATATCTGCCACCAGCGCCTGAGTCTTCTTGTCTAACGGCTGCCAGTCCACGGCCTCGTCGGCATCGAACAGGTGATTGTCTGCGATCATCTCAAAGGCTTCGCCCGCCTGACAACATTTCTCGGACTTAGCCCTGCCGTCATCAACCGTACAAACCTGATAGCACAGCGCCCAAATATCCACCGTCTGGTCAGTGCAGTTGGGCTTGGTCAGTCGTAGCGTATACAGCGGCGTCGGCTCAGGAAGCTGAGCCATCAGCGCAGCCACCCGATCATGTTCTGCGGGTGACACGCCATGAAGCTGCTGCTGGAGGGTCTGGTAATCCTGCTGCTGTTCGGGCGTTGTCCCGGCAGGCCAGATCAGCTCTTCTTCGTAGCGGCCCTCCCAACTCGTGCTATCGAGCTGCTTGCGAATATTGTCAATCACTCGAATCAGCGCAGGCTGCATGAGCTGCTCGACCTTGTCTCTATCCAATGGGGTAGCAAATTTTGGCATCGCGCTTCGACTCTTAAAAGTCTCTTTGATCATTATTCCATCCGAAACCAGGCGGTGAGCGCCACCGCCAGCCCATCGGCAGCGTCGTCGGGCTTGGGAATACTTTCGAGCTTAAGCTCGCGGGCTATAGCATCTTGCACCTCAACCTTATCGGCATTGCCATGCCCGGTAATCGACTGCTTGATCTGCGCCGGGGTAAATTCGACAAAGGGCAGTTTGCGCTGAGCTAACACCAGCATCACC
>JBBQAC010000272.1:0-5594 GCA_038315915.1 Phormidesmidales cyanobacterium
TGACCTTAAAGGTTTCCATAAGGATCAAACAGGCTGGCTTTGAGCCGGTTCGGGTTTGGGCTGAGTGCCAAACTGACGCTGGCGCACGTCTTCGCAAAACTGCTTGGCCGCTTCAATTCCCTGCGATCGCAAGTTCACATACGGCGTCGCAAAAGGCGGTTGCCACTCGGATAGCCCGAGCAAATCTGAAGTGATAAAGACTTGGCCGTCGCAGTACGGGCCTGCGCCAATGCCGATGGTGGGAATGGTGAGTGCTTGGCTGATTTTTTGGGCGAGGTCGCCGGGAATATGCTCCAGCACAATGGCGAATACGCCTGCTTTTTCGAGCGCGATCGCCTCTTTCAAAATCCGCTCTCCGGCCTCAGCCGATTTGCCCTGCTTACGAAAACTACCCACCTGATATACCGACTGAGGCGTCAGCCCAACGTGGCCCATCACCGGCACACCCGCTTGCACCACGGCAGCGATCGTTTCGGACATGGCGGGGTAGCCACCTTCCATCTTCACCGCCTGAGCGCCCGTTTCTCTGAGCACACGGCCCGCTGCTAGCATTGCCGCCTCTCGGCTGACCTGGTAGGTCAAAAAAGGCAGATCGACAATCACCAGCGTGTTTTTAATGCCCCGGCGCACCATCTTCGCGTGGTGGATAATTTCGTCTAACGTGAGGGGCAGCGTGGTCTCATGGCCCATCACTGTCATCGCCATCGAATCGCCGACCAGCACCATATCAACCCCGGCAGCGTCTACCATTTGCGCGGAGATATAGTCCCAGGCAGTGAGCATGGCAATCGCTCGCCCTTCCTGCTTCCACCGCGCAAACTTATGCACATTGACGATCATGACTTGCTCCTAGCGACATCCGCTGCGTTACCGGACTACCTTAACCAGGAACAGGCTATCAAGGCTACAGATCGCCTTTTAAATAGGAATTACCGCGCTCCAATCTCACTGACAATCGACCCGTGAGGCGTACCGTGCCCGGTCGTGGTGCTCACCCAGGCGAGTCCCTCAGTCGTGCCTACCCAAACTTTATTGCCGGTATCTGGTGAAATCGACAGAATATGCTCCGAGGGTAGGTTTGGCACCTGGCCGACAATTGCCCCGTTGTAGGAATTGAGTTTGAACAGGCCGGTACTGGTACCCGCCCATAGATTCTGGTTCGCGTCGAAGGCGATCGCTTCCACACTTTGTCCGCGTAGCGAAGTCACTGAGCGCAGCAACCGTCCGGTCAGGCTATCGACGACAAGCAGCCCGGTCGGCGTCCCAATCCACAGTTTTCCTTGAGGGCCGACCGCCATTGCCTGCACCGAACGCCCCGGCAAATCGGTCACCCGGTTGGTGATATAGGCCGTGCCTGTATGCACCCTTACCAGTCCTTCCAATGTGCCTACCCACAGGTTGCCATCGGGCGCGAGTCCCAGCGTGTTGGCGCTTACTCCCGGCAATGCCTGGAGCGTCGTCATCAGCAGTCCCTCATCCGGGCTGATCATTGCCAGTCCCCGGTCGGTACCCACCCACAAAAATCCGCGCTGGTCTACCAAAGTTGCTAGCACCCGATTAGAAGGTAGCCGGAAGTTTTGCGCGGTAACTTCGTTGATTCGAGGCTCGACTCGCACCATTCCTTCTGGGGTACCTAGCCAGATACGACCGACTTTGTCCTGGGTCATGGCATCGACGAAGCGATTGGGCAGGGGCACACGGGCCTGAACGCTGCCGGTTTCAGGGTTGATACGTACCAGTCCTTGATGAGAGCCGACCCACAGACTGCCGGTGTAGTCAGCTTGCAGAGCACCTACCTGATAGTCTTGCGCGATGGGATTGGGCGGTATGGCACGCTGTGTCGCGGCTGGTCTTGTTGGCCGCACTGTCCTGGGTACGGCATCCGGCACGACAACGCTGGGCACCGCAGCATCGGGCGGCGCATCAGGAGACGGCACCTGGGCGCTGGCTGTGATAAACGCTCCACTCAGCAGAAAAGCAGCGCCCGCGATTTGACCGACCTTGCTAGCAATGCTCACGAAAAATACCCTCTGGTAAACCCTTTGCCATCTGCTGCATTGATTGCCTAAGCCTGTGCGCTCAAACAATCAATGCTGATGAGATAGCTTGCCCAAAGGTACCCGTGAACTTTCGCTTGTTAACGGCTGGCCGAAAAACCCCTTTAAAACCTTTCAAAGCGCTATTTGGCTCCAGCCATAGCCGGTACTTTGGCAGCGCTGGCCTTTTGCATTTCTGCCAAAATCGCCGACACATTTGCCTTCGCATCGCCGAAGAGCATTTGCGAGTTGTCTTTATAGAACAGTGGATTGTCTACGCCCGCATAGCCTACCGAAAGGCTGCGCTTCATCACGACCACGTTCGCTGCGTTCCACACTTCCAATACGGGCATTCCGGCAATTGGGCTGGTGGGATCGTCCAAGGCACTGGGGTTCACCGTGTCATTTGCCCCAATTACCAGCACCACATCTGTATTGGCAAAGTCCTCGTTGATTTCGTCCATTTCGAGCACGATGTCGTAGGGGACGTTGGCTTCTGCAAGGAGTACGTTCATGTGCCCAGGCAGGCGACCAGCAACCGGGTGAATGCCAAAGCGGACGGTGGTGCCGCGATCGCGCAAAATTTTCGTAATATCGGCCACCGCGTGCTGCGCCTGCGCTACCGCCATGCCATAGCCGGGAGTAATAATCACGCTGCTCGCCTCGTTCAGTAGCTCCACCGTCTCTTCCACAGTGATAGCAGTCGCACTACCACCCGGCGCGCTGCTGCCAGATCCCGCAGATTTTGCGCCCTGGCCAAATCCACCCAGAATCACGCTGATAAAGGAACGGTTCATCGCCTGACACATGATGATGCTTAAGATCGCCCCGCTACTGCCGACCAGTGCCCCGGTCACAATGAGCAGATCGTTCGAGAGCATAAAGCCTGCTGCCGCTGCTGCCCAGCCCGAGTAGCTGTTGAGCATAGAAATCACCACCGGCATATCCGCGCCCCCGATGGCGGCGACCAGGTGCATTCCCAATAGACCGGCCAGTGCGCACATCCCGAGTAAAGCGGGCAGCCCAGCGGTGCCTTCTGCGCCCATGAAGACGAAGCCCAGAGCCACAGTGCCCACCAGCAGACTGATGTTTAGCAGATGCCATCCGGGCAGCGTCAGTGGCTTGCTGCTGATAATGGCCTTCAGCTTGCCAAAGGCGATTACTGAGCCGGTAAAGGTCACCGCGCCGATAAACACACCCACATAGATTTCGACCATATGGATGGTTTCTTCTGCCCCTACCAGACCAGACTCGGGCTGCAAATAGTTACCAATGCCCACCAGTACCGCTGCTAGCCCGACAAAGCTGTGCAGCACCGCGACCAGTTCGGGCATTTCAGTCATTTCTACCCGCGAAGCCAAAAATGCGCCAATCACCACGCCGGGTACGATTACCGCAACTAGCGCTGTATAGTTACCCACCCCAGCGCCAAATGCCGTCGCGCCAATTGCCAGCGCCATCCCGATCATGCCATAGATGTTGCCGCGCTTGGCCGTTTCCTGGTTGGACAGTCCGCCCAGGCTCAAAATAAACAGAACAATGGCCGCAATATAGGCGACCGTCACTAAATTATTCGACATGGATTTATTCCTTAAAGTTCTGTAGCAGTCAAATTTTCGGTAAGCAGGCTAGATTACTTGCGGAACATCTTCAGCATTCGTTGGGTAACCAAAAAGCCGCCGGAGATATTGATGGTGCCGACGAGGATGGCGATCGCTCCCAACACCGTCGTCGTTGTCCACTCACCCGAGAGCTGCAACAGCCCGCCAATAATAATGATTCCGCTAATCGCATTGGTCACACTCATCAGCGGCGTATGCAGCGACGGGCTGACATTCCAAATCACCTGCCAGCCGACAAAGCAGGCCAGAATAAACACCGTAAAGTGCGACAAAAAGGAAGGCGGCGCGGCAAGTCCAATGGCGATAATCCCGCTAGCGAGCGCAATTAGCCCAGTCCATTTGACCAGAGGTGAAGACTTCTTCTCAGGGACAGACGTCTGGGCTACCGCTGCCGGTTTTGTCACTGGTACAGGCGGTTTTTCTGGCTTGGGGGCAGGCCAGGTGACTTCACCCTCGTAGGTGATCAGTGCGCCGCGAACGGCCTCGTCTTCCAGGTCAACTTTGTAATTGTCTGAGCCGCCCATGTCGCTGAGCAAATGGTACAAGTTGGTGCCATATAGCTGACTGGACTGGCTGGCCATGCGACTGGGAAAGTCGGTGATGCCGACAATTGTGACGTCGTTGTAGGTGTAAATTTCCCCCGGATTGGTCACTGCACAGTTACCCCCCTGCTCAGCGGCCATGTCGATCACGACCGACCCTGGCTTCATACTCTCTACCATTTCCTGAGTGACCAGCAGCGGTGCAGGCTTACCGGGAATCAGCGCTGTGGTGATGATAATATCTACCTCTTCGGCCTGCTGCGCAAACAGCGCCATTTCTGCCGCGATAAATTCTGGGCTCATGGTTTTGGCATAGCCGCCATCCCCTGATCCATCTTCGTCAAAGCTCAGCTCCAGAAACTCTGCGCCGAGGCTTTCGACCTGCTCTTTGACCACCAGCCGCGTGTCAAAAGCCCGGACAATTGCACCCAGGCTTTTTGCTGCACCAATCGCGGCCAGCCCTGCAACGCCTGCGCCAATCACCATGACCTTGCAGGGCGGCACCTTCCCAGCAGCAGTAATCTGCCCGGTAAAAAATCGCCCAAACTGATTGGCCGCTTCAATTACCGCCCGGTAGCCTGCAATGTTGGCCATAGAGCTGAGCGCATCCATTTTTTGAGCGCGGCTGATGCGGGGAATGGCATCCATCGCCAGTACGGTGGCCCGACGGCTCGAAAGCTGATTGACCAAATCCTGATTTTGCGCAGGCCAGATAAAGCTGATGAGAGATTGATGAGCGCCGAGCATATCGGCCTCATGTTGGCCGTTAGGATGGGCCTGAGGCGGCTGCACTTTGAGGATGATATCGGTCTGTGCCCATAGCTCAGCCGCTGTGTTCACAATTTCACAACCCGCTGCCTGATAGGCGCTGTCGCTAAACTTGGCGGCCTCTCCTGCTGTGCGTTCTACGAGTACGTCAAAGCCGAGCTTCTGGAGCTTCTTAACCGTGTCAGGGGTGGCCGCCACGCGTCGCTCACCAGCTGAAATTTCTTTGGGAATGCCGATCTTCTTGGCAATTGATGGGGCAGTTTCTGGAGTCTGCTCGGACTCAGTAACGCTCGCTTGAGCAACGTCCTTGTCAATTGAAAGGGTCATAGCATCTCCAAGATGATAACTGCGGTGATGGCTGAAGATTAAATATTGGCAGAATAGAAATGCACTACGAAAGAGCCATTACAAAGGTTGACGTCTGTTCGCAAAAGTTTTTGAAGGCTTTGATGGCTTCATATTGCTTGCATGAACTTGGCTATTGGACGATCAGCCAGTTTGAAGCGGGTTTCGCAGCGTCATCTCAGCGCTTTACGTGCGATCGCCGTTTCAGTCTAGAAATTGTCCACTGAGCTATGCGAGCGTTGACCAGGCAGTGTTAGACGTAATATGTAAGTAAAGCGCTG
>JBBQAC010000185.1:0-9128 GCA_038315915.1 Phormidesmidales cyanobacterium
CGGACACTTGCGATCGCGCTTCATCTACGCCCCTGGAAAGGTCACCGTCCGAGGCTTAGGCGTCCTCAAACCAGACAAACAGATCGAAAACCTGATCGACTGGCTGGGCCAAATGCAGAGCGCGCTTAAGGAACCTGTGCTTTCGGGCAGTATTTCTGCCAGCTAGGCTTCCTGAAGGTTGGCCCCGAAACTTAGCTAAAACTCGTCGTCGCTGTGTCCCATTGGCGACTCGTTGTCTCGCTTAGATCCCAATAGGTCTAGCTGCGTTACCCGAATCACCGGAGTAGTACGGAGTGCGCCCGTACTGCGATCCTGCCAACTATCGAGCTTGAGAGAACCGGTGACCCCGATTAGACTTCCTTTTCGAACATAGTTGGCGGCAATTTCGGCTGTCTTACCCCAGATTTCTAGATTGAACCAGTCGGGCTGGTCGTTATTGCGCGATCGCCGGTTCACCGCCAAGCCGCACTTGGCCAGCACATTTCCCGATTCAAAGTAGCGAACCTCGGGATCTCGACCGACCCTTCCGACCAAAGTCACAATATTCACACTCATAGCAAGCTTGACCCTAAAACTAATCTCAATGCCTAGAGTGACATTTTCTGACAAAATTGACAGGCGATCAAACCGCAAGAAAGCTGCCAAACTTTCCCAGCAACCGGCCACCACCTCTGTACAATTAGAGCAGCTTGAACCCGCAAGATCATAGAGTTCAGCAAATTGACTAGACGGTTTGATATGAAACGTAATAAAATCCACTCGAATCGTCAAAAATATTCGTCTTAACCGCTATTGGGGATCCTCATCTTGTGGCTTTATTCAATCGCTTTTCCCTCTCCCGTGACATGGGTATCGACCTTGGCACCGCAAACACCTTGGTCTATGTCTCAGGACGAGGCGTAGTTTTACAAGAGCCCTCTGTCGTTGCTATTGAAGAAGCAACAGGCGCACCTCTCGCGGTTGGAGAAGAAGCGAAGCAAATGCTAGGGCGTACTCCCGGCAACATTCGCGCCATTCGCCCTTTGAAGGACGGTGTGATCGCCGACTTTGATATCGCTGAGGTGATGCTCAAGCACTTTATTCGCCGGGTCAATGAAAATAAGGCGCTTGTTTCTCCTCGGGTCGTAATCGGCGTACCTAGTGGCGTCACAGGGGTCGAGCGTCGAGCGGTGATGAACGCAGCGCTACAGGCCGGAGCCCGCATGGTTTATTTGATCGATGAACCAGTTGCGGCGGCGATTGGTGCGGGACTGCCTGTCGATGAGCCCACGGGCAACTTGATTGTCGATATTGGCGGGGGCACCACTGAGGTGGCAGTGCTGAGCTTGCAGGGTACCGTTCTCAGTGAATCTGTTCGGGTGGCAGGCGATGAGCTGACCGATTCGATTAAGCAGTACATGAGAAAGGTCAATAACCTCGATATTGGCGATCGCACCGCTGAAGAAATAAAAGTCAAGATCGGCTCTGCTTACCCCAGCCCTGACGACGACGATATTTCCCTAGAGGTTCGCGGTGTGCACATGCTTTCGGGCCTGCCGAGAACCGTCACCATCAAGAGCCCAGAAATTCGCGAAAGCATGGCAGAACCACTGTCGGTAATTGTCGAAGCGGTCAAGCGCACTCTGGAGAAGACTCCCCCTGAGCTGGCTGCTGATATTATTGATCGCGGCATCATGCTGGCAGGGGGTGGCGCTTTGCTCAAAGGATTAGATACCCTTATTTCTCACGAAACCGGCATTGTGGTTCACGTCGCCGCCGATCCACTGAGCTGCGTGGTTTTGGGCACAGGGCGCGTACTTGAGAACTTCAGTCAGATGGAACGAGTATTCAGTGCCCGGTCTCGCGAGTAGCACAAGTCGCCTGCTCGCTGGGCTGAATACCGTTCAAGATTGCTGATGGTCATTGACATAGATATTTAAATGTTTTCCCTAAGACGATGGTGGGATAGAAATGCGCTCAGGGCAGTCCTGATTGTGCTGGCGTTGGGCTCTGCCTGGGGAATTCGCCAGACCAACGGAGCCCTAGTCAACGAAACCTATCAGGTGCTGACCCGCCCGTTTCATACCCAGCCCACTGCCGATAAGCAAATAGAAAATGCCTATGTGCTGGAGCTACAGGAGCGCGTTGTCGAACTCGAAAGTCAGAATCAAAAGCTGCGTGAGCTAGTCGACTATGAAAAAGACGTCAAGCTGAAGAAGACTACCTCGGCGGCAATCATTGCCCGGAGCGCCGACCACTGGTGGCAGCAAATCACCGTCAATAAAGGTACTCAGGCGAATGTAAAAGTGGGCGATGTCGCTACCGGCCCGGGCGGTTTGGTTGGACGAGTTACCGCTGTTACGCCGCATACTGCCCGCATCCTGCTGCTGAGCGACGCCACCAGTCAAATTGGCGTTAAAGTGAGTCGCAGCCGCTCCGCTGGATATATCCAGGGGCAGGCAGGCGTGCAGGCTACGATGAAGTTCTTTGACAAAGCACCCGACGTCAAGCCGGGAGATGTGATTGTCACCTCGGCCTTTAGTCGGCTGTTTCCACCGGGCATTCCGATTGGTCGCGTAGCCTCGATTGATCTGGGCATCAGTCCGGCCCCTGAGGCTGCTATTCAGCTTTCGGTACCGATTAGCAGGCTGGAATGGGTGGTGATTCATCCCTACAAGCCTAAGCTTGATGTCAATGCAGATCCTGCGGAAATCGTCACTGAAGATGACGATAACTTTTAGATGAATTCTTTCAGGCCCCGGCGGCGCTCAGAGGCTCGCAAACAATTCTGGAACTGGGTGGTCACTATTGGCTCGGTACTGTTTTGTCTGCTGATTTTGCCGATGCGACTGCCCGGGATGGATATTTTGGGCGTAGGCCCGAACTGGCTGCTGATTTGGGTCGTTGTGTGGAGCATTAGCCGCACGTCTTTGGATGGTGCGATCGCTGGTATCACCCTGGGCCTACTGCAAGACGGCCTCACCGCCCCTTTCCCGACTCATGCTTTGGGACTGGCGATCGCTGGAATGCTGGCCGCCCGCCTGCGGCAGCGCCGTTTCTTACAGGAAGATCTCATTTCAGTTGCTTTAATTGTCTTTGGCTTAGCTGTGATCACTGAGACGGCGATCGCTTTACAGCTCACCGCTCAACACCTCTTCAGCGATGCCGCTCCTCGCGCCAGCTTAGGGACTATCTGGCAATATCATCAGCGAGTAGCGCTCAGCTCGGCTATCCTTAGCAGCCTCTGGGCACCCGCACTCTACTACCCACTCAAGCGGTGGTGGGAGCGATACAGCCTTAAAAAGTAAGCTGGATCAATACAGAATCAAAAATATTAAGCAGCCTGAGAGGTCGCTGTTTTTACTACATCGCGAGCAGCCGTCATCAAGCAGCGATAAACCTCTGAGGGCGCTAGCTGCTGTAAGTACGTTTCGCTGCGCACACCGCAGGCAATTGCTGCGGTGGCAAGGCCCATGGCCTGACCAGCCAAAATGTCAGCTTCGGTATCGCCGATCATCCAGCTATTGTGGGTGAGATGTCCCTGGGCGGTTTGCTGAGCGATCGCCGCAGCCAATAGGTCACACTTATGCTCAATCCGATTAGCATAAGCCGCATTGAGATCGGTCGTGCCATACACTTCACCGATTAAATGCGACAACCCCTGAGCCTGTAAAAAGGTTTCAACCTGACGCGGATGACGCAGCGTCACCAGCACTAAACGCATATCACGCTGCTTGAAATACTCTAGTGCCGCCTGAGCCGTTGGCTGAATACAGTCCCACCCCAGCAGATTAGGATGGTTCACAATCCTTTCTACCTGCCGCATGAAGGGCTTAAACAAATCGTCAGGTAACCCTGAGCAGGCCGCAATCTCAGCGTCGGCTACCCGGTTTTGCTTCATCTGCCAAAACTGCGGCTTAGACAAAGGTCGAAGCGTTAGGCTTTCGCCTGTGTGACTTTGCAGTTGTGTCACTGCCAGCAGACCTTTGAGATAGGTCTGGTAATAGCGCTCTGAAACGTCTACGATTGGGCCATCGAAGTCACAGAAAACTACCTGCTTTACAGCAGAGCCTCCCAAAGTAGAGGAGAGAACACTGAGAGAATTTCGTGCGGACATAGTGCAGATAGTAGCCTTTGCGGCAGCAGCTTAACGCATCTTTACCTTAGCAGGGCCATTAGATAATCGACAGCCCAGTTTCCTGCTAAATTCAATTTGATTAACTGATGCTTCAGATAAAAGCTGGCCGCTCAGCTTGAGTGGGAAGGGCGATCGCCCGACTGCTTTCCCTAGCGGCCAAAGCCTTTCCCGCGATCAGCCGACTCGACGCAAAAGCACTTTTCGATCTGCTCTCGCAAAACTTCCTCGTCCAGGTTTTGCCCAATCAGCACGAGCTGATTTTTTAAAGGCCGACCGTTCCACTCTTCGTCTTCCAAAGAAAACCGTTTACCGCTGAGGTGAAAAATATGGCGCTTCGGACTCTCGTCAAACCATAAGATGCCTTTTGCCCTGAAGACCGAAGCCGGCAACTGATTGTCTAGAAAATACTGAAACTTGCGAATCGCCAGTGGCTGCTTCCGGTCGAATGAAATCGACGTGAACCCATCAATATCTAAGTGAGAGTGGGTGCTATGGTCATGGTCATGCTCGCATTGGCCATGGTCGTGATCGCAGTTGGCATGGTCGTGACCTTCATGTTCGTCGTGACTCTCATGGTCATGACTTTCGTGAGTGCCATGGTCATGGGCTGAGTGGTCGTGATGATCATCGCTGCTATCTGCGCTAGCCGCTTTCTCCCCAAAGTACTTATCCGACTCAAACAGCCCCACGCTCAAAATCAGCGGTAGAGGCACCTGAGCATGATCGGTTCGTAAGATACGGGCGTCTGCCTTAATATCGCGCAGCTTGACTTCGAGTATGTCCGCGTCTGCCTCATCGACCACATCCATTTTGTTGAGCAGAATGATATCGCCGTAGGCAATCTGGTTATAGGCCGCTTGAGAATTGAACAAGTCCAGGCTGTAGTTCTCAGCATCAACGACGGTCACAATCGAATCGAGTCGGGTCAAATCCCGCAGCTCAGTACCCAAAAAGGTCAGTGCAACCGGCAGTGGATCGGCTAGTCCCGTGGTTTCGACGACCAGATAATCGATCTTATCGGAACGCTCTAAGACCTTATAAACCGCTTCTAGCAAGTCATTGTTAATCGTGCAGCAAATGCAGCCATTGCTCAGCTCCACCATATTCTCATCGCCGCTGGTGATCAGCAGGTCGTTATCGATCCCGATCTCGCCAAATTCATTTACCAGCACTGCCGTTTTCAGCCCTTCCTGATTGGTCAAAATATGGTTGAGCAGCGTCGTTTTGCCACTGCCCAAAAAGCCTGTAATGATAGTGACCGGCAGGCCGTGCTTGGAGGTGTCCATGGACGGAGTCGGGGCAATCGTCGTGGCAGTCATAAAAATGCTGTGAGTTGAATGAGCAGGTGGAATAGCTTCAAAGGATCAATTATCACGTATCTATTAAAAATTGAGCAGCTAAGTTTACTTCCGTTAAAAAATTAATCGCAGAAAAACGGCTTTGTCATGCGAGTTTCAACTTACTATTGAGGTTGCCTTAAGCAGCCGTTTCAGGTGTTTGTCCCCCAAAATCAGGTCTCATGAGCGTCGCGATTTACAATACGCTTTCTCGACAAAAGGAAGCCTTCAAGCCCCTTCTCCCTAATCAGGTGAAGATGTACTGCTGCGGCGTGACGGTCTATGACTACTGCCATTTGGGCCATGCGCGTTCTTACATTGTGTGGGACACGGTACGCCGCTATCTGAACTGGCGTGGCTACAACGTGCGCTACGTGCAAAATTTCACCGATATCGACGATAAAATTCTCAATCGGGCCCGCCAGGAAAAGTCCTCTATGGAGGCGGTGGCTGAGAAATATACAGCCGCCTACTTTGAAGACATGGCACGGCTGAACATTCTAGAGGCCGATGAATATACCTACGCGACCCATACGATAGATGGGATTCAGCGACTGATTCACGAGCTGGAGCAACAGGGCTATGCCTATTCGGCTCAGGGCGATGTCTACTACTCGGTGCGAAAGTTTGACGGCTATGGGAAGCTCTCTGGCCGCAAGCTCGAAGATATGCAGGCAGGTGCTAGCGGTCGGGTCAACGCGCAGGAGAGTATTAAGCAAGATCCCTTTGACTTTGCGTTGTGGAAGTCGGCTAAGCCGGATGAGCCCGCTTGGGAATCCCCCTGGGGAAAAGGTCGTCCAGGCTGGCATATTGAATGCTCGGCCATGGTGCGCGATCGCCTCGGTGACACCATCGACATTCACGTTGGCGGCGCAGACCTGCAATTTCCCCACCACGAAAACGAAATCGCCCAGTCCGAAGCGGCGACTGGCCAACCGCTAGCCACCTACTGGATGCACAACGGCATGGTGAACGTCGGCGGCACCAAAATGTCTAAGTCGCTAGGCAACTTCACCACCATTCGCGCCCTGCTCGATGCGCCTGACGGCCCCGATCCGATGGCGATTCGGATGTTTGTCTTGCAGTCGCAGTATCGGATGCCGTTGGACTTTACTGAAGGGGCGATCGCAGCTGCCGCAAAAGGCTGGGCCACCCTCAATGAAGGACTGAACTTCGGGCTTCAATACGGTGAGAAGCTAGGCTGGAGCGCAGGCGAAACAGTGCTCAATGAAGAGGCCATTCAGCAATTTAAAGCCTCAATGGACGATGACTTCAATACTCCAGGGGCCGTTGCCGTCCTTTTTGGTCTCGCCAAAGAGCTTCAGCGCCAGAACAATCTGATTGTTCATGAAGGCAAGCCCGATGCCGATTCTGCTATTCTTCAAAAGCAGTGGCAAACGCTGGTGCAGCTCGCTCAGGTTTTAGGACTAGAAGCCCAAGCTATCGAGGCACCCCCTGCTAAAGGCGAACTGAGCGACGCTGACATCGCCGCCAAAATCGAACAGCGCACCGCCGCCAAGCAGTCTAAAAACTACGCTGAAGCCGACCAAATCCGAGATGATCTCAGCGCCAATGGGATTACGCTCATCGACAAACCCGGCGGGGTTACGACCTGGCATCGCTAGTCAACTGCACTCGAATCGATAAAAACAAAAAATATGCTGGAATTTATCAACCTCCCTGATGGCAAGCTGCCGCCTGTCGCGCCCTACTCTCACGCTGTGCGAGCGGGTGACTTTTTGTTTGTCACCGGCCAGCTAGCCGAAGATCCTGATACTGGCGAAGTCGTCAAAGGCACTATCGAGGCCCAAACTGAGCAGGTAATGTTCAACCTACGACTGGTTTTAGAGCACGCGGGCACCGGCTTTGAAAAAGTCGTCATGTCCCGCATCTTTGTCACTGACTTTCGCTACTACGAAACCGTGAACCGCATTTATGCCAGCTACTTCACAGCGGGCCGGTATCCAGGGCGCACCACCGTTGGCGTAACGGCTCTGGCGGGGTTTGGAGATGTCGAAATTGATCTGATTGTCTACTGCGGCGATTGACCTTTCTCTATAAGCACAAGAGATTGACTTATCGGCCCAAATCTTCGAGATCTTCCAAGTCTTCGAGATCTTGAACCGCCGATAAATCTAAGCACAGCTCTTGAAAAGCCTGGTTGCGAGTTTTCCGAGACGTGCGCCGGTACTTTTTTGCCTCCAGACGAGGCTCGTTGAGAATCTTGCCGTCTTCCAGCATTTTTACCTTCTCAGTGGCTTCCGCATCGGGTTGATGCGATCGCGCTTGCTCAACCTGAACCACTTCTGCCAGCATCGTCAGGTAATGCTCATACCGCTCCCACTCGCCCCTCACCACGCAACCGGGCTCGTCGCGATGCAGGCAATTGCTGAACTGACAGGCATCTTCCGCTAATCGCTGACGAATTTCAGGAAAATAATCGCTCAGCGCCTCTGGCATGCCGACAATATCTGGATGGTTAAACCCTGGCGTATCTGCCAAAAAGCCGCCTTCAGGCAGCTCAAATAGTTCCACGTGACGGGTCGTGTGCCGCCCCCTGCCCAGCTTGCCCGACACCGCGCTCACCCGCAGATTTTGCTGAGGAATAAGCCGATTGGTCAGGCTCGACTTACCGACCCCCGAAGGGCCAGCGACGACTGTAATTTTGCCGTGGAGCGTAGTCATCAAATCAGCGCGTACTTCGGCATCGTCGCGCAGGCTTGTCATGAAGGACTGATAGCCCCAACCGGCGATTCGCTGCTGCCAGCGATGCCCAACCTCGTCAGAGACCAAATCTCGCTTGTTCAAGCAAAGCGTAATCGCCAGCCTGGTAGATTCGGCCTTGACGAGAAATCGGCTGAGCTGGTGAGGATCTAGTGTGGGTTCTGCGATCGCAAACACCAACAAAATTTGATCGGGATTGGCAACCGGCGGACGATCTAAAAACTTTTGACGGGGATAGACTTTGGCGATCGCCCCTCGCATTCCCTGCCAGTCGGGTTCTTCGACAGCGACGCGATCGCCCACCATAATTTGCTGATTCAGCTTTTTCAGCAGCGCCCGACGAATGCACAGCAGCACAACTGGTCTCTGGTTCCACTGTTCACCCACCGCTTCAGCTAGCGCAGATGACTCATCAAGCTGCACCGAATAGTAATTGGCCTGGATAGCAATCACCGTCCCTGCCCAAAAGGTCGCAGCCAGCGTCTGAGCGCCAAGGCTCACAGGCTCACAGGACGGCGTACCTGCACCGCAAAATACTCAGCGCGATCATCAATCAACTCAATGCCATAGCCATCCATTCTCAGGCTATCAGGCACCTGCTCAATGGGTTCTCCTGGATCTAGCCACACTTCCAGAAGCGAACCAGGCGGCATTTTCTCCAGCTTGAGCTTCGTGCGCACAAAATTCAGCGGGCAGGGCGTTCCACGCAAATCTAATTGCTCATCGGCCACAGCAGAACCCTCTTTGCCGCCCAGCTAAGTCGCCTACAGAGTTCACAGCAGAAGCACTATCCATTGAATAGTCCTCCCAGAAAGCCTTCTTTTTTACCCTTTCCCACAATGTCACCACGAACCTCCGCCAGCTTAGTGAGCAGATCCCTTTCGTCTGCTTTAATCCGAGTCGGAATATCCACCTTCACAGTGATGAGGTGCTTGCCTCGACTAACCGGA
>JBBQAC010000302.1:0-4715 GCA_038315915.1 Phormidesmidales cyanobacterium
GGGACTAAAGGCTGGGAACCGCTGTGTGGCTATTACCATCGCAGTTGCCTACCGGGACTACACCGGCAGATGGCAGGCTCTAACCGCTCCTTTCAGTCCTGGCTGGCAAAAATCCCCATTACCCCCTATCGCCTGCTGCCCGCATCCATGCTGTTCAACTGCAATACTCCGAATGACTGGGGTAAAGTGAAATGAAGCCAATGTTGCAAAATGTGAGCTTTTTAACCAAAACTGTCAGCTCATATGCTTGAAGATCAGCCTGCCACTGGCCACAACTGAGGGCTAAAGCATTGATAGCAGGTAGTTCCGTCACCTATTGCAAATATTAAGCTGTGTAATGATTTCCTCAGACTCCTCTGGGAGAAGAACCGGGCTCCTCTATGATGATGAGACATTGATTTGCAGCTGTTTACATAAGTGTTGGAGATTCAAGCGTGGCTCTTCCGTTATTGAGTTATCCCCCGAAAAGCCAGAACCAGAGGGTTGCGGGGTATACAGTCCAGGGCGACGACCAGCCCAGAATTTATAGCGCTGAGGCTCTCCTTGAGTACAGCGAAATGACCGAGCTGATCGATGCAGCTTACCGTCAAATTTTCTTTTATGCCTTCAAGTCCGACCGGGAAGTTTTCCTGGAGTCTCAGCTTCGCAATAACCAGATCACCGTGCGTGACTTCATTCGCGGACTGATGCTGTCTGAGACCTATCGCAGCAGTTTTTACGACAAAAATAGCAACTATCGCTTTGTTGAGCAGTGCATTCAGCGGGCTTTGGGCCGCGACCCCTACAACGAGCGCGAGAAAATTGCCTGGTCGATTAAAATTGCGACTAAGGGCTTGCAGGGCTTTATCGATGAGCTGCTAGATACCGATGAGTACATCGAGAACTTTGGCTACGACATCGTGCCTTATCAGCGCCGTCGAATTTTGCCGGGTCGTGAGATTGGTCAGCGTCCGACCAACATTAAGTCTCCTCGCTACGACGAGTACTATCGCTCCATCTTGGGCTTTCCCCAGATCCTCTGGCAGGAAGAAGTTCGCCGCTTCAAGCCTCAAGAGCAAAAGGCCACCGCAGGTAACCCCTCGCTTTACCTCGACATGGCTCGCAGCGTGAATGCTCGTCCGGCTTCCGCGCCCAGAGTAAGCACGGCTAATATCAACATTGGCGCGTCTGTGCCTTTCCGTAAGCTGAACGTGCCGATCAATGGCAACAGCTAACGACTGATTTGTTCTTTCCTCAAAAGGTTATCAGCCGGGGTAGTTTTCTATCCCGGCTTTTTTTGCGATCAGCCTCGGGCGCTCAGTGCTGCTGCGATCGCAATCTATCCAACAATTTCTCCATTCGTTCGGGCAGTGGCGCTTCTCCGGTAATCTCTACCTGAGTGACCGGATGATTCAGCGTGAGCCGAAAGGCATGAAGTGCCTGCCCAGGTAGCTTTATCCCGGGTGACTTGCCCGAGCCGTAGTCCGGATCGCCGACGATAGGATGGCCCAAATAAGTACTGTGAACCCTGATTTGATGGGTTCGCCCGGTCTCTAGCTGGAACTGCACCAGGGTATAGTTTCCCAGTCGCTCCAGGGTTCGCCAGTGAGTAACGGCTTCGCGCCCGCCTTCCTCCACCGGCAGAATATACATTTTCTTTCGGTGCTTGGGATGCCGTCCTACCGGCTGATTAATCGTGCCCTGCTCACCTTTGGGCACGCCGTTGACAAGACCTAAATACTCGCGTCGGGCGGTTTTCGCTTGAATTTGCTTTTGCAGGCTGCGCAGCGCTTCTGCAGTTTTGGCCACGACCATCACGCCGGTCGTATTTTTGTCGAGCCGGTGAACAATGCCAGGACGCTGAACGCCGCCGATGCCTGTGAGCTGGTCGCCACAGTGCGCTAACAGGGCATGTACCAGTGTGCCGCTGTCATGACCGGGAGCCGGATGTACAACCATGCCTGCCGGTTTATTGATCATCATTAGATCATCGTCTTCGTACAGAATATCGAGCGCAATATCTTCAGGAATGAGTTCGTAGGGTGTGGCTTCAGGGATGGTGATGTGAATGCGATCGCCCTCAGCAACCAGCGCCTTTTTACTCAGGCAGGCCGCGCCATTCACCCGCACGGCTCCCTGCTCTATCAACTGCTGTAGCCGGTTGCGAGAGAGCGTTTCAATATGCGCCGCTAGCCAGCGATCCAACCTGGTTGGGACAGGCGTTTCAACCGTGATTTCAATAGGTGTTTCTATGGCCTGCAAAGAGATAATTGTGCCCTCAAAGGAAAACAGCGCCGCCCGAGGGGCTATTTACCAATCTATCTCAGAACGCTGACAGAGCGCGGGCTATTCTGCTGGCTGCTGAGTCGCCTGCCAGTGCTCATTGTGCAGAGGCGAGGCCGGTGCTAAGCAAGATTTTAGATCGACGACTTTGCCGATGACGGCGATCGCGGGCGCTTGAAAGCCACTTTCGGCCACCCTGCTCACAATATTAGCCAGTGTCCCCAGCAGTTCCTCCTGTTCGGGCCTTGTCCCCCAGCGAATTAGCGCCACTGGCGTACTGTCTGGCAGTCCTGCCGCTATTAACGAGTGCGTAATGTTGGGCAGATTGTGCACGCCCATATACACCACAATTGTTTCCGATGCTTGAGCGATCGCGGCCCAGTTCACCTGAGGGCGATACTTACCGGCTGACTCATGACCCGTCACAAACGTTACCGACGAGCTGTAGCCCCGGTGGGTAACCGGAATCCCCGCGTAGGCCGGAGCTGCAATCCCAGCGGTAATTCCGGGCACCACCTCTACCGATATTCCCGCCGCCATCAGGTCGCGCATCTCTTCTCCGCCCCGCCCAAACACAAACGGGTCGCCCCCTTTCAGTCGCACCACCACAGCATGTTCGTAGGCTTTCTGATGCAGCAACTGGGTAATTTCTGCTTGAGACATCGAATGCCTGCCCCGGCGCTTACCGGCATGAATCTGCTCAGCTTGGGGGTTGATCATCCTCAAAATTGGCTCGCTGACGAGGGCATCAAACACCACCACATCGGCGCATTCGACCAGTGTTTTGGCTTTCACCGTCAGCAGCCCAGGATCACCCGGGCCTGCACCGACCAGATAAACCTTACCCGGTAGAGATTTGCGCTCCGGCACTGGCAAAGATGGATCGCGCCTGACATCAGTCTCAAAAAAATTGGATGGCATATTCAGCAAGGGAGGCTTCTGGCTTGAGGGGAAACGGCCCCTATGAAACTATAGCCGAACCGTCAGTCAGCCAAATCATCGGGACTAAGAACCCATTCAATCAAAAGCTCCCTGAACGTTTTGCCAGCTATGCTACGGTTCAATAAGTCACGCGTCAAACTCAAAAGCTGCGCCGGGGCACAATCAGCGCTTACCGGTGGCCTACCGATCATGAATCAGATCGAAAGCCAGCTCAGCGATTTCATCCGCTGCGCCCAAGGTAGGCAGCAGCCGAAAGCAAATTTTGGGAAAGCGCTCAGCGAGTTCTTCAGTACGGTGGGCGATCGCATCGGTAATCCCACCTGCGAACAAAAAGTAGGGCAAAATGGTCAGTCGCTGACAGCCCTGCTGCATTAAATCAATCACCTGCGTCTCAATGTCCGGCGGCGTCGACCAATAGGCCACTGCTGTCCCCAATCGATTGGCCAATCCTGCGATCGCCCGATTGCCCTTGGGCCGACGGCTACCGTGAGCCACCAAAAGCAACCCTTCAGCCGGAACAGAAGCCAGCCTATTGGCCAGTACTTCGGCAATCCTGGGATGGCTTCCCAAGTGCGGGCACAGCGTCAGCTCAACGGCGTCATTGCCCAGCAATTGCCTGGCTCCCTCGACTTCTTCAGGAATATCTGCCATCACATGCACGCCCGCCATCAAAAACATTGGCAGCAGCTTCAGCTCCTCAATACCTGCCGCTTTCAATCGAAGCCCAAACTCGTAAATCTGCTCGCTGAGCGGGATCGGGGAAAGTTCCAAACAGGCCGTCCCCACAATCACTTTCGCGCTAGCTGTGGGCACCGTTGTCAGGCGCGGCCTCGTCAATAAAGAGGTTTGCCCAGCGGTCGTCAACGCTGTGCGACGCTCTGAAGAAGGACGTCTCTGGCTCTCAAGCGACCGTGAGCCAGTGGGTTCATCGCTGAGCGCAGGTGGCAGGAGGGCCGCTTCCAAATGCTTACGCACCAGATTTGCCAGCCGATTCATAGCTTCCTGTGGGCGCGGGTCTCGGCTACCGTGCGAAATCAGTAAATATGCAGTTGAAGCGACCAGGGGTTTCAAAAGATACCTCTTGAATGAAATGTAGATGCTTGCTTCTTATTGATAGCGGACTTGAATTATTTATCAATAGCTGATTATCAATTATTCAATATTCAGCCGACGAATGGCTGTAGCGAAGGTTGCAGTTTCAGCCACATTGTATCTACTGCTCCTGACAGAATACTGGTCATCAAAGCGATCGCTGTCTTTACAGAGGCTCCTCAGCTTACCCAATCGCGCCTGGTTCAGGGTCAAAACTCAACCCCTCTCCCCTGCTCCTCTGCCAAATCTGGGTATAAAATTTCACCTACTGGTCTCACCCCTGATTTGACCGGCACCAAGTTTGAAAGGACTGACACCAGGCAAAAAAACGGTGGTATACTAGGAATCCAAATATGCGCGGCGAGCGTAGCCAAGTGGTTAAGGCAGTGGATTGTGATTCCACCATTCGCGGGTTCGAT
>JBBQAC010000344.1:0-3707 GCA_038315915.1 Phormidesmidales cyanobacterium
CATAGGGTCGGCAAAGGCGGTGGTTCGGATCTCAAGCGGGTCATCCTCAACTAAAGCGGTAGAACTACTCTATTGAGAACATCTCCAGCTCTCTCTGTGTGACCGGGAATCTCGACCCCCATAGACGAAATTTCCACATCCTCAGACGAGGGCTTTTTCGACAAAATACGAAATCTATACTGCAAACATGGCCAACTTTTCGGATAGGCTCTAAGTCGCTCTTTAACAAAGGTGCGGGCTTTGTCCCAGCGATCGCCTTCCTGCTAACCTCAACCAACTTGGTTATTGAGCTTGGAATTACCATTACTGTTTTCTCAAAGGATGTTTGAAAAGTCGGATGATGTACTAATTTCTTGCTCAGGTAGCATAGGAAAAGTCGCATTAGTAGATAAATCAGACACATATGTGATGGTCAGAAACCTAGCTATGGTAAGACCAAACCCCGAAATTCTTAGTGCTGAGTATTTGGCTCACGTGCTTCGATCTAAGCATTTACAAGGACAAATGATCAAGAAGTCGAGAGCCTCAGCACAGGCGAACCTTTTCTTAGGAAAAATCAAATCTTTGGAGATTCCAATCCCTTCAAGAGAAGAACAGCAGAAACTCGTAACGCACTTAAACGATCTTCAGTCTGAGGTAGAAATTCTCACAAATCTTCAAACCCAAACCGCCACCGAACTCGACGTCACCGATAATTTCGGAAACACAGAGGCGTTGTTGCACCAATATTAAAACAGCACGATAGGCGTTTTCCTCAGTTTCTGGGGGCACCTTAACCAATTCTCCATGCGTTAGCTCGTAACGATTATCCGTGCCATCGTCGTAGGCCAGATAATCTTCAAAATTCAGAAGTCCAACTTTTACCTGGGTCATGAATTGAGGCCCCGTGTGCTTCGTGGATTCAGTGTATCAACAGAGTCAGTGTATTCGCCGGTCAAGGTAACCAAAATTTTGGTAGAAGCTGTTGCCCAATATCGCGGATAGTTTTATTGACCACGCGGGCCGCTTGGATATGGGGTTCATCAGGCACGACAGGGATGATGTTGGCAGACTGCCCAATACCGAACTGTTGGATGACACGGTTCGCGGCTTCCAAGCCTGTAACGTAGGCTTTTTCCTGAGACCAGGAGCCGTGGCGAGTCACGATCCAGTCACCGCTCATAAAAACGTTGCTGAAGCTGGTAGTTCCAGGTAGCAAATAGCGGTAGCTGCCGGGGGCAAAGTGGCTGACGCCCTGACGAATGCGGATAACGCTATGGTCTGTAATTTTGGCATTGCCGAAAGCTGGGATGCAGCCTGCTAAGTCTTTTTGCACGAGCGGTAGTACCTGCTCATCGCTCAGGTTTAGCAGTTGGTTCGCATGGTAGTAATCGACTTCGACCACGGTTCCCGGTTCGCTCTTATATTCATCGTGCAAGGCATTCAGGTCAAAGAATGTCCAGCCGGTGGTTTCATGGAATCCGAAGCAGGCGTTGGAGGGTAAGGGAATATCGATTTTGCGGTCAAACCAGAGACGGGCAGCAAGTACGTCTATGCCATTCAGGTTACTGAGGTTGCGAAACTCGGGGCGATCGCGCAACTCCTCACTCTGCCCTACAATCTTCTTCATCCCAGTGATCCCCACTGAGAAAATGACCGCATCTGCTTCAAACACTTCGTCATCGCAAACCACTGCGTCAATCGTATTGTCTGCACCGACTTTCACATCGGTAACCCGGTGATTGGCTAAAATGCGTCCGCCTGCTTTCTCAATTTGCTCGACCCACGGGCGAAAGATCATCTCGCCGACGGTACCGCGACACCAGCGCACGTCAAAGTCGGGCTGATGCGCCAGGATGAAGTAGTAAAGCATCCCCATCGCCGCTGCCGCTGAACACTGCTCTCCTGGTGCAAACAATCCGACCAATAGCATCGGTTCAAACGATTCCTTATAAAGACGCTCTGAAACGCCAAACTGCTTGAACATCTCCCGCGCTGTAACACAGTCGTAACGCCGCCAAGCTTCGTCAGAATTATCAAAATCGACCAGCGCGTACAGCAGCGGCAGCGCTGAGAGCCGATCTATCAGGGGGAGTCGTTTGAACCGGGTGTAAAGGAACGTGCCCAGCGGCGTAGGCAGGTAGGGCTCCCGCTGGAAAATCGGCGATTCTACTTCCAGGCCAGCGGGGGAGTACTGCGATGAACGGGTGTAGGGCGTAAAGGGCTGAATGCCCAGCTCATCAGTCAGCGCGAAAATATTGCTGTAGGGATACCAAAAGCCGTGAATACCGGCTTCGACTGACCGGCCCTTTTCGGTTTGCCAGCCTGCCACCAGGCCACCAGGATGAGCGCCTGCTTCTAGCAGAGTGACTTCGTATCCCTGGGAAGACAAGTGATAAGCGGCCCCTAACCCGGCCCAACCGGCACCGACGACGACAATTTTCTTCTGGCAGGCAGGATGAGACATAGGAAATAACAAAGTAAGAATTCTTTCTTTACTCTAGGACTGGTCATTAAAAAGGGCATAGCCGCTTACTATGCCCTAACAGGTTCTTAAAAGTGAGCGTGTGCTTTAGAAGCCAGCATCGCGGAAGGACTGATAGGCCGTTTCGGGATGGTACAGGTGGCACTCAGTCGCAATAGATTTCATCAGTGCCCAGTTAAATTTGCGCTCGACCATGTGCTCGCCCCAGTTTTCTTTGAGGTGGGCATGGGCTTTGCGCAGATTGTACGAGGGAATGCCGGTCGAAATGTGGTGGGGCACATGGACATTGATATCGTGGCACAGGATTTCGATCCAGCGGGGATAGGTGCAGTGAACGGTACCCGCTAGCTGCGCGTCGCCTGCATTCCACTGAGCGGCAGGCTGAAAGGAAATCTCAGGAATAGTGTGGTGCACAATTGTGAAAGTGCTCATCCAAAAGTGGTACACCATCCAGGGCATGAGCCAGAACTTGATGACGCCCCAGAAGCCGGTCGTGGCAATCAAGGTGGGGAAGAAGATAATCGCGAAGACGACGACGACGATCATTGAGGATAGGGCTTTGGCGTGATCGCGTCGCTTAAAATTCCTCAGGTCAAAATGCAGTATGGCCCAGTGACCAATAGAGCCCAACCACCAAAAATAGCCCCGAGCAGCTTTGTAGAGAGCCCGGTAAATCGGGTTTGCTTGGGCAAACCCATCGGCCAGCCAGGGATACCAGGCGTTGTCTTCCTCGATTTTGTTGGTGTGCAGATGATGGTGGTCGTGCAGGATGCGCCAGGGATGAAAGGGGTAGATCAGCGGCAGGAATGCAATATGACCCACCAGATCATTCACCCAGCGCCGCTTGGCGAAGGAGCGATGACCCGCATCATGGCCAATGACAAAAAAGCCAGTGAGCGCGGTACCTGTGAAAAACCAGGCGAAGGGGAGTAAAAACGAGGGGAGGAAAATAATCGCGCAGTAGCCAGCAATTACAGCCGATACGCTAATGAGCACATGTTTCCAAGCCTTAGCCGTGTCTTTTTCAAAATGAGCCTTCGGAAGGCTTTTTATAATCTCTTTGAGCTGCAAAGGTGCCTCAGTCGGCGACGGGTCAGCAGCGATGAACCTTTCTGTCGTAGCTGTCAAAAGTCAAAACTCCGTAAGAAATCGAGCGGAAAGTACCTCCGGATCAAGGGGGAATATCACCTCGAACGGAAATGCTTTAAAAACCTTAATATTTATATCATCCGAAGGGTGCGCA
>JBBQAC010000250.1:0-6431 GCA_038315915.1 Phormidesmidales cyanobacterium
GCTTGAGGGTGTGGGTAAAGGGCTCGATCCGGAGTTTAACTTTATGGAAGCAGCTAAACCCTACGCAACAGAACTTATGACAAACGGTAGTCCTAATGAGCCCAATGGTCTGTTGGGCGAAATCGGTCGGCAGGCGGCGCAAGTCGGATCTTCTGCCCTGAGCTTACCGAGGCGCATCGAAGATACTTTAGACCGGTTAGATCGGGGGGATATTCGGGTGCGGGTGCGCTCGATTGAAAGCGATCGCATTCTCCGCCGCAACAGCAATTTATCACTGGCAAACAGCTATGCGCTGCTGGTGGGAACCTTTACTTTGTCAGCTACGCTGCTCACTATTTTTGAGTTCGTATGGCCGGCGATTGTGATGGGTGTGATTGCCACTGTCACAGGGATTGCGCTGATTCGGCTGCTGCTGCAAATTGCCAAAGCAGATAGAATGCCATAGCCCTGTGATAGTGGCCTTTTGGCTTCCTAATGCTGTGCCGCTTTCGCAGTTGAATCTATGAGTCATTTACCGACCGATTTAGGATTTGCGGGGCTGACCGATGTCGGTCTCCATCGCGCTGCCAATCAAGATAGCTACTATCTATCGCCTCGGGGCGATTTGTTCGTGGTGGCTGACGGTATGGGTGGCCATGTGGGCGGTCAGGAAGCCAGTCGGATGGCCGTGACCGCGATTGCAGACTATGTGCAGGCCCAGAAAGAGAGCGATCGCCCCACTCCAGATCTGCTAGAAAAAGCAATTCTCCAGGCCAATCAGGTAATTCTGTCCGACCAAGTGCAGCATCCTGATCGCGCTGATATGGGCACGACAGTGGTATTGCTCATGCTCAGAGAGGGTCAGTTCTGGTGTGCTCATGTCGGTGATTCACGGCTGTATCTTTGGCGAGCAGGCCAGCTTACTCAAGTGACCCAGGATCACACCTGGGTCGCTCAAGCCCTACAGGACGGTAACCTTACGCCAGATGAGCTACAGCATCATCCCTGGCGACATGTCCTTTCTCAATGCGTGGGCCGTGAGGACTTGAGATCGGTGGCAACTCAGCTGCTTAAGCTTGCCGCTGGCGATCGCCTGTTGCTATGCAGTGACGGCCTGAGTGAAGAACTGGCTGCGGGTAGCATTGCCGCTCATTTGCAAGCCGCGCCCACCTGTGAACAAGCCGTTTCTGCCCTGATTGAAGCCGCCAAAGCAAAGGGCGGGCATGACAATATCACGGCGATCGCCCTATTCGTCCCCTCTATTCGTCCCTGAGTAGTCCGTCAGCGCCAAGCTTTTGGTAGAGAGATATGCTCGGGGAGGATGATACTGTTGAAAAGATAGTCCTCACCTAAAAAGCAGTTTGCGAGTGCGATCTCATGTTTAAGCGTGCGCTGATTTGTACTGATTTTTCGGATAGTCTTGATCGCTTAGCTAAGTTTGTCCCTGATTTGGTCAAAGGCGGGATGGAGCACATTGTGTTTTTCCACAGCGTGCCGCTCATGACCTCTCGTGAGATTCCTTGCGTAGATGAGGAAAAAGTCAGCAAGGCCCGCGAAATGCTGTCAGTGGCTGAGTCATCTTTACCCGCCGGGACGACAGTGGAAATTGACGTGGTTTCCGGACGCGACAATGACAATATTCTGCGAGCAGTGAAGACCCATCAGCCCGATATCATTATTTCAGGCATGGCTACCCGTTCCGCGCTCAATGAACGAGTCTTTGGCAGTACCACGATGGAAATTGTCGACAAGCTGAATGTGCCGATGCTGGTGCTGCGGCCACAGCTCATTTCGACCTATCGTGAGGCAGAACTTGCTCAGCGCTGTCAGCATATGTTCGACTATCTGCTGGTGCCTTACGACGGCAGCGACAGCGCCAAGAAGCTTTTAGGCGATATCAAAGCAAAAATTCAGGCCGATCCGAACGGTGCGCTAGAGACTTGCCTACTGTGCTGGGTGATCGAGGGCGGTGGCCGGATTCCCATCGGTGATTTGGTAAAAACTGCCCAGACAGAACTCGATCAGGCCAAGGCTGAATTGGAAGGGTTTGGCACTGAAATTAAAACTCAGGTGATTACTGAAGTGCGCGAAGGTAACCCGCTCGATGAAATTCTCAAGTCTGGGGAGGTGCATGACATCAGTGCGATCGCCATCTGTCCGAGCAAAGGGGGCGGTTTGTTCAAGATGACGGTGCCTAGTTTCACGAGCGCACTCCTGCGGGCCTCCTGGCACCCGGTGATTCATTTCCCTCGCGAAAGGTAAGTACGCCTGCGCTTAGCACTTGCTGAAAACCTGTCTAAAATCCTAGAGAGGCATCAATACCGGGTTCAGAATCTGAGTGCATGGCCTCAAAGTTCATAACAATTTTGGGCTTAAGGTTGCTTTCTAGCTCACGCTTCAGCAGCAATTTGCTCTCTTGTGGACTGCCGATAGAAGGAAAGGTACGGGCTGTTGTAGCCCACTCTTGGAAAAGCTGACGCTGGCTGGCAGCAACATTGATGGGCTGTATGTGCAGACAGCGATGAGGGCTTTCTCTGGTAAAAAATAAGATACGATACTGCCGAGCTTCCGCAAGAGTCCAGAGCATACTTTGCGATCCGGCGGATTTGAGATCGAGATAGCAGGGCATCCAGCGAGGCCCTTCTAGCTTGCTGTAAAACGCTGTCAGCCAGAGCACCATCGGGTGAGGTGCCATCGTACACATAAAGTTGTTGTAGCGCGTGTTGGACAGTCGCTTTTGAATCTCCGCAGCGGACATCATCGCCCACAGTGTAGGGATTTTTTCTTTACCCTGACTGAGCAACCGGGGAAATACAATCTGAGCAATCGGCATCTCCAGCGGCCAGCTTTGATTGAGATAGAAATCGTTAGCAGAGGCCGAAGGTTGGGCCACCGCTACAGACTGGCCACCTTCAGCGAGATCTTGCGGGACACCGGTCACCGGTAGCGTCGTGAGTGCGGTGCTAATCCGCTGTGAGTTTTGGAGCCCTGACCCAAAGCGCTCCTCCAGAGGGGCGATCGCCGCCATCACTTCATCAATAGTCGTTGGTCTATTCTCTCGCTGCTTTGCCAAGCAGGCCATCACAATTTCTTCGAGCGCTTTAGGCACCTTCAGATCTGGTCTCAATTCTGTGATCAGAACCGGCTGCGCTAACCTGTGCGCTTTGTACCAACTGCCAAAGGTATTGTTTGCTGGCTTTACCGGCAGAGCCCCTGTGAGCATCTGGTACATCATTATCCCCAGACTGTAGATATCCGCGCGGCTATCAAGCTCTCGGCCTTCCATTTGCTCAGGTGAGGCGTAGGCCAGCGTTCCCATAAAGGTACTTGTCTGCTGGCTGTCAGCCTGTAGAAGCTTGGCAATACCAAAGTCTAAAATTTTGACTAGATCTCCAACTGAAGAATCAGAGATAACTAAAATATTGCTGGGTTTGATATCCCGATGAATAATAGGGACAATTTTACCTTTTACCAGGATGCCATGATGGGCCGTTCTCAGTCCCAGCAGGATCTGGCGGACGAGTCCCAAAAATCGGGGTACCGGCAGTGGTTGCCTTTGGACTAATCGGCCAACGTTCTCTCCTTTCAGATATTCCATAACGTAGAAAGGAATATCTTCTTCATTGACTCCGTAGTCGGTGACTCGCACCACGTGCATACTTTTTTGGCCGAGCTGCGCGCAGGTCATTGCCTCTCGAAAGAATCGCTGACGCATATCTTCATTGAGCAGCGTTTGCGAGAGAAACTTGACAGCGACCGGCACTCCCCCCAACAGCGAATCTTCCGCCAGGTAAACTTTGCCCATAGAGCCCTGCCCGATGGGTTCTATCAGCTCATAGCGATTGGAAATTTTGCGACCGGCATTGGGATCTGACATTATTGACGAGCCAGCTCTGCTTCGATAGTGCTAGTGAGATAGTGCCCCGCCATCAGCCCGCCGGAAAAGTGATACCGCTCAGGACTGAGCTGTCGCAATGTCTCAAAGCCAGTGCGGCGCTGCTTATCACTGAGTCCCCAATAGCGCTGCACGATAGATGCCGGGGCAATCCAGCCCTCGCCTTCAACCTGTCCCAAACGGCTATGCTGCAAGACAAAGGTATACTGCCGCTCCTGGCTGGTCATTCGGCCTCTCGCCTGAGTGACAATGTCATCTTGCTCATCTTCAGGAAAGGAGAGCTTGGTGAGGATGACAAAGCAGCCATCAGGCTTCCAGGCCACCAGAAACTTTCCCTTAACGGGAGTTGGCAAGGCATCTCTAGTCAGCCAGGTGCCTTGTAATGTCCATCGACCAGGCTCAAGTAAAAAGCTGTGGGTCACAGCGCTACCCCGATTACTAGCACTCTAAGGTGCCCAAATTTCTCCCAGTAAGCAAGGCCGACTTGCACCCGTTACGCTCGGCAAATTGCCGGGAACCTCGTGCCAGCGCCAGTAGGCCAAAAGGGCAAACGCCAAAGCTTCCTTGTAGTCTGCATTGAGATGGCGATCGCCAGTAGAGAGAACTTTAGATTCAGGTAGCCGCTGCTGTAGTCGCTCCATCAGATAGCGGTTATGGCTGCCGCCGCCGCCGACCAGCGTTTCGGCTGGAATCTGAGGTAAAAACTGACGATAGCTGAGGGCGATAGTGGCCGCAGTAAAGTCGGTCAGCGTGGCTAGAAAGTCAGCGGAACTCAGGTTCTTTGACTGTGCGACTCGCCAGCACTGGGCAGCATAGCCCGCCCCAAACAGCTCACGCCCGGTAGACTTGGGCGGGCTTTCTCGAAAAAAAGGATGCTGAAGCCACTGGTCTATGAGCGATGGGTCAGGGGTTCCCTGCGCTGCCCAGTCACCGTTTTTGTCGTAGGTTTTTAAGCCTTGCGACAGCTCAGTAGCAGCCCAGTCTATCAGGGCATTTCCGGGGCCGGTGTCCCAACCGCTGATGCCTTCAGGCGGCGTCATGAGATGCTCAAAGTTGCGCTGTCGCGGTTTTGGCCAGGGGGGCAGGTAAGTGACGTTGCCGATCCCACCGACGTTTTGAACGGCGAGATCGCGGTCGGGTTGGCTGAGCAGACAAGCGTCAATCAGAGGAACGAGCGGTGCGCCTTGACCGCCGAGGGCAATGTCAGCGGTGCGAAAGTTGCTGATAGTTCGGCAGCCGGTGGCCTGGGCAATCAGATCACCGCGACCGAGCTGTAGAGTATGGCCCAGTTTGTTGGCCTGAGGGGGCCGGTGGTGTAGGGTTTGGCCGTGAGAGCCGATTAAGTCAATAGTGGACAGATCCGTGTCGAGCGCGCGGATAGCCTGGATGAAATCATGGGCGATCGCATCGTCTAAATCTGCCAGATCGGCCAGAGTTACCGGCGCATTTGCGCAGATTGATAGGATGCGCGATCGCACCGCCGAATCGTACGGGTAGGTAATGCCTTTAACCAGTTCCGCTCGAATGGCGTAGCCTTTACCCGATATTTCTGTTAAGGCTACATCGATACCGTCCACCGAGGTACCGCTCATTACTCCAATGATTTTCATCATGCCCTTTGCCTTTTCACATTGCGTCCGGCTCTGGCCGACTAACTGGCCGACTAAACCGGTAGCCGATCAATGCCCCGATTGTCGCCAATCACAACCATCAGGCTGCCACTCTTGAGCCGGGTAATAGGGCTAGGGTTGATGATGAACTTGTTATTGTCATCTTCTTTGGCGTCTTCTTTGCTGATGGCCATCAGCGTCAGGCCGTAGTGGTTGCGCAAATCGACTTCCATAATGGTTTTGCCATCAAACGATTGAGGGACGACTACCTCGACAATGCTGTGATCCGGATCTAGTTCAAATCGATCCAAAATGCCGGGCCGGGTCAGGGATCTGGCTAGCTCGCAGCCCATTTCATGCTCTGGGAAAACGACATGGTCTGCGCCTACCCGTACCAGCAGCTTGCCGTGAATCTCAGAAGAGGCTTTGGCGACGACATTAGCGACTCCCGTTTCTTTGACATTCAGGGTAGTAATAATGCTTTCTTGGACATAGTTGCCAATGGCAATAATCACCGTGTCAAAGTCGGGAATACCCGCTTCTATAAGCGCTGACGGTTGGGTCGAGTCGAGCTGAACCGCGTGGGCGGCAATCTGATCGGTCAGCACCTGAGCTACGCGCTCCTCGTTGCAATCTATCCCCATGACTTCATAGCCCATGCCGTGTAGAGTCAGGCAGACCGCGCGGCCAAAGCGACCTAAGCCAATCACGGCAAACTCACGATTAGTTGCCCTGAGATTTCTAAAAAACTTGAGAGACGAGATGTTTACCAGGGGCTATCGCTTTAGAGACCGAATACAGAGAAAAAAAACGGCTGTAAAAAGCTGAAGACTCGAAACGCTTGAGATTATCTAAGCTATGTTACTCGTTTCGCTGTGTCCTCCTAAAATATTTAGCGATCACCACACTCACGAGTATTCCTCCATACCCGTGTTAAAAACCCGATA
>JBBQAC010000018.1:0-32437 GCA_038315915.1 Phormidesmidales cyanobacterium
GTGCGATCGCGCAGGGTCTGGTAATACTTAGGAAAATCGTCGTCAGGCACCGCTATCCCTAAGAACACCAAATCGGCGGCGGCAGAGGACGCTTGCAAAATGGCATCAAAGGGCCTGTCTTCAGCCAGGATAATTTCAGAAGTTGCGCCGATGCGCAGCCTGTCTGTCAGGCTGTCCATATTCGCTTGAGCCGCTTGAGCCGCTGCTTCATTCGGAACCACCAGCTTTAGACGAATTTCGGCAGCGCGCCACAGCCAGCTCGTTCGCAGTAGATAGGCCAAAATCAGCATCAGCCCCCCATTAGACTGCAAACCACCCCACCATACGTCTATCTGCCGTTTTTCATCGCGAACAAACATTGGGGGTAAAAAGGACTCACTTTCGTTTTCTTCGTCTTTTTCACCCCGGAAAATAATGACGTTGCGCTGGGCCTCATGGCAAACCCGAATGGTGTTGCAGTAGCGCTTAACGTTCTCAATATCCTGGCTTTCGGTATCGCCTAAGAGAATGGTATTGGGTACCAGCGGCCCCATTCCATAGGCTTCTATCAGCGTTTGAGCACCGGTAAAAGGATCATCGGCAGTAATGATCTTGACAAAAGCCTGGACGCCTTTGCGATCTAAAAAGTCGCGCAGGATGATCTCTGCTTTCTCCTGCTGAGCAATACTGCGAGAGCCGCTAGGTAGTACGCTGGCCACTGTAATTAGCCCCCGGTTGTGGGTGAAAGCGCGGGCAATTTCAATCAGGTACCAGCGCTTGGTGGGTGTGCCCGAGAGAACTAGCAAATGAGGTCGCCAGTTTTTAGGATCGGCGTTGTCGTCAATATTGAGCAAAGCCGTGCGCACAATCGTCATCCATACGCCCTGACGCACATCGCCCCAGGTACTTTCTATCTGCCTGCGCTCCAGCCAAAAGTAAATTAGCCCAACGACGATCAGCGCCACAATGGTCGCCACTGGGTTGATCAAAAACATGACGGCGATGCAGCCAAGCGCGCCAATCAAAGAAAGCGACCAGTGCACCTTAAAAGTTGGGCGAAAAGAGGGACTTTGCAAGAAGCCTTCAATGCCTGCGGCGACGTTGAGTACCAGGTAAGTAGTGAGGAAAAACATTGAGAGAACCGGGGCGATCGCATCCAGACTCCCCAAGCTCACTACGGCCAGCACAATGCCCAAAGTAAAAAGCGTGCCATACCGAGGATCGTCCGTGGGGCCATTGCCTTTACCGAGCCAGCGCAGCGCACTGGGCAAAATATTGTCGCGAGCCAATGCCTGCAAAATTCGCGGCGCACCTAAAATGCTGCCAATCGCACTTGAAAGCGTCGCCCCCCACACCCCCAGTACAATCGAATCGATCAGCATCTCGCCACCAATAGCAATCCGCTTCATTACCAGCATGTCCGGGTTGAGCAGCGCGTTCGATGCGGTCGGGGTACGGGTGACCAAAATGTAGGGAATAGCCATATAAATGACGTAACCCACAACCACAGCAGCTAACGTGCCCCGAGGAATCGAGCGAATCGGGTCTTTGAGGTCGCCTGACATATTCACGCCCGCCATAATCCCCGTTACCGCTGGGAAAAAGACTGCAAACACCGCCCAAAAGCCTACTTTTGGCACCTTGGCCGCGTTGATGGCGTCAGAGGGGTCAATGATGACATCGTGGCCGAAAAACAAAGCGACTAGAGAGATGACGATCGCCGCCATGATCACATACTGCGCCTTGATTGCCGCATCTGCCGAGATCAGCGCCAGCACGGTCACCGCCACCGTCGTAATCAGCGCTATCGGCACAATCAACAGGTTTGGAAAAATCGTATTGACGCTTTCGGCAAAGCCAATGGTGTACAGCGCCACCGAAAGCGCCTGCGCAAAGTACAGCGGAATCCCCACTGCGCCGCCGGTTTCGATCCCCAGAGAGCGGCTGATCATGTAGTAAGCGCCCCCAGCTCGGATCACCTTGTCAGTGGCGATCGCACTGATCGAAAGCGCTGTTAAAAATGTGATGGATGTCGCGATCGTCACAATCAGCAGCGTCGGCCACAGACCTACCTGACCGACTACCCAACCAAAGCGCAGATACATGATCACGCCTAAAATGGTCAGAATAGAGGGTGTAAATACGCCGCCAAACGTCCCCAGTCCAGTCGCTTCGGCCTTAGCAGGCAGCGTGGCAGCTTGAGATGGATCTGAAGTCATAAAATTCCGAAAAATGGATTGGGCGTTATACTGCTCTGGCCGAATTATCGTTTGAAAGTATGCGACTCCCTAAAAAGATCTCAGCGTTTACTCATGAGTGAGTCCTCCCTCTCCCAATGGCAGCGCTTGCTGAAAAACGTCGGCACCTGGCAAGGGTCGTTTACCCAAATTTCTCCTGAAGGGAAGATCTTGACCGATGTGCCAACCGAGGTTGCGCTAATTTCGCAGGATGGCGATCAGGCCATGCGCCAGGAAATTCGCCGCTATTTACCGGATCGCCCCCCTCAGACTCAAATCTTAGAGTACCGCAGCTTAAACCGGGCCACCCTGTTTTTTGAAGACGGCGCATTTTCGCAAGGATCTATGCAATGGGGGCCATTCTCAGAATTTGGCGCAGAGCTAGGCTTGATCGCGGGCGAACGGCGGCTGCGCTTAGTTCAGCTATTTGACAACGCTAGCAAACTCAAGCAAATTACGCTAATTCGAGAGAAGCTTAAAGGATCTAGTGCGCCCGAGCGAGACATCCTGACGCTGCCAGATTTAATCGGCACCTGGAAAGGGGAAGCGGTGACTCAGTATACCGATTTGCGCCCTGAGCAACGGCACACAAGCGAGCTGACAGTCGAGAGAGTGAGCGATAGCCAAATCCGCCAGACAATTACGTTTAGCCAAGACTTGCCCCCAATCAGCTCTATCGGCACGATCTCAGGTCAGACAATTTCGTTCGCAGAAGGGTCTCAGCCAGTACAGGTACTGCTGCTGCCGGACGGTGCCTCTGCGACCTGTCCGACCCGCATTACACCGCGCCAACCGCTATTTTTAGAAGCGGGCTGGCTGCTCAATGCGCGCACTCGTCAGCGGATGATTCGCAGCTACGATGCCTCGGGTGCTTGGGTCAGCCTGACGCTAGTCACAGAGCAAAAGACCTGAATTGAAATCATGGGGCAGCTTCGTTAGCAGGATTAGCCGCTTCTCTTTGAGCAATGAAAATTGCCAGCACTACGCCTGTTACGCAGCCGCTGACTGTGCCGTTGACAACCGTCACAGCTATTTTGAATAGTAGCTGCTGCAAATCGCTATCATTCCATGACGCCACCGGAAGTGAGAGGAGAATTAGCTGGATAGCTCTGACTAAAAGTTGAGAGAGTATGACCGCCAGTATCCAGTGGGCAGCGCCACGGACACGGCCTCTAAAAAATAGCCACTGCATCAGACCAATGCCGAAGCCGTCGCATAGTATCGATGCTATCCGGAACGGCATCAGCGCGGCATTTGCTGCCGGATTGTCTATCCCGTAAATGGCGATCGCTAGAAAGACAAGACCTATTTGCAGAAATATCCTCAACAGAAAGCCGAGCGCCGTGACGAGTATCCACCCATAAGCCCGTCGAAACTTATGGCGCAACACCCACCACTGACATAAGCCAACGCCCGCGCCGCTGACTAAAGGCAAAACTATCTGCCCAAACATACTCCGAAAAATATCGTTAGGCAGGAGGCTGATATCAACTAGCACACGAACGCCAGCGAGCATCAGCGAGAGCACAAGACTACCCCCGATGGAGGCAATGACCCACCAGCGAAAATAGTTTGAGCGAAAAGCGCTCCGTACTTGCTGCAGGGCATTGTTCATACGCTTATAGAGGGAAAAGAGCAAGAGATGATTTCGTATAAAAACTGACTGGCAGTGACCGCCAACATCCAAAAGTCCCTATGCAGAAAATCATGATTAGCGCTAGCGATCCACCGGGTGCTGACCGTAAAAAGGCATCACCGATGACCATTCAGGGCGATCGCCTCGCTTCCACTGCGCCATCGCCAAAGCCATCACCCCAGTTACCGAATCTGCAATTCCACCGCCTGCCGCCGTTGCGACTTCTCTTATGGGCTGCTTCCAGGTCGATACGATATTTGTCCACTCGTTTTGCGGCACCACAGCCTCAGCCAATAATGGTGTCAGATCGCCTTCATCGGGCCGATAGATTGCGCCATACACCGCTTCTCGCTTTGCAGGCATCGAGACGGCTATGGCTGCGGTTGGGACAGCGGCGGTTGGGGCCAGTGATTGGGCCAGTGATTGGGCGGCGATCGCTGCCAAAGAAGACACGCCAAACAACGGAATTTCGAGCTGCTGCGCCAGCGTTCGCGCCGCTACTACCCCAATCCGCGTGCCGGTAAAGCCCCCTGGCCCTTTGGCCACCGCGATAAAGCTCAGGTCTTGCCAGCTATAAGGCGCGATAAATTCCATCAGCTTGACATGCAGATGACTGGAGACCTCCCGGCCCAAGTCCCACACCTGATGACGGGCGATCGCTTTATCTGGATCGGTAGCGGTGAGCATGAGCCCAAGCTGAGGGCTGGTGGTGTGAATGGCAAGGCCGAGCATGGCGAAACTAAATAAAATTCAAGGGGGAAAGTGTAACCTCGCGACGGGTTAATACTGCTTGAGCCGAAACGCCATCATCAGCGGCAAATGGTCAGAAGATTTGCCTGCTGCACCGATCACTTCAGTTTTGAGCATTTCGATGGTGCTGGGCGTGTACCAAATGTAGTCCAGCTTGTACTCAGGCTTGTCGGAGGGAAAAGTCGCCGCTTTACCCCATTCACCTTCAGGCACGGCTGATACAAACTGTTCAGATTTGGCCATCTCTTTGATTGAGAATTCGGTTTCTACGTCAGTGCGGTTGAGTGAGCTATTGAAGTCGCCGAGTAGAATCACCGGATAGGTCCTGGCGTAGTCTTCGGCGAGCTTTCGCACAAACCGCGTCTGGCTCACCCGCGTCGGCTCATCAAAGGCTTCTAGATGCACATTGATCACAATCAGCGGCTTAGTGTAAAGAAGAACTTCCGACACCTGAGCTAAACGATCCAGGTAAAAAGCATTGTAGTAAAAGGGATTGCTGGCAACCTTTTCGAGAACGATACGGCTGTTTTTTTGGATAGGCAAACGGCTGAGAATAGACTGACCCGAGAGGACTTTGCCAAACTGCGCGGCGGGTGGCCAATAGGGAAACGGCACGTAGTTTTTGTCCCAGCTAATGGCGATCGCCCCGTTAAGCAAATCCAATCCCTGAGCGATCGCCTTAGACTGGTCAACCCCATAAGAGCGCTTCGAATCAAAGTCAATTTCCTGGAAGGCGACGATGTCTGGGTTGACTGACTTGAGAGCGGCGATCGCCCGCTGCTGATTTGCCTCAAAAAAAGCGCGGTCAGTTTCAGCCGCCGTATTATTGGCCAGTCCCGAGAGGTAGCCCAGGTTGTAGCTGACAATGGTATGGCTGATGTCATCAAGGATGGCAGCTTCGCCATAGTTCAAGCCGCCTTCCCCGTAGTTGATGACCGCTGCGTAGTTCTGCTTGCTGTAGCTGCCGGAGGTGCCCCACACGTAGAAGAGAGCGATCGCCGCCGTTGGCAGTCCCACCAGCAAGCTCAGCCCTTTCAACAGCATTTTCATTACCTTATCCGCCCGGTACTCTGCTCAAAACAGCATATCTTGATAGGATGATTCCCGCTGGGTAGCCCGAGAAGGCGATCGCCAGCCTACTTCTTTCGGAGCTGCTAGATGTCGGTCAAAAACATAATCTTCTTCGGTTTTCTAGGATTTATCCCTGTTTCCCTAGCGGCTCATTTTCTTGGTTGGGGTGATCTAATCGTATTTGTCACCGCAGCTTTGGCCATTATTCCCCTCGCCGGATGGATGGGCACCGCCACCGAAGAAATCGCCATCGTCGTCGGCCCCTCACTAGGTGGGCTAATGAACGCCACCTTCGGCAACGCCACCGAGCTAATTATCGCCATTTTCGCACTCCGAGCGGGCCTGGTAAACGTCGTCAAATCGAGCATCACCGGCTCCATCATTAGCAACCTGCTGCTAGTCATGGGCCTCTCCATGCTACTCGGCGGCCTCAAGTTCAAAGAGCAAACCTTTCAATCCACCGTCGCTCGCCTCAACGCCTCTTCTATGAACCTGGCGGTAATCGCGATTTTGCTGCCCACCGCCGTCGACTTTACCTCTACGGGCATCGAGCAACCGATTTTACAGCGCCTTTCTATCGCCGTCGCCGTCGTGCTCATGCTGGTATACGGCCTCACTCTGCTATTTTCGATGAAAACTCACGCCTACCTGTACGACGTAGGCATAGCAGAAGCCCCCGTCGAAGGCGCGGACGCTGAATCGAATTCGCAGGCGGAGAAAGCCCACGAAAACGGACATGGGGAACATAGCGAAAAGCCAAACCTGAAGCTTTGGATCGGCGTGCTTTTGGCAGCAACGTTAGCTGTGGCCATCGAATCCGAATTTTTAGTCGGCACCTTAGAAGTCGCCTCTAAGCAGCTAGGACTCTCTGAACTATTTACTGGCGTCATCATTTTGCCGGTCATCGGCAACGCCGCTGAACATGCCACCGCCGTCACCGTCGCCCTCAAAAACAAAATGGATCTCTCCGTAAACGTCGCCGTCGGCTCCAGCCTACAAATCGCTCTCTTCGTCGGCCCGCTACTCGTGATTATCGGCGCACTCATGGGCCAGCCCATGGATTTAGACTTCAACAACTTTGAACTTCTCTCAGTCGTCGTCGCTGTCCTGGTCGCCAACTCCATCAGCGCCGACGGCAAATCCAACTGGCTAGAAGGCACGCTGCTGCTCGCTACTTACGCCGTCATCAGCCTATCTTTTTACTTCCATCCGGTGATTGAAGGCATTGGCTAAGCCTGACCGTATGAACGCGATAATAAGACCTGCCGTTGAGGCTTAAATTTAACTTTAGTGAGAATGCAATTCTTCAACTAGGAGACTCCCAGTCGGTCTAGGCCGGACAGTCACTCACAGATTCACAGACCGGAGTGGCTAGTATAGGAGTGTACTTAACAACAGGAGATTAAAAATTTGGTTGAGGCAGTCTTATTTGATGTTAACGAGACGCTGCTGGATATTAGTGCCATCGATCCTTTCTTTAAGCGGCTATTTGGGAGTGAGGGCGTGCGGAGAACCTGGTTCAAAGAGCTGGAGAGCTTATGGCTGATTGTGATCGCAACCAACACCTACCAAGATTTTCCTACCCTCGTACAGGCCGCACTGAAAATGACGGCAACCCAGCAACAAGTCGATCTCTGCGATCGCGATTGCTCTGAAGCCATTGATATTCTCACGACGCTGCCACCACACCGCGATGCTGTACCTGCGCTTACCCGCCTCCACAGCCAGGGCATACGGCTCGCAGCCCTAACGAACGGCACACTAAAATCTGTTCGCAAGCAGCTCAAGCACGCCGGTCTAGAAGACTACTTCGAGGCGATTATGTCAGTAGATGAGATTGCACGTTATAAGCCTGCGCCCGAGCCTTATTTAATGGCGGCGAAGCGCTTACAGGTCAGCCCTGAGAAGATTTGCTTGGTCGCGGCCCACGGCTGGGATATTGCCGGAGCGCACAAAGCGGGCCTTGGCACGGCCTTTGTCGCCCGCCCTCAAAAAGTTCTCAATCCGACTGCACCCTCCCCAGATATTCACGGCGCGGATCTGTTGGAAGTAGCCGATCAGCTCCTTCGTAATGCACCTCCGTAACGCATTGGCATCTTCAAACAAACATCATTGAAGGTGGGTTGCTTAGGCTTGCCGATAAAGGCAGTGCCGCCCAGTCCCCGAAAATCAGCAATCCAATATTTGGGAATGCCTAATACTGCCTCAGCTAAGCGTCGTTGCCATCTTTGACTTTGCCGAAGCGGCGATCGCGCCTCTGAAACGCCTTCATTGCCTGGTGAAATTCCTCTGTATCAAAATCAGGCCAGAGCGTGTCGGTGATGTAAAACTCCGAATAGGCGAGCTGCCACAGCAGAAAGTTGCTGATGCGCATTTCGCCGCTGGTGCGAATCAGCAGATCAGGATCGCTGATATTCGAGGTATACAGGTGGCGGCTAAAGAGCGCCTCATCAATGTCTTCGGGCTGGAGATGGCCCTGCTGTACCTGGGTGGCGATCGCCCGACAAGCCTGCAAAATCTCCTGCCGCCCGCCATAGTTCGTCGCGACCGAGAAGCGAATGCCTTGATTGGCCTGCGTCATTGTCACCGCCCGATCAATTTCTCGCTGAAGCGTCTCCGGCAGCGCCGCCAAATTGCCCACAAATTGAATGCGCACATCCTCTGCCATCATTTCCTTGATTTCCTGACGCAGCACCCGCTCGAACAGCGTCATCAAAAAATCGACTTCGTGAGTAGGCCGTCCCCAATTCTCAGTCGAAAACGCATAGGCCGTCAGCGCTTCAATGCCCCAATCCCGGCAGCAGCGCAACAGCTTCTTTAAAGTATCGACCCCCTTGCGATGGCCCATAATTCGCGGCAGGCCGCGCTGCTTTGCCCAGCGACCATTGCCATCCATGATCACTGCCACATGCGAAGGCATCAGGCTTTGATCCAAGTCTTGGGGTAAGGACACTGCCATGAGAGAAGCCTCTGAAGGGGCGGCAGAGACACCAGAATTAGCTGTCATTTCTTTTCCTGATGGGTGGAAGGGGGCAGCTTGCGCTTGAGGGCCGGGGGCAGCTTACGCTTGAGGAAGCTCAAAAAGTTGATCCCTTTAAGGCTGAGCCTTCGGCCCCAACTGCGAAGCTTGGGAGAAACAGTATCACCATCTCCTGAAGGTGAAAACTTATCAAGCAAGAGCTCTCTGAGTTTACTGCTGGTCAGAGGGCGATTGAGCATACCGCCTTCGGCCACCGAAATTGATCCGGTTTCTTCAGAGACCACAACGCAGAGGCAGTGCTCCACCCGCTCGGTGATGCCCATCGCGGCCCGGTGGCGCGTGCCTAGCTGCCGGGAGGCATCCTTTTCCGAAATTGGCAAAATCACGCCTGCCGCCAGCACTCGCGAGCCCCGAATCAGCACCGCGCCGTCGTGGAGTAGCGTCGTCGTCTGAAAAATCGTCTGTAGTAGCTCACGCGATAGCTCAGCGTTGAGCCTCACCCCCGGTACCGAAAAATCGCTTTCCTCAATCGGTTCATCAGTTTCTAAGATCATGAGTGCCCCAGTGCGGTTTTGGCTGAGCCCTTTGACCGCCTCTACTAGCTCATCGATCACATTGTTAGCGGTCGAGAGCTGGTTGTCCTGAGCGCTAAAGAGCTGAACCAATTCACCCCGCCCGAGCTGCTCTAACAGCCGCCGAAACTCCGGTACCAGCATCATCGCCAGCGCTACCGACGCGCCGAGCAGCAGCTTTTCCATCACAAAGGGCAGCAGCCACAAGCCTGCCGCCTCACTGAGAAGGGTAGCTGCCATCAGCACTATTAGCCCCTGCACCATCCACATCGTACGGCGATCGCGAATCACCACCAGCACCATGTAAACCAGCGCAAAGACTAAGACAATATCGAGGATATCGAGGAGGGTGCGATACAAGAGTCAGACCTGTTTCACCGTTATCGCCGCTGGCGCAATGTAGATGATCTTAAAACGACGTCTGGAGCGATATCCAGCACTATAAGCGATTCCCACCGGCCACCGCCAAAGCCATAGACTCACTTAGTACCGGCTGAGCTTGAGGCGGCGAACAATAGCCTACTGCTTCGCGCCAGGCTTAAGCGCATCAGGCAAACAATCCTGCCGAACCAGATCAGCGTAGGTTTCTCGGCGCAAAATAACGTCAGCCTTGCCCTGGTTGACCAATACCGCAGCCGGACGAGGCACCCGGTTGTAGTTGGAAGACATGCTGTAGTTGTAAGCGCCCGTGGCAGGCACCACCAGCACTTCGCCCGCCTTCAAGGGCGGTAAGCTAGCCGACTGAATAACCACATCGCCCGACTCACAGTGCTTCCCAGCTAAGGTGACAGTTTCGCTTAAGGGAGCAGACATCTGACTAGCGGCCAGCACCCGATACACCGACTGATAAGTAATGGGGCGAGGATTGTCAGACATGCCGCCATCGACCGAAACATAGGTACGAATGCCAGGAACCGTTTTTTGTCCGCCCACCGTGTAGGCCGTCACGCAGGCAGAGCCGATCAGCGATCGCCCCGGTTCACACAGCAGCTTTGGCAAGGGCAAATTGCTCGCCCGACAGGCCGCCGCCAAACTTTCGCAAACCGTTTTCGCCCAGTCGTCAATACTCGGCGGATCGTCCGATTCGGTATAGCGAATGCCTAATCCGCCACCAATATCTAGCTCCGTAATCGGCAATCCATACCGGTTGGCCGTTTGGAACCAGCGCACCATCACCTCAGCCAGGTCGTGATGCGGCTCTAGCTCGAAAATTTGCGAGCCGATATGGGCGTGGAGACCCACGCAGCGCAGGCCACTTTCCTCACCGCTGGCGTTCTGCTTGGCAATATAGGCAAAGACCTCTTCAAGCTGATCCGGGTCAAAGCCAAACTTGCTATCGATGTGGCCGGTCTGAATGTACTCGTGCGTGTGGCATTCGATTCCCGGCGTCAGGCGCAGCAAAATCGTCGCTGGCCGGCCTAGTTCGCTGGTAAGTCGAGCAAGTGAGGTCAGCTCATGCCAGTTGTCAACGACGATTCGCACCCCGACTCGAAGCCCCAGTATTAGCTCTTCTAAGGACTTATTATTACCGTGAAAGTAGAGATTTTCGGCTTTGGCTCCCGCCTGAACCGCCGTTTGCAGCTCGCCGTCTGAGACCACATCGATACCGATCCCTTCTTGGGAGGCGATGGCACAGACTGCCAGACAACTCCAAGCTTTAGAGGCATATACAATCAACGACTCACCAGGGTAGTGCCGCTCAAACGCTTGCTTGTACTGACGGCAGGCGGTACGCAACGTTTGCTCGTCCAATATGTAAAGCGGTGAGCCAAACCGCTCGACCAAGTCCACAACATCACAGCCGCCGATCACCAGATGATCGCGGTCATTGACCGCCGCGCTGAGCGGCAGCAGGCTTTGGTTTGCAGCGGTATCGGCAGATGTATCGACCACGTACTGGCGGCTAGAAGGCGCAAGTGATGGGGGTTGGCTGGTTGAGTCCTGACTGCTGGAGTCTTGGGATGCAGTTGAAACGGTGGAAACCATAGGGCGTCTGAAAATATGATTTAGTAATCAGTGTACAATTTTGGCTGATCGCGCGGGTTGGTAAATTCAGCTTTCGCACCGCAGAGAATTACTGATTATCTCTCAGTTTGAATTGCCTTTTTTAGCCTGCCTGCCTCTGATAGAAGCTGATTTATCAGCGGTTCTGGCCCTCGATCAGCGATGCCTGGGGGGGCTGTGGACTCGTTCAGGCTATCAGCGGGAGCTAGAGAGCGACTGTAGTGACCTATTGGTACTGATGGCTGCCCGCAGCGCCGATTTGCTCCAGCCGCGATTAGCTGCCGCCCGAGCCGAGGGGGCACTACCCGCGTCCGCCGCTGCCACATCAGCCGAGCAGATTGTTGGCGTGGGTTGCCTGTGGGCCATCCTCGAAGAAGCGCATATTGTCACGCTAGCGGTTGATCCCAGCTACCAGGGGCAAAAGCTAGGGCAGCTATTGTTAGCACAGCTATTACTGTACGGACAGCGGCGGGGGCTGACCCGAGCCACTTTAGAAGTGCGCGCTTCCAATCACAAAGCCCTCAAACTCTACGAAAAATTTGGCTTCAAAGCAGCGGGCATTCGCAAACGCTACTACGCTGACGGTGAAAATGCGCATATACTCTGGCGCAGCGGCTTGCAGCATGAGGACACTCTGACCCAGCTTGGCGAATATCAAAAGGACGCGATCGCCCGAATCATCACCCACGGTCAGCATGTTTTTCTGCCATCGCCTTCGTAATCCCGATAAATACTGATCCCGTTTTGAGGGGCACCGTTCTTAAGACAAGCTAAAATGCCCGCCGCACGGGCATTTCCTCTGCTGATAAGACCCGGCATCACCCGACATTTCCATTTGCTTTATCAGCCCAAATGTCAGTACGCCTTGACATGCCGCTCAATAAAAATTTATCTGCGATTGAAGTGAATAAAGCGTCATTTTATGCACTTGAAACAGCACTGTATTTAAAATAGCCAAAAGCAGATCATTAGGTGGCCCACAGGTCAGTTTCCTTGACGGGTAGTGAATACCGCCCGCCGCCTCCGAAATTTTGCTGTGCTAGAATCAGCCTAACCAGCCCACAGCAGGTGATGGAATACCGCCATGTTTGAACGCTTCACAGAAAAGGCCATTAAGGTCATCATGCTCGCTCAAGAAGAGGCCCGCCGCCTCGGGCACAACTTCGTTGGCACAGAGCAAATTCTCTTAGGACTGATTGGGGAAGGGACTGGGGTCGCTGCCAAAGTGCTCAAGTCAATGGGGGTCAACTTAAAAGACGCTCGCATTGAAGTTGAGAAAATTATTGGTCGTGGCTCTGGTTTCGTCGCCGTTGAAATTCCATTTACTCCCCGAGCTAAGCGTGTTTTAGAGCTATCGCTCGAAGAAGCTAGGCAGCTAGGGCACAATTACATCGGCACTGAGCATTTGCTCCTCGGATTAATCCGAGAAGGTGAAGGCGTTGCCGCTCGCGTTTTGGAAAACTTAGGTGTTGACCTTTCCAAGGTGCGCACCCAAGTGATTCGGATGCTGGGCGAAACCGCTGAAGTATCTGGTGGCGGCAGCAGTCAGGGCCGTACCAAAACGCCTACGCTCGATGAGTTTGGCTCCAACCTCACGCAAATGGCCGCAGACGGCAAGCTCGATCCTGTCGTCGGTCGTCAGAAAGAAATTGAGCGCGTCATCCAGATTTTGGGTCGGCGCACCAAAAATAACCCTGTCCTCATCGGTGAACCCGGTGTGGGTAAGACGGCGATCGCCGAAGGCTTAGCCCAACGCATCGGCAACGGTGACATTCCCGACATATTGGAAGATAAGCGGGTAGTGACCTTAGACATTGGTTTGCTAGTCGCCGGTACCAAGTATCGCGGTGAATTTGAAGAGCGCCTGAAAAAAATTATGGATGAGATTCGCTCTGCGGCGAATGTCATTCTGGTGATTGACGAGGTGCATACGCTGATTGGGGCGGGCGCGGCAGAGGGCGCAATTGACGCGGCCAATATTTTGAAGCCAGCCTTGGCCCGAGGTGAGCTGCAATGTATTGGGGCGACTACGCTCGATGAGTACCGCAAGCATATCGAGCGTGATGCCGCTTTAGAGCGACGCTTTCAGCCGGTAATGGTAGGCGAACCCAGTGTCGAAGAAACTATTGAGATTCTGCACGGGTTGCGCGATCGCTATGAGCAGCACCACAAGCTAAAGATTTTGGACGAATCTTTGGAAGCAGCGGCTAAGCTCTCTGATCGCTACATCGCAGACCGGTTCCTACCGGACAAGGCGATTGACCTGATTGACGAAGCCGGTTCACGGGTGCGCCTGCTCAACTCCCAACTGCCCCCAGCGGCCAAAGAGCTTGATAAAGAGCTGCGCCAGGTACTGAAGGACAAAGACAACGCCGTGCGCTCTCAGGACTTTGACAAAGCCGGAGAACTGCGCGATCGCGAGATGGAGATTAAGTCTGAGATTCGGGCGATCGCTCAGAACAAAAAGACTGAAGACGAAGAGAACCCCAAGGAAGCTTCGCCTGAAGTAACCGAAGAGGACATCGCTCACATTGTCGCCTCTTGGACAGGTGTACCCGTTCAGAAGCTCACCGAGAGCGAAACTGAAAAGCTGCTGCACATGGAAGATGTGCTTCACCAGCGCTTAATCGGTCAGGACGAAGCCGTCAGAGCCATCTCTAAGGCGATTCGCCGAGCCCGTGTTGGCCTTAAAAACCCCAACCGACCGATTGCTAGCTTCGTATTCTCCGGCCCTACGGGTGTCGGTAAGACCGAACTTGCCAAATCCCTAGCGGCTTACTTCTTCGGTGCAGAAGAGGCCATGATTCGCCTTGACATGTCCGAATTTATGGAGCGCCATACAGTTTCTAAGCTGATTGGCTCACCGCCAGGATATGTCGGCTACAACGAAGGCGGTCAGCTCACCGAAGCTGTTCGTCGCCGCCCTTACACCGTGGTACTTTTCGACGAAATTGAAAAGGCTCACCCCGACGTGTTCAACATGCTGCTGCAAATCCTGGAAGACGGTCGCCTGACCGATGCTAAGGGCCGCACGGTGGACTTTAAGAACACGCTGCTCATTCTCACCTCGAACATCGGTTCTAAGGTGATTGAGAAAGGTGGCGGCGGTCTCGGCTTTGAGCTTGAAGCCGACCAGGCAGAGTCGCAGTACAACCGCATTCGCTCGCTGGTGAACGAAGAGCTGAAGCAGTACTTCCGCCCAGAATTCTTGAACCGGCTTGACGAGATTATCGTCTTCCGCCAGCTCACCAAGGATGAAGTCAAAGAAATCTCTGTCATCTTGCTCAAGGAGGTCTTTGGCCGACTGGAAGAGCAGGGCATCAGGCTGGAAGTGACCGAGAAGTTCAAAGACAGGCTGGTCGAAGAGGGCTACAACCCCAGCTACGGCGCAAGACCCCTACGTCGTGCGATCATGCGACTGCTGGAAGACAGTTTAGCTGAGGAAATTCTCTCAGGCAGGATTAAAGATGGCAGCACCGCTGTTGTCGATATCGGCGAGGACAATAAGGTCGTAGTGACCTCCTCTGCTACTGAAGAGAAGCGCGAGCTGATTTCAGCGGCTGACTAAGCGATCTGCTGTTGAGCTTCGTAAAAGGAAAGCGCCCAGAGAAAAGGCTTCTCTAGGCGCTTTTTGCTTTTTTTGGGTCGAAAGATTGCTTATCCGTAGGCGCTGATGAAAAACTTTGTAAACAGAAGTAACGCTGTCTTGCTTTGCCTGGCGGCGAAAATCAATAATTGAATAGGGGTCGGCTGAGCATCGCTGAGCGGACTGTCATAACTTTTAGAGAACATAACTGGTGAAGTTGCCATGATTGGTGGAATATTCGAGACAATCGGTAGGACTCTGGGAGTCGGCAAAGAAAAGTATTTTTTAGAGCTGGACGACGCTGCTGAAGAAAGCGTAGAAAACGTAAAGGCTGTAGCTGCCAAAACGGCTAAAGTCGCGGTCAAAACGGCCAAAGAGGTCTCTGCTGACGTGGTTGACAAGGTTCAGTCAGTGACCGGCGATGCGACCGATAAAGCTGAGTCAGTCGCCGATAAGACTAAGAAGACAGCGAAAAAGAAGGCGAAAGTACCCGCTAAGAAGGCTGCTGCTACAAAGTCGGCAAAGGGAGCCAGCGAAAACGGTGCTGAGCAGACGGACACCGCTGCGACGGACACCGCTGCACCGACCAAGCCTAAAGAGCGATCGCCAGAGGAAATTATTGTGGAAGCGATCGCCGCTACCAGCAAAAAGACTGATAGCGAAGGCAACGTAGTCCCCGACGGCCCTCACAACTTTGCCACTGACTATCTGATGCCCACTTCCAACGGTAGCCGTCGTCGACCGGGCCCGAGCCTAGCACCCTTTAAAGGCATGGCCAAAGAAGTTAATCCAAGGCTGAAAGGCTAATCGTCCGCTCAGCCGCCAAGCGAGCAACAGAGAAAAACATCGGCAAGTGCTCACCTGACCGCTTGCCGATGTTTTTTGGGTATACAGACGTAGCAGATTTAGATTGCTCTCAGTACCCGGCAAGGATTGCCCACTGCAACGACATTACTCGGGACGTCTTTTGTCACTACGCTACCTGCGCCGATGGTGACATTCGAGCCGATAGAAACACCTGGGCAAACAATTACACCGCCGCCCAGCCAGACGTTATCACCAATAGATATCGGTGCTGCCAGTTCTTTGCCCGACAGCCTTAGCTCAGGAGTGGTCGGGTGATAGGCTGTGTAGATTTGCACTTTGGGGCCGATCAGGACATCGTTTCCTAAGTGCACCGTATGGCAGTCCAAAATAGTGCAGTCGTAGTTGATGAGCAAGCGATCGCCCGCAAAAATATGACAGCCATAATCACAATAAAAAGGCGGCTTGATGACAAAATCGGCACCTAGTTCACCCCAGAGGCGGATCATGATATCTTTGCGCTGATCTATTTCGTCCGGCAGAGAAGTGTTGTGAGCATGGAGCAGACGGCGGGCGGCAGCGTGCAGTCTTATCAGTTCGTCGTCGGATGCCAGATACAGCTCATTCGCCAGCATCTTTTCTCGTTCCGTCTTCTTCACACTCATTGAGCAGTCTTCCTATCAGCCAGAACGCACTCCATCAGCCAGAACGCACCCTAACGAGTGGCATAGGCAGCCATCGGCTCTTTGATGAATCGGATATATAGATGCTTGAATGTGGAGCGCAGTACTCTCGGTGCGCCAAAGTCAATTGGCATAAGTTTTTCAGGAAGCTGCCAATCGACGACTGTTAGCTCAGCGGGCTGCAACAGCGGAAACTGAATGGCGGAAAGCTGCGGGCACATACCCAATCGCTGACTTTGCGCGACCGTCGGTACGCGATCAGGCGCGATGCCCAAGATCTCGATCATCGCCCGATCTAGCGCGAACACGTTGTCAGAAGCACCCAATATGCCGAGCGCTTTCGGTTCGCCATTGATCGGGCCGTTACCTTCATGGCCAACAATGCCGTCAATAATGGTCAGTTCGGGCGATATGGCGCGGGCCGTTTCTACCAGCATGGTGCCGAAGCGCTCGCTGTCTTTACCGGCTTCCATATGCCACCAGGCTTTCATTTTGCCCGGAACGCAGCCAAACAGATTTTTCACGCCCAGCGTAATCGTGAGCTGTACATGCGACTTGACCTTCGGCAGGTTGATCACGACGTCAGCTTCCATCGCCTCTTTAGACAGTAAAAGATTATCAAAATCATCGCCCTCAATGGGATAGCGCTTGCCGTGCATTTCTACAATCGGCAGATTCGCCCTCTCGGCCCAGGCCAGTAAGCCATTCGCTTCGGCCACGCCGCGAGCTGTACCAAAGGCCGGACTGTCGCCCAAAAAGGGTTCACCGCCTGCCGCCTGCACCATTTTGGCGACGCAGTAGACGATTTCGGGGCGAGTAGTGCATTCTTTGGTGGGGCGGGAGCCAGTGAGGAGGTTGGGCTTAAGGAGGACGCGATCGCCCGGTTTCACAAAGCGCTCTATCCCACCCATCGGTGCTAACAAAGCGACCAAATGCTGCTGCAAAGCCGCCAGTTCATAGCTATCTGCTCGAATCAAACTCACCGATGGCTTACCCACTGCATTTCCTCACTTTTAAGCGATTTCACTACTCGTTATGATAACCAGCGATCGCAAAATAAAGCGACAATAACGCTGGGCGCAGAGGCATCGTTTATTGCCAAATCACAAACTAAACAGCGCAATCTTCTAAAATGCTAACTTTTTGGGCAAAGACCAGCGGCACCTGGATTAACATCGCTCTCGTGCTTCTCGGCACAGGCTGCGGGCTCTTGTTGCGCAATCAGCTCTCACCAAAAATGCGGGTGATTATCACCCAGGCGATGGGGCTCACGACCATTTTTATCGGCCTCTCGATGGCGCAGGACTTGTCGGCGGCAAAGTCTGGCGGCGTAGAGGGCGTGATTCTGGCATTGATATCGCTGGCTATTGGTGGATTGCTCGGTGAGTGGTGGCAACTGGAAAAACAGATGATGTTACTGGGTGACTGGCTGAAAGCCCGTTTTAGAGGCGGCAGTCGCTTTACTGAAGGCTTTGTCGCCGCCAGTCTGCTTTTTTGCATTGGCCCCATGTCCATTCTGGGCAGTCTCAACAACGGCCTGCTGGGAGATAACACTATTCTGGTGGTTAAGAGCACCATGGATGGGCTCGTTTCCATTGCGCTGACGGGCACTTATGGCATCGGCGTCGGATTTTCGGTGCTGGTTATTCTGGCGTATCAGGGCGGGCTGTCACTGCTAGCCAGTGTGCTAGGGCAGGCGATTCCCGACCCCACTACGGCTCCTGGCATCATGCTGGTCACGGGCATTGGCGGCATTATGCTGCTAGGGTTAGGGCTAAATTTGCTAGAGGTCGGAAAGATCCACGTCGCCGCCTTCTTGCCAGCACTGGTACTCGGGCCACTGATTAGTGGGTTGGTTCAAGCCATGCAAACCGCTCTGTAAGTGCGATAGACGGCGCTTTTATTGGTGTGCTTCCCAGTGTCGTCGTTGATAGCTTTTGCTGATCCGCACGCTCGCTGCCGCCAGGAAAAAGGCGCTCATCGGCGCAACGACAGGCACCCACCCGCCTGCCATAAAGCAAGCAATACTGACCCCGCCAGTAATCACCAGACCGCCGGTGCCAAAGGCAATTAAAGCCAGTCCTCGCTGCGTGAGCACCATCAGGCTACTGCCCGCGCCAGTCAAGGTCACAATCCAGACGACTTCTGCCCAATCTGGCCAGATCCAGGGCAGGCGATCGCCATCCAGCACAGCCGAGAGTATTTGGCTGGCAACCTGAGCTTGCAATACGACACCAGGCATTTGCTGGCGATCGCCCGTACTGTAAGGCGTCAGGAACAAATCACGGCTGCTGCCTGCCGTCGCGCCAATCAGCACGAGCTTATCTTTGACCAGCGCCGGGTCGAAGTTGTTGTTAAGCACATCAATAAAGTCCAGTCGAACGGCAACTGATTGGGGAGAGCGGTAGCGCATGAACATCTGATAGCCGGAGACATCGGCCTTTTGGTAACCCCCGAATGTCGCGCTGATCGGGTCAAAGCGCACGCCGTTCAGGCTTAAGATGTCGCCGCCCTCGGGCATGATATGGTGATACGCTTCGAGATAGCGAAGGGCTAACTCAACGCCCAAAGAGCACACCGGTTGGGGTGCCCCGCTAACCGCGCTGTTGTCCACGGGGTCACCTGAGTTTTGATTGCTGGCAGGTATCGCCGCCTCGTCTAAAAGGCCCAGCATGAGCGCCCGTCGCACGCGAAAGTCGGGATCGACCAGAATGTTGTTAAAGCTGATTTGTTTGAGCGGCGTCCCCGGCGGCGGCGGAATCATCTCGCTGCCGCTGCCATCACTGAGCTGAGTAACAGTCGTTACGTTGGGTGCTTTCAGGCTCTGGAGTAGGGCCTCATTGCCAGGGTCGTAAGGCAAATCGCGCAGCAAATCCAGGCCAATTCTGGCGGGCTGATACGGCTGCAAGTTATTGATGACGGTCGCGACAGATTCATCTGTGGGCGTTGCTAAAGAGAGCGATCGCAGGTCGGCTTCTGTAATCTCTACAATTAGCAGCCGAGGGTCTGGCCCGACATCGGCCTGGGCATTGACGAGCCCGTCGTGAACGGCTAGCTCGCTGGGAACAAAAGCCCCGATCTGCCGCAGACCTAGAACCAACGCACTGGTCACTGCGGTCGCGATCGCCACCGTCAGCACTTTTGCCCTGTTGTCCATGTGCCAGCGCAGGATAGCGGCATCCCCTGTCTTTAGTCCCGCTTCAGCCGCTGCTTCAGCCGGTAGCTCAGCTAGCCTGCCGAGGTCGTGCTGCACCGCTTCTACACTCTGATAGCGCTGATAGATGTAGTGGCGGGTCATTTTACCCAGCAGAATCGCCAGCCCCGGACTCACCTCAGCATATTCCTGCCAGCAAGGATCCAGGCTGCCCAGCGCGTCGGGGAGATCGATGGGCGATCGCCCCGTCAGGGCGTGAATGGTGGTCATGCCCAGCGCATACACATCGCTGCTGTAGCACGGCTTGCCAGAGAGCTGTTCGCTAGGCGTGTAGCCCTGAGTGCCAATTCCAATCGTCAGCGACGTTTGCTCACCGGTGATCACCCGCGTGCGAATCTCCTTGACCGCCCCAAAGTCGATCAGCACCATCTCACCCGTATCTTGGCGGCGAATCAGGTTATCCGGCTTGAGGTCGCGGTGCACGACATGATGCTCATGAATAAAGCTGAGTATGGGTAAAACATCTTTCAGTAAGGCAACCGCCTCAGCCTCAGTAAACCGTCCAACCTGCTTAATCTCTGCTTCTAGCGACTGACCGTCAATAAATTCTTGAACGAGGTAAAACTCGCTATCTTCTTCAAATGAATCGATTAGGCCAGGAATATGCCGATGAAAGCCTAGCCGCCTCAGCGTTTTGACCTCCGTCTCAAATAGTCGCCGGGCCAGGCTCAAAAACTTAGCGTCCTGGCTAGCAGGCTTAAGCTGCTTAACCACACATTGAGGCTGGTGGCTTTGCTTAATATCTGTCGCCAGGTAGGTTTGACCAAATCCACCGGCCCCTAAGATGCGCGTGAGCCGATAGCGTTCAGCAAGTGTCTGTCCCAGCATATTTTCTGCATCACCTTAGCTACACAGTCTCTCTAGACATTGCCACACGGCCCAAAGCCACCGGACTTTAGCTGCCGGACTTTGATTGGCATCACGTGTACGCTTAAATACTGACTCTTATTCTATGACCCCGGACTGAGCGGCGAATGCGTTGGACTACTGAATTGTGCACAAAATGAGTGGTGGAACTGAGCTTCAGAACGCTACTCTAATAGTCATAAATTGAGAACAGTCACTGTTACAGATAGATAGCAGCAAGCTAACGTATGGCGACAAACCTCGCGGCCCGGTTGCAAGCAGAAAGAGCAAAGCAGTTCATTGGCAGAGCGGCAGAACTGTCAAAGTTTCAAAGCGCCCTGCTGTCAGCAAATCTTCCGTTTTGTCTGTGGCATATTTTTGGCCCTGGGGGCGTCGGCAAGACAACGCTTATGCAGGCACTGATGCGCCACTGCGAGATCGCGGCTATTCCCTATGCCAGAATCGATGCCCGGCAGATTGAGGCAGTCCCAGATTCATTTTTGAGCGCGCTGCGGTCGGCGATGAGAATTGAGCCGACAGCTGACGTTTATGAGGCGATGACGGCTGCGCTCAATCGGTCTGAGCCGGGTCGGTATGTCTTATTTGTCGATACCTACGAACAGCTAGCGGCTTTGGACAACTGGCTACATCAGAACTTCATGCCTGAGCTGCCTGACCGGGCGCTGGTAGTGCTGGCTGGGCGGCAGCCACCCGCCACCGATTGGCAAATTGATGCGGGCTGGCAGGCGGTGATCGACACCCTGCCTTTGCGCAACTTTCGGCCTGAGGAGAGTCAGGGCTACTTAAGCCAGCGGCAGGTACCGGCGGCTCAGCACGAGGCTATTTTGGCCTTTACTCACGGCCATCCGCTGGCGCTATCGCTGGTAGCCGATATTTTTGCTCAGGGCCAAACGACGAGCCAAACGTTTTCGTTTCAGCCTGAAGCCTCGCCCGATCTGGTCAAGATACTGCTTGAAAAGTTTGTTGAGCGGGTGCCCAGTACGCGCCATCGTCAGGCGATTGAAGCCTGCGCCTGCGTGCAGTCTCTGAGCGAGTCGCTGCTCTCACACCTGCTCGATCAGCCCGATAGCCACGACCTGTTTGACTGGCTCAGAAAGCTGTCTTTTATTGAGTCGCAGTCGGTAGGGCTGTTTCCGCACGATGTGGTGCGAGAGGTTTTGATTGCTGACATGCGCTGGCGGGTGCCGGACTGGTATGCGCTGTTACATGCCAGGGCGCGAGAATATTACAGTGATCGCCTCAGCAAAACCCAGGGGGCCGAACAGCATCGTGTCCTATTCGACTACATTTTCTTACATCGAGACAATTCGGCCATTCGTCCTAACTTTACCTGGCAAGAAACCAGCAGCTTGAAAGTCACTGAGCTGCGGACTAGCGATGTCCCCGAGCTACTGTCAATGGTGAGAGCCTGGGAGGGTAAGGCGGCGGCGGCACTGGCGGCCTACTGGATAGAGCAGCAGCCGGAAGGGATACTGGTCTTTCGAGACGCTCAGCAGCAGCCCGCAGGCTTTGTCAGCAAAGTAACGCTGAGCGAGGCCAATATAGAAGCCATTCAGATTGATCCTGCAACCCTGTCAGCCTGGCACTATTTGCAGCAGCATGCCCCTTTGAGGCCGAGCGAGTTGGCGGTAATGTTTCGCTTTTGGATGGCTAAGGATACCTATCAGGCCGTTTCGCCGACTCAGAGCTTGATTTTTATCACGTTTGTACAGCACCATCATGCGGCCAGCAATCTGGCTTTTACCTTTTTCTCCTGCGCGCAGCCGGACGCCTGGAAAGATATGTTTGCCTACGCTGACTTAACCCGGCTACCGGCAACTGATTTTACGGTGGAGGATCACACCTACGGGGTGTATGGCCATGATTGGCGGGTCGTGTCTCCCTCTGACTGGCAGGCGCTGCTCGCACAGCGTGAGATGACACCGCTAGCAGAGCCTGAACCGGTAGAAACAGCAGTGGTGGTGTTAAGCCAGCCTGATTTTGAAGAGGCAGTGCGATCCGCGCTGCAAAAGTTTACGCAGACGGAGGCGCTAGCTGACAATTTGCTGGTGCGATCGCGTCTCGTCATTAAGGCCTGCACCGGCCCAGAAGCCGAATCTACTGATCGCACTGAAGCGTTACGGTTTTTGATTTTGGCAGCAGCCGATACGCTCAAGGCTACGCCTAAGCAGGCCAAGTATTACCGCGCCTTACATCGCACTTATTTGCAGCCTGCCCCTACTCAAGAACAAGCCGCCGAAGCACTGGATCTTCCTTTTAGTACGTTCCGTCGTCACCTGAAGACAGGTATCTCTGAGGTGACGGAATTTCTGTGGAACCGCGAGATAGGATAGGCGGCTATAGCGTCCTTGGAGATATTTTATTCAAGATCGCACGGGCAATAGAGACCCTTTGAAGGATTCGTCCAAACTTGAAGATCTGCCATAGTTGAGACAGCTTTTACCGCTTTTTTATATCTATGGACAATCTCGACCTGACAGCAGAGCAGATAATTCAACCGCTTAAATCCCGCTACGCGACCAAAAAGTTTGACCCTAGCAAGAAAATTCCAGACGACATTTGGCATGCTCTAGAGCAAAGCTTGATACTGGCTCCTTCTTCTTTTGGGTTGCAGCCGTGGAAGTTTTTTGTCGTTCGCAATCCTGACCTCAGGCAGCAACTGTTGCCCCATGCTTGGGATCAGTCTCAAATCGTCGAGGCTTCTCACTTAGTGGTACTGGCGATCAAAACGAATATCAATGCGGGTGATGTCGCGCCTTATATCGACCGCGTTGCCGAAGTGCGCAACATGCCCAAAGGTCAGCTTGAAGGGCTCGAAAATATGATCAAGGGCTATCTCAAGGAGCCACCCTACCCGCTCCAGCCCGATAGCTGGTCAGCCAAACAGGTTTACATTGCCCTCGGCTTCTTCCTGTACAGCGCCGCCCTGCTGGGCGTGGATGCCTGTCCGATGGAAGGCTTCGTCCCCGCTAAGTTTGATGAGATACTGGGCCTGCCTGAGCAAGGCTACGCGGCCACCGTACTCTGCGCAGCAGGCTACCGCGCAGAAGATGACAAGTACGCCGACCTCGCAAAAGTGCGCTACGAAACTGAGGACGTCGTGCAATACATAGACTGATCGGCCTCAATCGGGTCAGTAGCGAATGTACAGGGTGACTTGAGCCGTGATCTCCTGTTCCTGGCCGACAATTGGCGTGCTGGCACTATCGGCTGAAACAGCCCGAGCCTCTGCAAATACGGGGCCGGGCGGCGGCGGCGCGCTGAGCGAACCGATGGAAATATTGACCACTTCCTGACGCGACAGGCCCAGAGCTGTGAGCACGGTATCTGCTTGGGCCTGTGCGTCTTCGACAGCGGCTTCTAAAGCTTGCTGACGAGCAACTGCAATGGCCTCGTCCTCAGCGACAAAGCTGACGCCGTCAATTCGGGTCGCGCCCACGCGGACGGCTTCGTCAATGATTGCTCCGGCACTCGCAGTCGGCGCTCTAAAGCTGATGGTGTTGGTCGCCTGGTAGCCTCTGAGTACCTGCCGGTTATCGGTGTAGTCGTACTGGGGGGAGAGCGAAATGCCGGTAGTTTCGAGCTTTTCGACGTTTTGCGATCGCACCCACTCAATCACCGCCGTAGACTGCTCAGCGGCCTGCTGCTGCGCGGCCTCGGCGGTTTTTGCATCCACTGTGACGCCCAAGCTCACCTGAGTCAGCGTGGTTGGAATCGCGCGCACGCCCTCCCCGGTCACGCTGAGCGTTCGTTCAGGCATTAGTTGCATAGATTGTGCGATCGCGGATTGGGAAAGTAGGGTACAGCCAGTGACTGGCGCTAGGACAAGACTGGCTACAGCAATCGAGCGAATCCAGCGGCGAGCTGGAAAATATTTTGACATATTGGTTATTCAACCTTAAGGCGTAGATCAACACCTATTAGCCTACAAACCTGTAGCCACATTAAAAGGCAGGTTTCAGTTTTAGTAACCGCCGATTTTGCCGATGAGTCTTAATGACCCGCGCAAACCCGCTACGGGCTGATTGAGTTCACCGACCCCTCGCCGTTCTTACCCGTTGAGCAATTGTAAGCCCCAGGTAGTAGCCTAAAACACTGGCAATCAGCCCCACCACACAAGAACCCAGCATGAGCGCAGCGGCGACATCCAGTCCCATAGCCATCCAGTCGTTCAAGTGGTCAGAGGCAAGCGGTAGCACCGTTGTCGGTGGCAGACGTAACAGCAGGCGACCAATGTGAAAGTTGAGTGCGAACAGCGGCAGATAGGTGAGGGGGTTGCTGATCCAGGTACTGGCCGCCGCCACGACTTTGTTGCCACCGACTAGCGCCGCAATCGCAACGCCGATCAGCGTTTGAAAGCCGAGCAAGGGGAAAGATCCGGCAAATACACCGGCAGCAACACCCCGGGCGATCGCAGTCGGGCTACCCCGCATCCGTAAGAAACGAATGTACAGGTAGCGCAGTACTCTTTTCCAATAGAGGGTGTCTAACCGCTTGAGAAAGAAGTTTTCAGGGAGCGATCGCCGAGCGGCCCTGCCAGATCTTCGGCTATACAGCCAGCTAGGTAAGCGTTTCTGGGCTGCTTTGGGTTTTTCTGGCGATTGATCACCTGGCCGATCAACGGTTGAGCAAGGCTGGCCTGACGGCTGGTCGGAACAGTCAGAAGCCCGGTAAGTAGGCGGTTCTATCGTATGTGCAATCTTGCCAGCAGCGTTGTGTTTGGAAGGGGGATCTGACATGAATTTTCAGTGACTCGCTGACCGCTTTTTCAAGTGTGGCATCCTGGTCTACCTTTTGACAGGCGACCAAAGAGATATCTGTCCCTTCGGGGTATCTACCCATTTAGCCTCATTTTATCGCGATGTCTCAGGGCTTCGGGGCAAAGCGGGTTAGTTCACGGTGACATTACAAAGCAGGCAACTTCTCTTTGTCGTTTACAACTCTACTTAGGCTACGTTACCTCTGAACTTGCTTTGTAGTGGGGGTGTCATCGAGATTGCGTATGATTGAATGGAACCGAAAGAGATATTACAACTGGCCAACCGGGTATTGACTCAACATATTTATCAGGCAGAAACGATTGTGGCGATCGCCACAGCCATCGTGCCGCAGCAAGGCAGTGTAGGCATTGTGCGGCTGTCGGGGGTGGACGCGATTGCGATCGCCCAGCAGCTTTTCGATGCGCCCGGCCAGCAAGTGTGGGAGAGCCACCGCATTCTCTATGGCTATATCCGCACGCCAGAGACGCACCAGCTGATCGATGAAGCGCTGCTTTTGCTGATGTATTCGCCGCGTTCCTACACGCGTGAAGACGTGGTGGAGTTTCACTGTCACGGCGGTATTATGGCGGTGCAGCAGGTGTTGCAGCTCTGTGTGCAGCAGGGCGCGCGCTTAGCCCAGCCAGGAGAATTTACGCTGCGAGCTTTCTTGAACGGGCGGTTGGACTTGACCCAGGCAGAGGGCGTTGCCGATCTGGTCGGCGCACAATCGCCGCAGGCGGCGCAAACAGCACTAATGGGCATTCGCGGTAAGCTAGCCGGGGCCATTCGCCAGTTGCGGGCCGAGTGTTTGGATGTACTTGCAGAAATCGAGGCGCGGGTTGATTTTGCTGATGATTTACCGCCGCTGGATGAAGGGGGGGTGCGATCACAACTGCACACCATCCAGTCCCAAATCGCCGATATTCTAGCGACTGCCCGCCAAGGCGAACTGCTGCGCTCAGGGGTCAAAGTGGCGATCATCGGCCAGCCGAATGTGGGCAAATCGAGCCTATTGAATGCCTGGAGTCGGAGCGATCGAGCGATCGTCACCAATCTTCCGGGCACTACCCGCGATGTTGTCGAATCGCAGCTTATCGTCGGCGGTATTCCGATCCAGGTACTCGACACCGCAGGCATTCGCGAATCGGTAGATGAAGTCGAGAAAATTGGCATTGCCCGGTCTCAGTCTGCTGCTCAGTCGGCTGACCTGGTATTGCTAACCATCGATGCCACCCTGGGATGGGGCTACGCCGAACAAACGCTATACGCGCAAATCAACAGCAAGCCTCATATTTTGGTGGTGAATAAAACAGATTTACTAGAGAAAGAGAACGCGGTAACAGCAAACAAGCTGCCAAGCGCACCCACTGTTTATACGGCGGCTGCTCAGTCTCAAGGAATTGACGCCTTAGAGCAAGCCATTCTTAGCGCAGTTCGCAGCGGCAACCTGGTCGCTGCCGATACTGATATTGCAATTAACCACAGGCAGGCAGCAGCGCTGATGCGGGCAGAACAGGCAATTTCTCAAGTGCGAGCCACCATTCAAGCCGAACTCCCATTAGATTTTTGGACGATTGACCTGCGCTCAGCCATCCATGCCCTGAGCGAAGTCACCGGCGAAGAAATGACAGAATCTATGCTCGATGAAATCTTTAGCCGGTTCTGCATTGGCAAATAAATTCAATTCAGCCTCGCTTCACAACACGTTGAAAACAGATCACCTATACCTTTTGATGGATCTACCCAGAATGAACAAAAAATGAGCACTTTTTGAACTGTTCACTTTTTGAGCGGCTGACTAAGGTAGGCATCAACCGCAGTTGTTAGGATTAGTACTCACTGTCCTAACTTCAGCTCAATATTCTCGAAGATTGACCTGTGAAAATCGGCGAAAGCGCTTGTTTTTTGCTGTGCTTCACGCTGTTAAAAGACGGTGCATCTTTTCGTCAGTACTTACTCTAAATCAAACATTCATCCCCTGAAGATAACTCCTATGAAACATCTTTCCAAAATCCTTTTGCTCAGTATCTCCATACTGGGATTCTCGGCGGCCACAGCAAAGGCGGCTATGTTCAGAGCTGATATCGGTTCTCTCAGTGGCTCCGGTGTTTCTGGAACCGTCCTGATCGACCTTGCTGACGATTTAGGAACGCTGACGGTCACAACGAATGCGACCGGACTGGAACCCAACCAAGACCATGTGCAGCACATTCACGGCTTGTTTAGTCCCTCTGGCGAAATTGCTGACTCAATGTCGCCTACAATCGCTAATGATAGCGACGGCGATGGGTTTGTTGAGTTAGGCGAAGGCTTCCCACTCTATGGCCCGATTATCTTGCCGCTGGCGACTATCAACACCCCTGACGGCAACGCCAGCGTCACAACTACTTACGACCTCAGCGATCCCAGCATTTTCGGAATAATGGACAGAGCGACCGGTCAGCGCTTTACATCTGCCGATCTGATGCCGCTGACGTTCCGTGAAGTGGTTCTTCACGGCAGAACGGTCGCACCGGGTATCGGTAGCGGCACTCCTGGTGAAGTCAATGGCGACGGCGGGTATCTCGCGGTACTACCAGTCGCAGCAGGAGAGATTGTTGCCGATAACGATACGGCCTCAGTACCAGAACCAGGGACAAACGCAGCGCTGGCTTTGATGGGTCTTGCTGGTGGCGCTGTGATGCTCCGTCGTCGTGGCGATGTAGCCATCTAGTCCCTGACACGAGTAGGCTTCGCTTCGCGGTCAATATCATAGCGACCAGGCTAGATATTGACCGTTTTTTTGTGCCTCTTTGCCGACAGGTTCAGCTATACTTTCAGCGAATCAGACACGTAACAAACGCCGCCAAATTTCTTTAGCAACGGCGTCAGCCGCTCCAGAATGGGATCTATTTGCGCTTCAGTGCAAAACGAAAGAATGTAGACGTTGCTCAGCGTAGTGGCCGCGAAGTCGAATTCGTCTGAGACTCTGCCGCCGTTGCCTTTGCCAATGATATCTCGCATTACAGAATAGCCCTGGTCACCGGCTGCATCTAGCTGGTCGAGAACAATATGCATCTCTCTAGAAGAGACGATTATTTCGAGACGTTTGACTGGGTTCATACTTTCAAATGTCCTGGAACAACTTTAAGTGCGACAAAAGGGCAATCTTCAACGTTCAATTCCAAAAGCGTTGAATAATCTGGAAGTAAATAGGGATGCCGATGATGATATTAAACGGGAAGGTAAGCGCTAGCGCCATTGAGATGTACAGGCTGGGATTCGCTTCTGGAACGGTCATTCGCATGGCTGCTGGCACCGCAATATAAGAGGCACTGGCGCACAGCACAGCAAACAGTAAGGCATTACCAGCGGTCATTTGCAGCAGAGCAGCGATCGCAATTCCCACAATCGCATTCAGCACCGGCATCAAAACCGAAAAACCAATCAAAAAAGAACCGCCTTTACGCAGATCTTGAAAGCGCCGCGCTGCCACTAACCCCATATCCAGTAAAAAGAACGTGAGAACACCGTAAAACATTTCGCCGGTAAAAGGCTCAAGGCTATCCCAACCCTGTTTACTCGTCACCAAGCCCACTAACAAACTGCCAATCAACAAAAAAACCGATCCGTTGAGAAAAGATTCGCGGAGTACTTCACCCCAGTTAAAGGCTTCTTTTTCACAATCGCCTTCAACCGTTGTGCGGTTGGCAAAAATTCGCACCAACAACAACCCGACAATGATGGCAGGCGATTCCATCAGGGCCAGTGCTGCGACCATGTGGCCGCCAAAGTCAACATTTAGCCGGTCTAAGAAAGAGCTTGCTGTGACAAACGTAACGGCGCTGATAGAACCGTAAGTAGCGGCGATCGCTGCTGCGTTATAAATATCTAGCTTCAGCCGCAAGATGAAAAAGGAATAAATCGGGACGACCGCTGCCACGATCACGGCTGCAATTAGCGCAGAGGCGACTTCAGAAGTGAAGCCGCTCTCGTGCAGTTCATGGCCACCTTTAAAGCCGATAGCAAATAGTAAATAAAGCGAAAACAGCTTGGGAATGGGCTGTGGAATTTCCAAATCTGACTTTGAAAACACCGCTGCTAATCCCATAAAAAAGAACAGTACTGGCGGGTTCAGTATGTTAGATAAAATTAAGCTAGAGTCCATAGCATCACTGAGATCGTATTCGTGGAAATGGAATTAGCCCTTATAAGCTTATTTCAAACCTAGCATCAAGTGATCCATCGTGCAGCATGGGTCGCTTGGGTCTTACTCGTAGCGCCTGCTGCCGTGGTTAATCCAGCCATCCTCATGGGCGCTGCGTGGATCTCGATGCGTCCAGTGAATCAGACCGCCGCGATCATTCCACTCGTATTCGCCTTTCACAGTGACATGATCGCCCACCCTCAACCCGTTGATTCGGGGAGCCAGGTCAATGTTGTGCACGACCAGGAGCGTATGCCCACTGGCCATTCGCATAATGAAGCGCTGATGCCGCGACCCTTCAATATCGTCTGATAGGAGACTGCTGACAACGCCCTCCACATTTTCGACAATAACATTCGACAGCCGACTTTGATACGCATTCAGCACTTGCTGGACTCCGCTAGTGTTGGCTTTACTCTGCCAGAAAACGGTCGGCATCACTAGCACAGGCAAAATTCTGATGAGCGATCGCCTAAGCATCTTCGACTGGCTGAGCGATCTGCTGCTGAAACCAGTTGGCCGCTTCCATGTTGGTCATTGTCTCTAACTGCGCAAGCGCCTCCTCTAGCAGAGATTTGCCTAATCCTGTCAAGGTGCCAGATTCGCTGACTTCCTGATACTCACCAATCTGATCGAGCCGAAATAAAAACACTCGCCGAGCCCGCACATCAATCACCCAGTATTCGGCGATTCCTAGCGCTGCGTAAAGTTGTTTCTTTCTATCGAGATCAGAAGCTAGCGTGGTATCTGAGATTTCTCCTACCAGGTCGGGCGATCGCCACCTATTCAAATTAATTTTTCGAGACTCGCCGGGTTGCCACTTCGGATAGTCACTACCGACGTAAACAACTAAGTCGGGCGAGCCAGCTCCTTCACCGTCTTTCTCAAAAAGACAGCCACCTAAGGAAGTGACCTGAGACTGCGGCTGTTGACTGAACCACAAAAGCAGGATAAATCCAAATAGTTCCCGTATAGTTGCATGGTTAATACCCTCCCAGCCCATATCGTCAACCAGTAAAGCCTGTTTGTAAAAAAATAACTTGACGCGAGGCGTCTCTGAGTCCCGATGATATTCGCGGACGCGCACATAGTCATCCCAAGTCGCGCGCTGCCAATTGAGCGGGGGATTTTCTCTTCGTCGGGACGGACTCAGGACAGTCATAAGCTTGCCAATCAAAGCATAGCCCTATCATAGCGAACAAAAAGGGACAGACTTTCGCCTGCCCCTTTCAGTTAACCATCGAATCTGAGGTAGTAGCGCTTATTCAACGCCCTCAATCCGATTTTCGACCTCTTCGTAGAGTTCTTGTAGCCGCTCGATGTTTTCATCGCTGGTTTCCCAGTAGCCGCGACCGTTCACTTCTAGCAATGTGGTCACCATTCGGCGGAAGGAGTTGGGATTCAAGTCCATCAGCCGCTTGCACATTTCTGGGTCGTTGATGAAGGTGTCGTTGGTGTCCTCATACACCCAGTTGTCTACTGCGTCAGCCGTTGCCGACCAGCCCATGGTGTTCACCAGGCGGTTGGAAATTTCACGAACGCCTTCATAGCCGTTGGAGAGCATTCCTTCGTACCACTTGGGGTTGAGCATTTTGGTACGGGCGTCGAGGCGGACGGTTTCGGAGAGCGATCGCACCTGCGCATTGGCAGTTGTCGTATCGGCAATAAATGACGCTGGCTTTTTCCCGTCATCTCTCAAACTCGCTACAACCTTGGTCGGGTCGGAGTCAAAGTAGTGAGAGACATCGGTGAGAGAGATCTCAGAAGAATCGAGGTTTTGGAAGGTCACATCTGCTGTTTTGAGCGACGCTTCCAACAGCCCGCGAGACTCGTCCATCACGCCCGGATTGTCGCAGTTAAAAGAGAAAGACTTCCGCGCTAGGTACATGTCGCGCAGCTCTTGTTCTTCTTCCCAACTGCTGTTCTCTACCGCCAGGTTCACATTCGCCGCGTAAGATCCTGACGCATTCGAGAAAATCCGCGTCGCCGCATTCCGCAGCGTCAGGCCAAATTCCTCAGCCTGAGCCATAGCGTGCTTGCGCACAAAGTTCATCTCCAAAGGTTCTTCCGCCTCTGCCGCCATTTTCACTGCCCGGTCGAGCAGCGCCATTTGGTTGATAAACAAATCGCGGAAGACGCCTGAGCAGTTAATCACCACATCGATCCGAGGGCGTCCCAGTTCTTCTAAAGAAATCAGCTCTAGCTTGTTCATCCGACCCAGGGAGTCGGGCACAGGCTTGACGCCGACAAACCACATCATTTGCGCCAGCGACTCACCGTAGGTTTTGATGTTGTCGGTGCCCCACAGCACGGTAGCGATGGTTTCAGGATAAGCGCCCTCGTTCTCGGCTCGCTGCCGTTCCAGCAGACGATCTACTACGATTTTGGCCGACTGTACTGCCGCTGAGGTAGGGATCGACTGGGGGTCGAGCGCATGGATGTTCTTGCCGGTGGGCAGCACGTCCGGGTTGCGGATGGGGTCACCGCCGGGGCCAGGAAGGACATATTCTCCGTCCAAAGCTCGCAGCAGTGAGGCTAGCTCGTTGTCAGCAACCACCTGCTTCAGGCAGAACTGGAGGTATTCAAACAAGGGCGTTAGCGAATCGTTCTCAATGTTCTTGTAGCCCAGTTCATGCAGCGCTTTCGTCCAGACCGCTTTAGTACCGCCAAAGTTAAAGGCAGAGAGCACAGACTTCATCGACACGCGGCCATCGTCGGTGATTTGCTCGCGCACCATGGCCGCCACTGCTGCTCGGACGGCGCTGTTTATGTCGTAGAGCGTTTGCACGTCTTCGAGGTTGCCGCGATCGCTACTCGCATAAATCTGGTCAATATCACGACCAATGCTCTCAGCGACAGTCCGCTGAAGGCTCTTTTTCTCCTCTTCTGGGCGGTCGAGGCTGGCGATGTTTACCAGGGTGGCGATCGCTTCTTCAGCCGTCGGCGGCTCACCCACCACATGCAGCCCGCAAGGCAGCAGCCGCGACTCAAACTCGATCATCTAGATGTTGAGCATAGCGATCAGATTATCTCGCTCTTCCTTACACAGTCCGCTAGCGTCTTCAGGCTGCGCAATATCCTTGTCCAGGTTTACCTGACGTGCCTATT